>JANMUE010000327.1:0-1257 GCA_031391205.1 Lysobacterales bacterium | reverse complement strand
CACCGGTATGTCGCCCATGGCGGCGATCAACTCCGGTTTTGAAAAGGCTTTTGCCACCATTGCCGACTCCAACGTAACGACGTTGATTGCCGGCGTGGTGCTGTATGCCTTCGGCACCGGCACCATCAAGAGCTTCGCCATCGTCATGACGCTGGGTATTCTCACCTCGCTGTTCACCTCGGTGGTGGGCAGCCGCGCGTTGGTCCACTTCGTGTGGGGCCGTAGGCGCAAGATTGATCATCTGTCGATTTAAGGGGATAAGCGCATGGAATTTTTCCACAAGGTCACCACCTACCCCTTCATGCACACGCGCCGTATGTGGTACGGCGTGTCTAGCGCGGCCATCCTTGCGTCGATTGCCTTGCTGGTGCTGCGTGGGTTGAATCTCGGCATCGACTTCACTGGTGGCGTGGTGTTGCAGTTTACCTATCCGCAGGTGGCCAACATCGAAGAAACACGAGCGGCGTTGGAGAAGGCCGGGCACGAGGCCAGCGTCACCACCTTCGGCAGTCCCACCGATGTGATGGTGCGCCTGCTGCCGGAAGACAATCAGGATGTGAATGTCGTCAGCCGCGAAGTAACGGAAATCCTGCAAGGTATTGCGCCCGGTGTGCAATTGCGCAGTTCCGAAGTGGTGGGGCCGCAGATTGGTGAAGAACTGACCAATCAAGGCGGCTTGGCGGTGATGCTGACCTTTATCCTGGTCGGCATCTACACCTGGGTGCGTTTCCAATGGAAGATGGGCGTCAGCGCCGTGGTGGCGACCTTGCATGACCCGATTATCATCCTGGGCTTTTTTGCCGCCACGCAACTCACCTTTGATCTGTCGGTATTGGCGGCGATTCTGGCGGTGATCGGTTATTCGCTAAACGATACCGTGGTGGTGTTTGATCGCGTGCGCGATAACTTCCACATCATGCGACGTGCTACTTCCGAGGAAGTGCTGGATGCCTCCATCAATCAAACGCTATCGCGCACGGTGATTACCTCCGGCGCCACGTTGTTGGTGGTGATCGTGTTGTTGCTGATGGGTGGTGAAACGCTCAAGGGATTCTCCTGGGCGCTGACCATCGGTATTTTGGTGGGTACTTACTCGTCGATTTATGTGGCCGGCGCGATGGCGCTGGAACTTAAATTGAGCGCTGTTGATCTGATGCCGCCGCAGGAAGAAAAAGACGAGGTCGATGCCTTGCCGTAGTCAGCGGGCGCAATGAATTGTGCTTCTATACTGTAGGGGCAGACCTATGTGTCTGCCCG
>JANMUE010000321.1:0-17975 GCA_031391205.1 Lysobacterales bacterium | reverse complement strand
TGGGGTTCGCTTCGCTCACCCTCAGCCTACGACGCGCAATCATCGGCGACTGATGCGCGCCACCCAGCGATCGCCGAGGGTTTGCAGCAGTTGCACCAGGATCAGCAGCAGGGCGACGGTGACCACCGCTACGTCGGTATGCGAACGCAGATAGCCGTCACGGTAGGCGAGATCGCCCAGGCCGCCCGAGCCGATCGCGCCACCCATAGCGGTGAAGCCGATCAATGCGATGGTGGTGACGGTGGCGCCGGCGATCAAACCTGGCAGCGCTTCGGGCAGCAGCACGCGCCATACCAGTTGCCGCGTGGTGGCGCCCATCGCCAGGCTGGCCTCGATCACACCTCGATCGACTTCGCGCAAAGCAGTCTCCACCAGGCGCGCATAGAACGGCGCGGCGCCAACGACCAGCGGCAGAATCGCGCCGCGCACGCCCAGCGATGTGCCCATCACCGCGAGCGTCAGCGGAATCATCGCAATCATCAGAATGATGAAGGGAACCGAGCGCAGCAGATTGACGACGAAGGCCAGCGCACCATGCAGCACCGGTTTGTGTCCGATTTGGCGGGGCCCGGTAAGAAACAGCAGTACACCCAGTGGCAGTCCAATCAGCAACGTTAATGGCAGCGAGCCTGCCAGCATCAGTAACGTATCACCGGTCGCCAGTGCGATTTCCGACCACTTGGCAGCGTCGAGATGGCTGGTCATCGGCGCAGCTCCTGCACATGCACGCGGGCCGCGGCGAGACTGGCCTGCGCCGCATCGATATCGCCGCCGACCAGGGCCACAGTCAGTTGACCATACGGCACGGCCTTGATGCGGTCGATGCGCCCAGTCAGGATGTTGTAGTCGACGCCGGTCTCGCGCGCGATGCGGCCGAGCAGCGGCTGGTAGGTATCGTTGCCGAGAAAGGTCAGCCGCAGTATACGTCCGTGCACCGATTCGAAATCGCGGTGCAGCGCGCCCTCATCGACATGCTCGGCTTCCGAGACGAAGCGGCGCGTGGTGGCGTGCTGCGGATGCAGAAAGACTTCGGTCACCGGGCCGCTTTCCACCAGATGTCCGGCGTCCAACACCGCGACGCGGTCGCAGATGCGGCGGATCACATCCATCTCGTGGGTGATCAGCACGATGGTCAGGCCCAGCTCGCGATTGATCTCGTCGAGCAGATGCAGCACCGAGGCCGTGGTCTGCGGATCGAGTGCGCTGGTGGCTTCATCGCACAACAGAATCTTCGGTCGTGTCGCCAATGCACGCGCGATGCCGACGCGCTGCTTCTGGCCGCCGGACAATTGCGCGGGATAGCGGCGGGCAAATTCGGTCAGCCCCACCCGTTCCAGCAGTTCATCGACGCGTTTGGCGATCTCGCCGCGTTCGATACCGGCAAGCTGCAGCGGGAAGGCGATATTGTCGGCGACGGTCTTGGACGACAGCAGGTTGAAGTGCTGGAAGATCATGCCAATGCGCCGGCGCAATGCGCGCAGTGCGTCATCGTCCAGGCGCGTGACGTCCTCGCCATCGATCAGAAGCCGCCCACCGCTGGCTTTCTCCAATCGATTGATCAACCGGATCAATGTCGACTTGCCGGCGCCGGAATGACCGACCACGCCGAACACCTCGCCCGCCTCGATGCGCAGATCGAGCGGATGCAGGGCGGTAAAATCGCCTCTGGGCGAGGGGAAGATTTTCTGGATTTTCTGGAACTCGATCACGGCAGTGGTTCGACCTGGCACAGGCAGCGGCACACAGTACTGCATGTGCTGGCGCCGCGGCTGCCGGTGATAGCACCTTACCGCTATCGGCACATAACCTGCGGTTCTAAACACATTCGAAAGTTCCAGAGCAAACGCCTCGCGGTGCCTGTCGCGCCGCTGCGGCGTTTCAGATGCCGCCGATACAGGTGTACTTCATTTCAGTGTAGTCGAGCACGCCATAACGTGATCCCTCGCGGCCAACGCCGGATTGCTTGATGCCGCCAAACGGCGCCACTTCGGTCGAGATCAGCCCTGTGTTGATCCCGATAATGCCGCATTCCAACGCTTCGGCCACGCGCCAGCTTCGTGCCAGATCGCGGGTGTAGAAGTATCCGGCCAGACCGAACTCCGTTGCGTTTGCCATGGCGATGGCCTCGGCTTCGGTCTTGAAACGAAGCAGCGGTGCCACCGGGCCAAAGGTTTCTTCATGGGCAATCGTCATGCTGGCATCCACATCCAGCAGTATCGTGGGTTCGAAAAAAGTTCCGCCCAACGCATGGCGTTTGCCGCCCAGCACGATGCGCGCGCCTTTGGCTGTGGCGTCGCCGATATGTTCCTCGACTTTTGCGAGCGCCTTGTCATCGATCAACGGACCCTGTTCGGTGACCGCCGACAGGCCATTGCCGACGCGCAGCTTTGCCACCGCCTGTGCTAGCTTCCCGGCAAATTTGTCGTAGACCGCATCCTCGACCAACAGGCGATTGGCGCAGACGCAGGTTTGCCCGGTGTTGCGAAATTTGCTGGCGATCGCACCTTCCACTGCGGCATCGAGATCGGCGTCGGCGAATACGATGAAGGGCGCATTGCCGCCGAGTTCCAGCGATACGCGCTTCATGCCCTCGGCGCATTGCTTCATCAGCTGTTTGCCGATCGCAGTGGAACCGGTAAAGCTGAGTTTGCGTACCTTGGGATGCGCGGTCATTTCGGCACCGATCGCGGCGGCATTGCCGCTGGTGACGATGTTCAGCACGCCAGGTGGCAGCCCTGCGCGTTCGGCCAGCACGGCGATTGCCAGCGCCGAATACGGTGTCTGCAGCGCCGGCTTGCAGACCATCGTGCAACCCGCGGCGAGCGCCGGCGCGATCTTGCGCGCCAACATTGCGGACGGAAAATTCCATGGCGTGATCGCCACCACCACGCCGATCGGCTGGCGCAGAACGAGAATACGCTTGTCGGTGGCATGCGCGGGAATGACGTCGCCGTAGATGCGCTTGGCCTCTTCGGCGAACCACTCGAAGAACGACGCCGAGTAGGCGATCTCGCCGCGCGCCTCGGCCAGCGGCTTGCCCTGTTCGGCCGTCATCAGACGCGCCAGATCGTCCTGGTGCTGCAGCATGAGTTCGCCGATATGCCGCAGGATCCTGGCGCGTTCCTTGGCGGTATGACCTGCCCATGCAGGCAACGCGGAAGCCGCTGCATCGATCGCGCGCCGGGTTTCAGCGGCGGTCACATCCGGCACTGTGCCCAGACAGACGCCACTGGCCGGATTGACCACATTTCGCGTCGCAGCGGAATCGGCATGGCACCAAAGACCATCGATCAGGCATTGCATGCGCAGCAGATCAGGATCCGTCAACTCAAGCGGGGTGACAGCCGGTGTCGCTGCTGCAGTCATGTCGCATACTCCATTTGGTCCGAGCGTCTTGCCGCGATCAACGCTGCGATTGCCGACAGTGCCAGCGCTGCCACCGAAATACCGATCAGCAGGCGATAATTTCCCGAGTGCAGCAACATTCCTGCTGCGAGTGGGCCGGATGCCAGCCCGAGTTTCGACAGGAATCCTCCCAGCGTCGCCAGACGTCCGGAGGGATCCAGCCGCGACAGCATGCCGAACAGATACGGCACGACGAACGACCAGGTGATGGCGGTGCCGATATTAGCGGCGAAAAACAGGGCCTGGTTCGCGCTCCACCAGAATCCGGCGTTGCCGATCAGCGTAAGCAGCAGCGCGACCAGAAGGGGGAGCGTGCGACCCATGCGCGTGCCCAGCGCGATCACCAGTATCGCGCCCACCGCACCGATCCAGGTGGCCCAACCCAGCGCCTGGCTGATGAAATCGCGCTGCAGGCCATAGTGCTCGCCCAGTCCGATGATGAAGGCAGCAAGCGCCATGTTGCCGCCCTGAAACAGAAACAGCGCCAGCAGCGTGAAGCCCGCGGTCAGCAGACTGCGCCGTTGCAGCGGCGGATATGTCGTCTTTTGCTGCGTTTTCTCCCGAGCATCGATCGGCGGAATCGCGAAGGTCGCCAGCAGTGCCGCCGTGGTGACGCCGGCAAGCACCAGAAACAGCACGCGCGCGCCGTATTCGGGCACCAGCCCAGGCAGAATCATCACGCCCAGCCCGCCCAGTCCGAACTGCATCAGCAGCAACACGCCGAAGGCGCGGTCCGGTGACCGCGTGCGTGCCATTGCCGAATAGGTGACGCCGACCGCCATGCCGCCGATCAGTCCATGCAGGGCACGTACCACCGTAAGCAATGTCACCCGCTCAATGGCGATGGATATCAGATCGATGCAGAGCAGCAGGCACAGCAATACGAACAAAGTGCGTCGCCAGGGCAGGTGGCGAACGATGAAGACTGCGATCAGGCTGCCGACACTGGCGCCATAGATATTTGCCGACCCGACAATGCCGGCCTGGGCGTTGCTGAAGCCCAGCCCGGTCACCAGGCCATCGACGATGGCCGCCATGATGTTGACGTAGAAGAAACCTGCCGTGGCCAGCAGCGCAAACAGCGCATACAGCCACAGGCTGTCGCTGGAACTGTGTGGCGGCGCAGCGGTCGGCGCGGCGGGTGTTGCTTCGATCCGGCTCATGCAGGCAAGCCACAAGCATTGCCATCCACGTCGATGCCCGCGGCACACAACTGGTCGCTCAAGGGCTTCAGCGCATCGGCATGCCGTCGCCACAGTGCGACGGAAGATCGGTATATCGGCTGGCGCACCTGCGCAGCGCTGGCAGTCAAAGAGGGTTCTGGATTGCGTTCAAAGCTCAGGCAAGCGTCTTCCCAGGGCAGTCCGGCATGCGCAATCAATCGGCGGCTGACGAATTCCTGGTTTTGCACCAGATCCTCGTAATCGATCTCGAGAAATCGCTCTGCGGGCAGCAGCGCTCGCCAGTGATTCATCAACTGATGGTAGCCCAGCCAGTAGCGCGCCAGGTCATTCAGATCGTAGGAAAACGGATAGGCCATGCGGAACAGCGTTTTGTACATCGCATAGCAGACGTCCATGGGTTGCCGTCGCAGATGCACGATGCGTGCATTCGGCAGCGCCTTGGCGATCAGGCCGAGATACAGAAAATTGATCGGCGTCTTGTCGATCTGACGCTGCGCCGGTGTGGTGGCCAGATGTGCGCAGTAGCGTTTACCGAGCGCGGAGAAATCCAATGACGTCGAGCGCTGCACCAGTTCGCGCTTGCTCGTGGTATGGCCCGCGGTGTGCATCAGCGCGAGCGCCAGATCGCTGGTTTCGCCGCGGCTGCGGATGGCGCTGTGCGAACTGAGGATGCGGTCGACCAGGGTCGTGCCACTGCGCGGCAGGCCAACCACAAACAGCGGGCGGGCGTCGCTGTATCCCCGGTGTGGCCGTGCCATGCAATCGGCGGTGAATGCAGCGGCGATCTGTTGCATGGTGTCCAAGTCGTCTTCAACGCGATAGCGCAGCGCACGGCGGCGCGCGTCGGCACCGCGCTTCAACGCGGCGAACGAGCGCGCATCCTCGCCCACGTCCTCAAGCTCTTTGGCGAGCGCGTAGCAGAGCGCAACTTCGCCGTTCGCGCTCGCTGCCAGTCGCGTGATTTGCTGTTCGATCTCCGTGATGTGATTGCGTTGCGGTGTCTGCTTGCGCAGCGTGGCGCGGTTGTACCAGGCGTCGCTGTCTTCGGGCTTGAGCGCGATGACTTGATCCAGCGCTGTCTCGGCGGTGACCAGCCGGCCCAGCGCAATCAGCGCGGTGGCATGATTGTAGATATAGGCCGCATTACCGGGCTGCAGTGCCATGGCGCGCGCATAGCTGCGCTCGGCCTCGGCATGCAGCCCCAGAGCGGTGAAGTGCTGCGCGATATCCTGCAGCAACGCCGCCGGACCGGCATCGCTTGCGGCAGCGAGGCTACTCAACTTGGCGATGCAGGCAGCGATGTTGCCTTGCTGTTGCAGCACGTCAATCTGCAGCATGCGGGGTGCGGCATGCCCCGGTGACCGCAGAGCAGCGCGTTGCGCAGCGTGCATTGCCGCATCGGTATCGCCGCGCTGGCGCAACGTGTGCCCGAGCAGCACCAGTCCGTACATGCTGTCCGGCGTGGTGCGAAGCAATGCGCGCGCAGCTTCTTCGGCGCCGACCAGATCGCCACGACGCAACTGATCTTCGATGCGGCGAAGTTGGCTGTCTTCGTTCTGCAACTGCGCGTTCATCCTGGGGGTTGCCGTCGTCGCTTCAGCTCGATATCAGAAACGATAGCTCAGCGTCAGCCCCAATGTACGCGGCAGCGTCACCAATGCCTTGGACCCGTTGCCAAAATAGTTCTGCTCTGGCGAGGTGCCCATATACTGCGTCGTGTATACGCCAGTGACGCCGTCCGTATCGGTCACGTTCTTCAGCCACAGCGTCATGTCCCAGGCATCGATCGCATAGGTGGCGGAAAGATTCAGCAGACTGAAGCTGTCCAACGTGTACTTGAACCGTGGACTCAGGCTCAGCGCATTCTCGGTCTCGGACTGGTAGTAGATATCACCGCGAAATGTCAGCAGCGCGTTGCCGAATGGAATGCCGTAGCTGCCGGACGCATTGAAGCGGTGTTCGGGCGCACCGGGCAATCGGGTGCCGTCCAGACCATACACATACGCACCATCCGCGGCCACGGCGTCGGTATCCAGTTGCGCATCGGTGTAGGTGTAGCCAAGCCCATAGCTGAAGCCCTCGCCGATGCTGCCAGCCAGTTCCAGTTCGACGCCGCGTGTACTCGCCGCATCGGCGTTCTGCACAGCGAAGAAGCCCCAGTTGGTGGTAGCACTGTTGACCTGTGGGTTCTTCCAATCGACATAAAACAGATCGGCGTTGTAGGTCAGCGTGCCGGCACTGCCCTTGATACCTATCTCATGGTTCAACACCGTATCGGAATCGTAGGTGGTCCAGGCGCTGTCTTCGGCAAATGGGCCGGTCGTTGGTGTGCCATTGGTGCCACCGCGGCGATAGCCCTCGGAAATCGTGGCATACAGCTGATGGCTGGGCGCAAAGAACCAGGAGAGATTGCCCTTGAACAGCGAATCGGTTTCGTTTTCGTCGCCATGCGAGTTTGAACTGGCGATGATCGACGAGTAAAGCCCGGTGGTCTGCGCCACATCGGTCACCGCTGTATCGCGGAACAGGCGAAAGCCGCCGGTGAACTGCAGGGTGTCGCTCGCATACCAGGTCAGCTCGCCATACACCGCCGTCTCTTTGAAGTGTTCGTCCTGTCGATAGAGATAGTCGCGATCACTGACCACGGCCGCCGCATAGGCCGGATAGGCTGCGTCCCACCATTGCTTGAATCCGCGCAGATAGCTGTCCTGCGTGGCATAGCGCTTCTGATCCTGATAGTAGGCACCGACAACGTAATCAAAGCCCTCGCCGCGGTTCGACGTCAGCCGCAGCTCCTGGGTGAAGGCGCGATCGCCATAACTGCGCACCGCCGAGGCCATCGGTCGCGGGTAGTTGTAATAGAACGCCGCCAGCCAACCGTTCTGCGCATAGAAGCCGGTGTTCTCGCTGACGATGTCGCCTTCGTGGTTGTAGTCGGAGCTGCTGGAGGTGAGTGTTGCGAAGCCAAGATCGATAGTGGCTTCCAGGCTGGTCAGATTGACGTGGCGCGCTGCTGGCTCCAACTGCACCGAGCCGACTTCAAGATCGCCGTACGGATTACCGAAGCCATCGCTTCCCAGGCTGGTGCCGCGACGACCGCCAAAGCGGTCCGCCTGCGCCATGTAGCTGAGCGTCAGGTCGAAGGTATCGTTCGGTTGCCACAGCAGTGAGCCGCGGCCGTAGGCCTGCTCGACGAAGTCGGCATCCTTCCTGTTTTCGTAACTGGCTGCCGTTTCCAGCACACCGTCGGGCGCAACGGGTAGACCGTGGGCATCGAGCACATACACGTTGCGATAGTCGGTGGCACCGGGATAGTCGTTGACGGTGCCGTTGAATCGCAACGCGACTGTGCTGGATACCGGGAGGTTGTAGCTCAGCGAGCCGGATGAGCCGATGCTGCCGGATTCGTCGACGCTGGAGCCGCTCAGGCTGACGCGGCCACTCTGCGTTTCCAGATCGGGCTGGCGCAGGATGAAACGCACCGCGCCGCCGAGCGCGCCGGATCCGTACAAGGTGCCTTGCGGGCCGCGCAACACTTCCACGCGATCGATATCGGAGAGCAGGAAATTGGCGAACAGAGGTGTCTTGTCGACATACGTCGCCACTGTCGAAGCGGCCGACACGGCATAGTCGCCGAGCGCAGAGCTGTCGACATTCAGACCGCGAATGCGGATGCCGCTGACTACGCTGGAATTGCGCGCGCCGCGGTCCACCACGCCGACACCGGGAATGCTGCGCATCAGCTCGGCGGTATCCAGAACATTGTTCTGTTCGATGGCATCGCCGGATACTGCGCTGATGTTGTACGGCACTGCAAGAATGTCCTGCTCGCGGCCCTGCGCGGTCACCGTGATCTTGTCGAGTTCGGTGGCCTCATCCTTTTCTTCTGCGGCTGCAGCTTCCTGTGCGCAGGTCTGTGCCTGGGCCACCAGTCCCGCCAGCACCGCCACCGTGAGCAGCGTGCGGCGAAAGCGTGGTGTGGTGGAGAGAGTGTGAGGATTGCGATGTGTGCTCATGGTCGTGCCCCTTGGATTGGGATAGCCGAACTGGGTTCAGAAAACAATGCCGTCATTCGCGGTGCGGCAGCCCAAGAGGGCCAAGCGCCTGCAACGCAGCGGACGGTGCCACTCCGGCGCCATAGGCCGGGTAGACCGCGCTGCTGTCGCGAAAACTCTTCAGCGTCTGGCCCAGGTTTTGCCAGCCGAGCTGTCGGCAGCGGCGCAGATAAGCGAAATCGATGTCGACGGCCATCACCTCACGACCGCTGCCGGCCTGGTGAATCACTTCGCCGCCTGGCCCGCAAATCACCGATCTGCCGAAGCCCAGCTCACCGGCAACGTTTACGTCGACGAAATAGCACTGATTGGTGGCGGCACTGGCGCGTACGATGGCGATCTCGACATCCCGATCGATGGTGTTGGTCATGGTCGGATGCAGGATCACTTCGGCGCCCAGGCTGCACAGGGACCGCGTGGTTTCCGGAAACCACATGTCGTAGCAGATCGACACCCCGAAGCGTCCGACCTCGGGCACATCGAACACCAGCGCCTCGCTGCCGGCGGCAACGCCGCGCTCATAGGGCAGGAACGGAAACATCTTGCGATAGCGGCCGATGACGTCACCCCGCGGATTGATCACCGGGGTCGTGTTGTAAATCGCGCCATCGCGCTGCTCATAGAGCGATCCGGGCAGCAGCCACAGTCCATGTCGACGCGCGACTTCGCAGAAGAACGTCTCCGCTGCGCCGGGCAGGCACTGCGCGAAAGCGGTGCTGGCACCAAAGCCGCACAACTCTCCGGCCACCACCATCCTGACCCAGGGAAAGCGCTTGATTACCGAGGCGATTTCGCCCGCGATGCGCTCGAGATTGTCGCCCGGCGTCAACGCCAACTGCAGACCGGCGATACCGAATCCAGGTCTTGCGAATTTTTCTGGTGTGCCCAAGTCGCATTCCCACGCAGTGGCCAATGCGACGACGTTAGCGAGCGATGCCGGGCTTATTGAGTGCCAGTTGCCAGTCGGCGTTAGGGCCAGTTGCGATCACTACTGCAACTGTCGCTTCAGGATGAAGTACCTCCCTTCGATTTCGCCGCCGAGCGCGCCGGCCGGATAATCACAGCCGTATCGGCCAACAGTCCATCGCTGCCGTACCAACGCAGCTGATCGTTCTCGATCACCACGGCATAGCTGGCGACTTCACCGTATGCCCACTGCGTCCATTGCCGATACCAGCGATCTTCCTCGATCCACCAATGGCCGCGATCGCAGTCCTCATTGGCGTAACCGGCGGTGCCGACCAGTTCGCCGTTCTTGCGGATTTCCAGCGTGCAGGGTTCACCGTACACGGTGTTGTAGAGCAGGGTCGCGCCGGCCATGGTTTTAGAGAGCGCGCGGCCGCTCAATGGTGCTACGGCAGCGTCTTCGATACGTCTTGAGCCGGGCGCGAGCTGGCCGCGAACCAATCGCGACAGTACATGCACACCGGCGCGAATCTGGCTTTCGATCAGACTGGTCACACCCATGCAAATGGCTTCGCGGCCGCCACTCATACGCGCCGTTTCGAGCAGCACACCATTGGCGGCAGCACGCTGCACCAGCTCCCTGGCGTCGATGGACGCAGCAAGGCTGACCCAGTACGCACTGGCGCCCGGCGTGGTTTCGATACTGACGAACTCGTGCAAGTAGTGATTCAACGCATCCCGCAAGGCGCGTCGACGTCCTTCCAGTACCCGGCTGGAACGTGCCAGCGTTGCGGAGTAGTGCCCAAGTCCGATGAAGTAGGCCCAGGCGCGTTGCGAGATCGGTGACGGGCCGGTGCCCTGATTGCGGCGCAGTTGTCGCAGCCGTTCGACGAGGGCTGCATCGGCAACAATTACCCCAGGCGGTTCACCGCAGGCGACCACCGCTGCCGGGCTGCTGATGTAGACGACACGGCCATCGTGATCAATCGCATGCAGGGCCGGCAAAAGTTTGCCGCCATCGCGGGTGCTCGGCGGCATGTCGTGCTCGATCAGAATGCCATCCGCTGCGGCCACCGCAGCCAGCAATTGCCGCGGCCATGCCGACTGAGCGTCATGCGATCGATGCGAGCTGCTGACCACGATCGCCGCACCGGGCAGAGGTTTGCCGAGGGTCGGATCGAGCATCGAGACATCGGCTTGGCGTTCACGTAGGCGCCGATGCAATTCGACATCGCAAGGTTCTTCCAGCAGCACCGGCACGCCGCGGCGAACCAACAACTCGCAGACCAATTGCAGCGCTTGCCGAGCCGACAACGTCATCAACAGCTCGTCGGGCGCGGCATCGATGCCGCGAACGGGCAAGATCTTGCTGCGCATTTCCTCCAGCAGCATCGCATCGTCGCCATCGCCAGTGCCGAGATTCCAGCTCAATGCCTCGTGCCGCGAACAGGCCAGGCGCATCGCTTCGCGCCATTCCGGCAATGGCAGCAATTCCGGTGTGATGCGACCATCCAGGAACGGAAACGGATACTGGTGCCAGTTCTGCGGGCAGCGAAAGCCAGTATCTTCGACGGGCGCCGGCAACCCTGCGATCAGTCTGGATGTCGGGCCGAGATTGCGTGCGCTCGCGGCGATGCGTCCACTCGCCATATCCGACGCCACGAAGATGCCGCTGCGTGCGCGGCTGACCAGATGATTCTCGGCCAGCAGTGCGTCGTACGCCAGCGAAACGGTATTGCGGCAAACGCCGATACGCTCGGCGAGCTTGCGCGACGACGGCAGACGTCGCCCCGGCCGCAACACTCCACGATGAATGGCATCGATCAGCTTCTGCCGCAACTGGTGTTGCAGGCCCAGCGCGCTGGCCGTATCCAGCACGATATTGAGATCATCGCGGGAACGGGTATCGCGCTTCATGCGTCGAGATGCAGTGCCTGTTCCAGCAAGACCATGCCTTCGGCGAGCACCGCGTCGGAAATCGTCAGCGGAAACAGCAGCCGTATCGCCTCTCCCTGACTGCCGCAGCCGAGCAGGATCAGACCCAGCGCATGCGCGCGCTTGACCACGGCCTGCGTCGCTGCCGGATCGACATCGTCACCGCCACGCGCGCTCAGCAAATCGAATGCAATCATCGCGCCCAGCGCGCGAATATGCCCGATCGGTCGCAGATCGCCGCGGGTAGCGAAACTATGCAGACGCGCGACGACGCGCTCGCCGAGAATATTGGCACGATCCAGCAATCGCTCGTCGTCGATCACATCCAGCACGGCGAGCGCCGCAGCGCAGGCGATCGGCGACCCTGCATAGGTGCCGCCGAGACCGCCGGGTTCGACAGCATCCATCAACGCTGCGCGTCCGATCACGCCGGATAATGGAAAGCCGCCGCCGAGTGACTTGGCCACGGTCATCAGGTCAGGCTCGACACCCGAATGCTCGATGCCAAACATCTTGCCGGTGCGCGCAAATCCTGACTGGATCTCATCGGCGATCAGCACCATGCCATGACGATCGCAGATATCGCGCAATCCGGTGAGCAGCGAAGCGGGCGCCGGTAGAAAACCGCCTTCGCCCTGCACCGGCTCGATGATGATCGCAGCTACCGTATCGGCTGCCACATCGGACTTGAACAGCCGCTCCAGCGACTGCAGACTGTCCTCGACGCTGATGCCGAAATGCGCGGCCGGAAAAGGCAGGTGATACACCTCGGCCGGCATCGGCCCGAAGCCGCGTTTGTACGGCGCGGTTTTTCCGGTCAATGCCATTGCCATGAAGGTACGGCCATGAAAGCCGCCAGTAAACGCCACGACAGCTGAACGCCTGGTTGCTGCACGCGCAATCTTGATCGCGTTCTCCACGGCCTCGGCGCCGGTGGAAAACAGAATTGATTTCACCGGTCCTTTGATCGGAGCCAATGCATTCAACCGTTCCGCCAGCGCGATGTAGGGTTCGTAGGCCGTGACCTGAAATGCCGTGTGTGTATAGCGCTGCAGCTGGGCCTGCACCGCTGCCATCACCCGTGGATGTCGATGCCCGACGTTCAGCACGGCGATGCCGCCGCAGAAATCGACGAAACGCCGTCCCTCCACATCCCATAGCTCGGCATTGTCCGTGCGGTCCGCAAACACCTGCATCGCGGTCGCCACGCCACGCGGGACCGCCGCATCGCGGCGTTGAAGCAAATCGGTATTGCTGCTCATGCCAATCTCCCAAATGGCGCAAGCGTGCGCGCGATTCGATGTTGGTTATAGAGCCAGATGCTTCGTTCGCCTAGTGCCAGTTTGCCGGTGACCAGGTCGTTTGCCGGAGTGCAGGCGCGTCTTGAACCCGAGCCCTTGATTCGGGCGAACGCAAGGTGTCTCTGAACACGAACAGCGCCGCGATGGTCCCCTGACTCAGGGGGCTATCGCGGCTCAGAACTTGTTCAGAGGATACTTAGTTGCAGTAATCCCGGATCCGATCTGCTTCCACCGCTGCCGTGGTCCAATCGGTGGTGCCGTCGTCCATGAAGGAGTAGTAGACGGTGTCGTTGGGCAGCAACAGCACGGAAATGCCACCGAAGCCGGACATGAAGGGCACGTAGCGCGCCGTGCTGCAGCCGATGGACGAGCCGAGGTTGCTGGCCCAGAATCCGTTGTTGTAGCGAATGTAGGTATACGGCGAGGGCAGGGTTTTGCCGGGATCGGCAGGTGTGCGCTGCAGCGCCGCGTTGAGCATGCCGGTGTTGAGTATCTGTGCGCCGGCAATCTGGCCGTTCTGTTCGTCCATGAAGCGCGCGATGCGGGCGATGTCGTCATGGTGATAGAACAAGCCGTAGGCGGTGAAGGGCTGCGCCGCGGCGTCGTAGGTTCGGCGCGTGCTGTTGATGGTGCCGCTCAGATGCAGTCCGTCCCACACGTCGGGGACGATCAGGTTTCCGTAGAAATCATGCGCGGCGTGTCCCGGCTGGGCGCGGAAGTAGGCGTTCATCGCAGTGCCCAGTACGTAGGTATCGGACGAGTGATACACCCAGGTGTTGCCGGGTGCGACCTTGTTCGTGTAGCCGGTACATGCCGTACCTATGCGGCTGGCATGTGTGGTGCCGAGAAAGAAATTGGTCTGCGTGGTGCCTCCCTCGTCGGCCATATAGACCGCAGAGGTGTAGTTGCCTGTGGTCATGTCCAGCGCGTGTTCCATTGTCTCGGTGGACCACTGGGCGTTCTGGCATTGCGAGACATAGTCGCGCAGCACCCCATTGCGTGCGCCGGGATAGAGCTGCTCCAGGCGCATCAGGCCGAGTGCGCCGCCGATCGACTTGGCGGTCGAATAGCTCGGCAGCACCATCACGTCGCAATAGGGGTAATTGCCGTTGCGGGTGACGCAATCGGAGCGGTAATTGCGTCCGTCAATCACCAATCCGTAGACACTGCGATGCGCCGCGCCACCAATCGCGAAATTGCTCGGTACCACTTCGCTGCCATCGGCGCGATTGTAGTCTGCGACCAGTTGGCTGATCGGAAACACCGGCAGACGATGGGCAACTTCGGTGTTGTAGCTGGCGATAATCGCGCTGGCGTTGGGCACTGTGCCGGGGGTGTAGGTGCGCGTGGAGAACGATCCCCACATATCGAACTTCAGATACAGGCAGGTTTCATTGGTGATCTGCAGGGCCAGACGCGAAGTCGAGCCGTCGTTCTTGAACAAGAACATCATCACGCCGTTGTGCGTGCAGTTGCTGTTGCGCTGGGTCAGCGCAAAAGGGATCGCGGCGCGCGAATAGCCGTTGTCGGTGGACTCGTTCCAGACGCGCCCTGGCTCCAGCACGAATTCCCACCAGGTATGCGTGCTGGCACGCGCGCCGCGCAGCTCGGGAATGATTGCATCGCCGCTTTGCACGAATCGATAGCTGAAATCGGAAGGCAGCGTCTTCGCGGTGTTCCACTGCGCGGTGCTGACATAGGCGCTGTTGCGCGTAACCAGGGTGGTCGAGGGCGTACCGCTGAAACTCAACGTACCTTGAAACGAATTCGTCGCGGCGGTCGCGCCAGTGTCCGCTGTATAGGCGCTGAGGTTCACCGTAGCGCTATACGGTCCGTTCATCATGGTGTTGTAGTCGAGCAACGTGCGCGCTGTCGTGTCGGTGCTGGAAAACGTGATCAGGACGGCACAGAAAAACGCGAGAATGATACTGCGCTTCATGAGGTGATCCTCTGTGATCGAGTGCGTGGGCGCACCGCAGGATGAACCTTAGTCATTCCGCGTCCATGGGCGTAGGTCCAGTTCGACGATGACGGTAGATCCACGACAAGCCGACCCAGGTGTGGGAGCGGCGCGAGCCGCGATGCGCTTGATGTGAATATCCCGCAGTAGAGCAAGAGCCTCGCGGCTTATGCCGCTCCTACATGCGATATCACGCCGCGCGCATTTGGCGCCGATACTGATCCAGATGCAGATCGGTACTGCCCATGCGCAGTTCGAACGCAAGCAGCCGCTTGAAGTAATGGCTGACCATCATCTCGTCGGTCATGCCCATGCCGCCATGCAACTGCACGGCCTGCTGGCCAACGAAACGCGCGGCCTGACCGATCAGCGCCTTGGCGGCCGAGAGCGCGGCGCGACGTTTGTTGACGTCGGGGTCGGTGCATACCGAGGCCGCGAGATAGGACATCGAGCGCGCCTGCTCGACATGCATCAGCATGTCCGCCATGCGGTGCTGAAGTGCCTGGAAGCTGCCGATCGGCACACCGAACTGTACACGCGTGCGACTGTATTCGATCGTTGCCTTGATGATGCGATCGAGCGCACCGAAGGCTTCGGCGCAGAGTGCCGCCAGGCCGAAATCCAGCACGGCCTGCAAACCCTCGGCGACATCGTCACCGAGTCGCGTCTCTGCGCTGACGCGCACATTGTCGAACTCGATATCGGCAGCGCGTTGACTATCGACAGTGGCGCAGCGATGCAGCTTCACACCGGGTGCGTCGGTGGATACGGCAAACAGTCCCATGGCTTGCCCTGGCCCGCCGGTAATCCGCGCCGATACCAGCAGTAGTGCTGCGGCCGGCGCGTGATAGATCATGGATTTACGTCCGTTGATCAGCCAGCCGTCGCCATCGCGTATTGCGGTCGTGACGATATTCACCGGGTCGAATCGACTGGCGGCCTCGTCATGGGCCAGCACCGCGATCAGTTCGCCGCTGGCCATTCCCGGCAGCCATTCGCTGCGCTGCGCTGTCGACGCCAGCGTCGCGATCGCGCGCGTGGCGATCACCGCGCTCGATAGAAAAGGTTCCAGCAGCAGGCCTTCGCCTGCGGCATTGCAGACCAGCATGTTCTCCACCGGCCCGGCGTCCATGCCGCCGTCGATTTCCGGCACATTGAGCGCGAGCAAGCCCATCTCTCCGAGCTGCGCCCAGGCGGTGCGCGAAAATCCATCCGCGCTTTTCCGGCTGTGTTGGCGTGTCTCGAAACTGCAGCGCTCGGTTATGAAGCGGCGCGTGGTGTCGAGCAGCATCTGCTGTTCTTCGGTGAAGGAAAATTCCATGTCTGTCCTTGTCGGGTTCAGAGGCCGAGAATCATCTGCGCGATGATGTTGCGCTGAATTTCGTTGGAACCGCCGAAGATGCTGAGCTTGCGTAGATTGAGATAATCAGAACTGGCGCGCGAGGCGCGGTTGCTGTCGTTATCGCCTGCCGCGAGACCGGCGATTGCCGACTCGTTTTCGAAGCCAAGTGCCAAGTCGCCGAAAGTTTCCAGATGCAATTCGGAAATCCGCTGTGCGATCTCGGTGCCGCGCACCTTCAGGATCGATGCTTCTGGCCCGGGGGCACGCTTCTCGGCATCGGCAACGATTACACGCATATTGGTGATCTCCAGCGCCAACAGATCAATCTCGACCTGGGCGAGCTTCAATCCGAACTGCGTATCCTCCAGCAAGGGACGCCCCAGTTTCTGTACGCCCGCTGCCGCCTTCTTGAGCCGCAGCAGCGCGCGCTTGGACGGACCGATGCCGGCGATATTGGTGCGCTCGTGGCCTAACAGGAACTTGGCATAGGTCCAGCCGTTGTTCTCTTCACCGATCAGGTTTTCGACGGGCACGCGCACATTGTCGAACCAGATTTCGTTGACTTCGTGCCTGCCGTCGAGCAACCGTGTCGGGCACACGGTGATGCCGGGCGATTTCATATCGATCAGGATGAACGAGATGCCACGCTGCGGTTTGCCGCTGCTGTCGGTGCGCACCAGACAGAAGATCCAGTCGGCGAACTGGCCGAGCGTGTTCCAGATTTTCTGGCCATTGAGCACATACTGATCGCCTTCGCGCACCGCCTGCATTTTCAGCGAGGCCAGATCCGATCCGGAGCCCGGCTCGGAATAGCCCTGGCACCACCAGTCGCTGCCGTCCAGGATGCCCATCAGAAAGCGCTGCTGCTGCGCCGGCGTGCCGTAGCGATTGAGCACCGGGCCGATCATCTTGATGCTGAAGGCCAGTTGCGGTGGTGCATCGGCAAGCGCGCATTCAGTTTCGAAGATGAACTGCTGCACCTTGTTCCAGCCGGTGCCACCAAACTCGACTGGCCATGCCGGCGCGGCCCAGCCTTGTCGATACAGGATGTTCTGCCAGCGCAGGATGTCCTGCTTGATCTGGCTTTCGTCGCCATCGCGCACACGTTGGTAGATGTCGTCCGGCAGCGCGGCGGCGATGAACTGCCTGACCTCGGCGCGGAATGCTTCTTCTTCGGGGCTGTAGTTCAGATCCATGGGTTTACCGTAAGTAGGGTGGGTGCAAACCACCGATTTGGAACGTTTCGCGATGGTGGGTGGCACCCACCCTACAATTGCGGGTAATAGCGGAGCAGCCACTCGGCGATGCAGACCGGCTTGGCCTCGCCTTCGCGCTCGACCTGCGCGTTCCACTGCACCTGCACGCCATCATTGATGGGATCGATGGCATTCAGATGAAACCGGCAGCGCAGCCGGCTGCCCACCGGCACCGGCGCCGGAAAGCGTACGCGGTTGAGGCCGTAGTTGACACCCATGCGCAGACCGCCGATATGCACGCATTGCTGCATCCACATCGGCAGCAGCGACAACGTCAGATAGCCGTGGGCGACAGGCGCGTGGAACGGCGACTCGCGCGTCGCGCGGTCCGGGTCGACATGGATCCACTGCAGATCACCGGTGGCATCGGCGAAGCGCTGCACGCGGCCCTGCTCGACCACGAACCAGTCGCTGAGCGCTACTTCGGTGCCGAGCAGTGATCCGAGTGCATCGACGCCATGCAAATTGATGATTTTTGAATTCATGTCGTTGCCGAGGCGCTGACAAGAACGAACGTAGGTCGGGTCCCGCGAAGCGGAACCCGACATCGGAATATCCGGTTGAACCGATGGAACGTGTTCGTATTGGTGCTCTTGTTAAATCCGACGATATTCTGGCGTCGGGTTCCGCT
>JANMUE010000265.1:0-4528 GCA_031391205.1 Lysobacterales bacterium | reverse complement strand
CTGTCGAATTCTATCTACCAGGATTTTGTAATCAGATAAAAATTGTGTAGCGGTGCGCTGGGAGGTGACGTCATTAGTGCCCAACGCAGTAATCAAAACATCTACTGGCTGGAGTTGAGTGCGCGCTACCAGTTTCAGCGCTTGCTGCGTATTGATACCAGTAGAGCAAGAGCATCGCGACTCACGTCGCTCCCACATGTTATTAGTTCAACGGCGCACGCTCTATGATCGCAAATCCTCGCTCGGTCAGGCGCGTACGTGCCTCGCGATCAGCAAAACCGCTCAGCAGAATGGTGCGCGAGCCGGCGCTGCGTACATGCTCGGCATTGAGAAAATCCGCCATGTCCTGATCCCAGATCAATGCATCGACGGGTATCGGCACTATCAACTCGTCTTTGCATCGCGCTGCGAGCCCGCCACCCAGTGTTTCAAACGCGCATTCGCCTGGCGCGAAACCGACGCGACCGGGCAGCGGCGCCGCCATCAGCAACCGCAGAGAATTGACCATGAAGCGACCTTCGACCTCGCCCTCTGCATCGATCGCCATGTCCAGTACTTCATCGCAGCCGCGGGTGGGGGCGAGCCATGTCAGCGCGCCGACCAGTTCCGTCTGCAAGGTGGGCGAGAAGGCGCCGTTGCGCACTACGCGTCGCGTCAGTTCGGGCGAGCAGCCGAGCTCATTGAGGCGCAGTCGATTGGTATTGGCGAGATTCTCCGGTTCCAGTTCCCACACCGCCTTGTCGATCTTGAGCAGATACGGCAGGGTGCCGGCGGTGGCGGTACTAAGGGCGCCCATCACAAGCTTGTAAGCGGCATTGCTGCTGGTCGCTGACCACGCCAGCGCATCCAGCTTCTGCTTCAGTACTGGATTACTGGAGTAGGGATCGACGCCGACTTCGTGTGCGATAAAGCGTCGTGTACTGCTGAAGTCCAATTCGTCTTTCAGGATTTGCTTTCCGAGCTTCTTGCCTTCCTTGGATGCGCGCGACTCATCGGACGGCGCGTCGGGCGTACGCGTCGCGGTGAACGGGCCGGTGGGCTCAGGCGCGTTGTCGTCCTCGGTGATTTCGTCTTTCGATCGGTCGTAGAGTTTGCTGGCCTGCCGCCCAATTTTGACCGCCCGCGCCTTCACCATGCGCGCCACGCCCTGCGGTAATCCGGTCATGGTTTCCTTGGGTTTGGTGAAAACGCGCTTGAGTCCTTCCCAGACCTGTCTGGATTTTTTCTTCGCCTGCTTGCCGGCAGCTTCGGTCATACCCGTGTTTTCCAATCGCTCGATCGCCGCAACTTCATCGATGCGGATCGGCAGCAGCTCGTTGCTCTCTGCGGCGATGTCACCGAAGGGAGTTTGCAGCGCGTACAGAAACATATAGCCGCGCACCTCGACTTCGTGCGCGACGGTGTAGCCGGGGCCACTGAGCGTGCTCGCACCCAGGAGATCGGCCGCCAGATACTTCCCGTTGGCGTTGGGCGACGGCGGCGCAGCCTCACGCACCCGTTCGCTGGCGCCTGCCGGAGCCGCCACTTCGGTCAGCGGTGCCGGCTCAGCCGCGCCGCTGTATTCGATGACCGCTGTATCTGCCGACGATACGGGCAATTCGATCAGATCGGGAGCAGCGGATTCGGCGGAAGGCGCGGCCTGTGCAGGTGCGGACACTTCCAGTCCAGTCGTCGCGGGCGATTCGGACGCTGCCGGCACGTCTGTATGCGCCGGCGGTGATGACTCGAAAGACGACGAAACGCCGTCGTGCTCAAGTGCGTCGCTTAGAACAGTATCCTCAGGCGCGGCCTCTTCTGCCGCGTCGGTGGACGCCGGAATGTCGGCCGCCAGTAGCTGCATCGACAGCATGGCAAGCAGGCTGCCGCTTGCGGCAGTCCAACGGATGATTCTCGTTCGTCTGGTCGTCATGGCGCTCGTGAATGCTCGCTGCGTCGGGCGCTCAGTATAGGCGCGCTCGCCGGGTCATTTCAGTGCTCTGCCGAACGTTCGCCCGGTGATTGCGGCCTATCGCTTCGAAACACCATAACCGGCAGTCGCCCGCAACTGCGTGCATTGCTATGGCGGCCCCAGGATGCAACGAGCGCAATAAACTGCGTCGACCTCAGGTCGACGCTACACTGCCGATGTCCCGGCAACTTCGGTGCAGCAATGGGTATCCGGTTCCTCGATTCGGTTCGCTCGATGCGCGTCGCTCTGGCGCTTTTCTGCATGGTGATTGCATGTGCTGGCGAGGCGCAGATCGTTCCAGTTTCCGATGCGACCGGGCTTCGCAACGCCATCAATGCCGCCGCACCCGGCCAGGAAATCGTACTCGCACCTGGCACCTATAATGTGGTCGGCAATCTGCTCTGCGATACCGCAGCGACAGCGGGTGCGCCGATCATTGTGCGAGCGGCTACGCCGCGTACAGTGCTGATTCGTTTCGATGCTGTTGAAGGCTTCAAGGTCAGCGAGCCGCACTGGTATTTCGAAGGACTGGATATCGAAGGAGTCTGCGCCGTAGACAGCAATTGCGAGCACGCCTTCCATATTTTCGGTGCAGCCGATTTCACCATCGTGCGCAACAATCTGGTGCGCGATTTCAACGCACAGATCAAGAGCAACGGCGACTTCGTCGGGCCGACGTTTGTGTTTCCGGACGACGCGCTGATCGAGCGCAACAGCTTCTATGACACACGGGTGCGCAACACCGGCAATCCGGTAACCAAGATAGACGTGGTCGGTGGTCGGCGCTGGATCGTCCGCGCCAATACGATCTACGATTTCCAGAAGGGCGGCGGCAACTTCGTCAGCTATGCGGCCTTCTTAAAAGGAAATTCGCGTGATGGCCTGTTCGAGCGCAATCTGGTCATCTGCGAGCGCCAGTTCAGCGGCGGTGTACGTCTGGGGCTGTCATTCGGCGGCGGTGGCACCAGTCCAGGATCGATCTGCGAAGACGGTAACTGCACGCCGGAGCACCAGAACGGCATCATGCGCAACAACGTCATCGTCAATTGCCCCATGGATGTAGGCATCTATCTGAATTCGGCTACGAATTCCCGGCTGCAACACAATACGCTGTACAACACCACCGGCATCGATGTGCGCTTCGCAGCGTCGACGGCTGATCTGCGCAACAATCTGCTCAGCGGACAGATCCGCAATCGTGAGGGTGGCAGTCATGTCAGTGCCGGTGATCTTTCCCAGGTTTCGCTGGCGTCGTTCGCTACATGGTTTCAAGCGCCGGCACTGGCCAATTTCCGATTGCTCAATGGCAGTGCCATTGTCAATCTCGGCGCCGCGGCACCACTGGTGACTGACGACTTTTGCGCCAATCTGCGCAACGACGGCTTGGCGGATATCGGTGCGGTGGAGTACGACGGCGATGGCGTCTGCGACACCACGGACGGTGGCGGTCAGGTGGGGATATTGTTCAGTCATGGGTTCGAATGAGCGCTTAGATGCCGCACCGGCGTCATCTGCTCATTCGAACGCCTGGCCAAGGATGGCCAGGCCGGGGCAGTGCTCCAGGGACGGCTGCTTGCCGCATATCAATAGTACGCTTCGATCTGCTCATTCGAACGCTTGGCCATGAGTGAAGTGCGGCGCTTTCGACATGCGTTGAAGCGCATGTCAAGCCGCCCTGAACGCCGCGCAAGAATGCAATGCTCCACGGACGACCGCTTGCCGCTCTCGCGAGCGTATCTCTGACCGGCGGCGTTGACTGCTACCCATTGCGAACGTACTGTACGTACATATTGTCGATGGTGAACGTATGGAAGTGTCGCTTACCGAGCTGCGCCAACGATTGTTTGAGCTCGCCGATCGCGTGATCGAGACCGGCGAGGCCATCGTCATCACACGGCGTGGGCGGACGCTGCGTATTATTCGGGATGAGGTACTGACCAAGCCTTTCTCCCGCCTGGCCAAGCTGCGGGAGTTAGGCCCGCAGGAACTGGAAATCGGACCGCCACTGGACCCGCACGAATCTCCTGCGCAATGGTCGGAGCTGGAAGAAGGTGTTGCGGAAGACTTGGCTTCGTACACGGTGAAGCCGGTGGCTCGTTCCGGGCGTCGCATGAGTCCTGCTAAGCCGAAGAACCGCGCACGATGAGTGTGGTCATGATTGACACGCACGTTGCCGTGGCTTTGTTCAAGGGACGCATGGCGGGAATCTCGAAGCAGGCGCAAACGTTGATCGACAGCTCGGTGGTGCGTTACTCGCCCGTCGTGAATTTCGAGCTTGAGCTGCTCAACGAAATCGGCCGCATCCGGTTGGGGGCGCAGGAGGTTTGCGCGTATCTGAAACGTGAACTGGATATCACCGAAAGCCCCGAGCGCCTGAGCGATATTGTTCGGCATGCGCTGCCGCTGCGTTTCACCCGCGATCCGTTCGACCGATTGATCGTCGCACACGCTGATCTGCTGAGCGCGCCGTTGATCACGCTGGATGAGCGCATGCACAAGCATTACGGACGCGCGATCAATTGATTATCGTGGGAGCGGCCTCTGGCCGCGAATGGGGTTGCCGCAACGTCATTCGCGGCC
>JANMUE010000249.1:0-2544 GCA_031391205.1 Lysobacterales bacterium | reverse complement strand
TTGCTTTGCTTCAACGGACATCAGAGCAGGAGCATCGCGGCGGGACGCCGCTCCCACAGTCGGTTTCATCACACACCTCGCTATGATGCCGCCGCACCTGTGCGCATCGCGATGCACCCAGGATGTTGACTTCATCGATCGAGAATCTCCATGAGCATTTGGAAAAGCCTTCAGGAACGCGGCGTCTGGCGCAATCTGGTGTTGTATATCGGCGTCAGCTGGGGCCTGGTGCAGGGCGCCGATTTTTTTGTTTCGCGCTACCAACTCACCGATGCCCTGGTCGATTTGCTGCTGCTGGGACTGATCGCGCTGCTGCCACTGGCGATGTGGATCGGCTGGAAACTCGGCGGCCCCGAAGGCCAGCGCGACCTGCGCTGGCCGGCCGGCATGATGTGCAGCGGCTATGTATTGATCGCGGCAGCGGCACTGGCCTGGGGATTCGCCGATCGCGGACTGGGCCGCGCCATTGTAAAAGTTGAGACCGTAGACGCCGAAGGTGCCAGCGTGGTGCGCGAACGTCCACGCCAGGACCTGATCCGCGCTCTGGCGATCATGCCGATGGCCATCACCGATGCCAAATCACCGGACTGGCTGGGCATTGCCGCCTCTACGGCGCTGCAGACCGACCTGTCGCAGCATCGCTTCCTTACCGTGTCGATGCCCCTGGGCGCGGCGTTGCGGAGTGCGTATCTGCAGGACCGCGTCAATCTGCCGCTCAGTCTTCAGGCCGACGAAGCCAGACGCGCTGGCGCCGGGTTCTTCGTCAGCGGCAAGGTCTCTGGCAGCCTCGATCGTCTCAGCGCGCATGTCGATCTGCATCGGGTACAGCCGCTGAAGAAACTGCACTCGGTGCAGATCGCCGACAAACCGCTGCTCGATCTGATCGACGAACTCAGCGTGGCGCTCAAACCGCATCTGGATCTGGGTGCGGAACGCGCCGATGGCGACAACGATTTGCCGGTGGTGGAGCTGCTCAGCAGCCATCCCGATGCACTGGCTGCTTACTTCCAGGGTGATCAGGCCATGCTGATGCGGGACAGCTATGCGCAAGCCATGGCCCAGGCGCAGCGCGCGCTGGAACTCGACCCCGGCTTCGCCATGGCAGGCCTGCGCGTGGCCCAGTTTGGCCAGGCGATGGGTCAGTTCGAGCCAGCAAAAGCCGGCATCGTCGTCGCCGCCAAGAATCTGCACCGTCTGTCGCTGACTCAGCAGTGCATCGTGCGCGTCTACGAAGCCTCGTACGCGAACGCCTCCGAGCGTGCCATCCGCATCGCCAAGGGCTGCGCCGACATGTATCCGAACGATGTCACCGCGCGCAGCATGTACGGCGGCATCCTGGCGATAACACCGGATACCCTGGATGAGGCGATCGAGCAGTTCGAAGCGGTCTACGCACTCGGCCCCGCCAATGACGCCGCCCTGCTGCAGCTGGCAAAACTCAAATCCATGACCGGTGACGAGGCTGGCGCTTTATCCGCATTGACACGCTATCGCGAAGCGCATCCGGAAGAAACCTCGACGGCAACGCAGATCAGCGAATTGATGACGCGCAAGGGCGACCTGGCCGGAGCCGAGGAAGTGCTGCGCGATGCGTTGGCACGACGCGAAAGCGCCAACCTGACCAGCGCGCTGGCCAACGTGCTGATGCGCCAGGGTCGCTATGACGACGCAGAAAGCGTGCTGAAAAACTATGCGCCCAACAGCGCGGTCGAGCGCGTTGGCATCGAAACCGCACGTGCCTTTGCCCTGATTGGTCTGGGGCGCGAATCCGAGGCGCTGGCGCAATACGACGCCGCCGTTGCGCAGGCGCCCGAAGGATTGGGAAGCCAGTTCGAGCTGGCGCGGATCACGCAATTCGCTTCCTATCTCATGCGCAAAGGCAGCATCGCCGATGTCGACGCAAAGCTGGCGCGATTGATCCCGGCTACCGACGATATTTCGCGGCAGAGTCGCGACATCTATCGCGCCATCGCGGCGCTGCACACACAGGATGTCGCACTGCTGGGCGAAAGCGCGCGTGCCGTGCAGGACTTTGTGGTGGACAGCAAGCGCGATGATGTTCAGTATCTGCAGGTGGTCGCCCTGGCACGGCAACTCGATGCCGAAGGAAAGGGCAGCGAAGCCGCTGCTCAATTTTCCAAGGCCTACGATCTGATGCTCAAGTCGCCGTCACGCTTGGGCCTGGGCGAATCGCAACTGCTGCGCTGGTGGGTCGCCACTGCCGTACACGGCGCATCCCAGGCCGATGTCACGCCGGCGGTCGAACGTCTGCAGCGTGGTTTTCCTGGCCACCCCTCGGCGCTGGTGGCCTTGGCCGAGCAGGCACAGCGACAGGGCGATATCGATCAGGCACGCAGCTTGAACGACCGTGCGTTGAGCATGCTCGGCAATGCCGAACCCGACTTTCCGGCGCTGGTGAGTGCGCAGAGATTGCGCGATATGTTGTAGGAGCGACCCCGACGCGCTGCCTTTGATCTTGTAGAGCGGGGCTTGCTCCGCTGCTCTTGATCATTCACGTCGCCGACGTCGAGAGAAATCAAGAGC
>JANMUE010000241.1:0-4837 GCA_031391205.1 Lysobacterales bacterium | reverse complement strand
TCAGAGCGAGAGCATCGCGGCGGGACGCCGCTCCCACGACACGGTGTCGTTTCTATTGAGTCTGTGGATGTTCCAGCCTGGGTGCTTGACACCACGTCAACCGTAACCTGATGCCTCTGGACGCATTCGCTATTCCCGACTAAGCCGCACCCTCCTAAAGTGCACATCAATTCGACGCGGATGTCGAAGCGCGACCCCGGCGCGTTCACCGGAACAAAGGAGCACTTCAGATGCGCTACTGGCAAGACAAGAGCGACGACAAGACAACGCTGATCGTCGTTAGCGACGAAGCCGTCTATGCAGAAAAAATGGATGTCGCCGCCTGCGCCCGCCAGATAGGCGAGCTCAATTCAGGCAAATCGCCGGCAACCGTCTTCGGCAAGGATGCCACCCATGTTGTGCTCAGGTCCGTCAGCAAAGTGCAGCAATCACGTGGCGACGAGGACATCGACTTCGTAATGCGCGACGGAAAAGACGAGAAAACCGAGTCGATCAGCATCAATGATGAAGGTGTCCGTGCTGATGTATTCATTGCGCTGGAACGGGCCACCCAGGGTCGCTTCAAACGTTACGAGGACCAGTACAGCCGCGCGCGGGCAGCTTACGGCGCGGCGCTTTTTCTGACCATTTTCGGATTCATAACCAAGTTTGCAGCGTCAGCGGCAACGGTCATCCGCAATGCCGAAGATTACGAGGTCGATGGCCGCAAGAAAGGGTTGGCGCAGCTGATCGTCTGGGTGCTGGACTTTCTCGGCCCCACCGGCGTATGGGTGATCGGTGGTTTGATATGCGCATTGTTTGCCTGGAGTCTGTACCTCCACCTCAAGGCGCCGCCGTTCATGACGATCCTGCAGGCCGATCCTTACAAACCTCAGAGCAGCATCGTGACGGTGTTGAAATACCTGGGATTGGCAGCGATCTGGATACTGTTCGGACCGGCAATGCTGCGCTGAGGCAGTCATGGCGCATGCGCAGAGCGAGGCGATTGACATCGCAGCGGCAGACGCTAGGGTGCTTTTCTCCCTGTGCCCTGCCGACGAAGCGATGGCCGTATCCGAATTTCCTGCTTTGCTTAACCACTACATGCGCCGCATCCGTGCCAGTGCGGCGGGTGTCGCCAGCGAGATCAGCATGAGCCGCGAGGCCGTAAACAATTGGCGCAATGGCGATTCCCTGCCCAGCCGCAAGCACCGCGGCAAAGTGCTGGCCTGCGCCGGTTATCTGCGGCTGAGCGAGCAGGAGACCAATGGCCTGCTCGCAGCGGTAGGCTTCGAGCCGGAATTTCCGGCCGAAGCGATGGTCGTCAGCGATTCGGTATCGCCGGCGATCATCAAGGTGTTCGATCGTCTGCAGCAGTTGCGTCCGTATCCGATCATGATGTTGCTGACTCAGGCACATGTGGGCCAGCCGCCCGAGCGCGACGCGATGCTGAGCGAGGCGAAGCGGCGCTTCGGTGCTGAGTCTGTTGTCCATCTGCAACCGCCGTACAGTCTCAATACCGAAGCCTCGGCCTACTTCGCTGCGATTGCGAATCAGTGTGGGTTTGCGGACATTGCATCGGACTATGCCTTCGAAATCGCGCTGGCGCGACGGATCGAGTCGCAGGGCAGGTTGTTCTGCCTGGTCAGCCGCTTCGAGCAGGGTGATCCCGTCCAGCGCAATGTGCTGGCCGGCATTCTGCGCAGCCTCAGTGAAATGCACAGCGGCAAGCTGGTTCTTCTGATCTGCGGCGGCAAGGCGTTGTCGGATCTCAAATACCAGGGCGGCGATCTGTCGTTGCTGAATATCGCGACGACGGAAGACTGGCAGGAGCTGACCGTGCCCGATGTCCAGGCCATGGCGCGAAGACGTGCATTGACGGGCATCGATTGTGCACGCGCACTGCAGGTTGCTGGCGGACACCCTTTGCTGCTGGACGCCGCGCTGAGTGCGCTTACGGTCACCCCAGCGTGTTCCGATGACGAACTCATCAACACGCTGGTGTTGCATGCACCGCTGTGGCAGAGCTTTCTTCCTCTGCTTGCCGATGCGTCGATGCGCAAAGCGATCACTCCGCGATTGGCGCAGCAACGTCTGGGGCCGGCGCAACCCTACATTCTTGATCCTTTGCTGCGCAGTCTGTATTGGGCCAATCTCATCGTGGCGCGCCGATATCCCGATGGTGCCTGGCTGGAATGGCGATGCGAGGCGATCCGTCGCGCCGGCATATCGATTGTTGCGGATGCGGAATCGCCATCGTGATGTTGGAGCAACTGTCTTCTGCTGATATATCTGACGGGTTGATTTTCACCGACCTCTACCTGTTACCGATCCAGTCCCCTGGAGTTCAGGGGGTGAAGCGGGATTTCGCGCGGCACTGCCGCGCGCCGCTGAACGGCCGCACATGGATGTGCGGACCGGGCAGCGAAGCAGGGACAGCGCAGCCGGTCGCCGCGCAAGCGGCGAGGATGGGGTGTGGCAGACACGCTGGATCGCGTACCGGATCGATCAAAGTGCGATTTCAATGACAATTCCAAATGCACATCGGAGCGAAAGCCCGTCATCGCGATGGTGGGAGCGCTGGAAGAAGGAGATCAATGCAGGCCGGTTGCTGCGCGTAGCGTTGATTCTAGTCGCTGCGTGGTTGCTCATTGGATTGCTGCTGCGGTTCTGGCTCAGCCCCATTCTCGGCTGGGGTACCCGCCTCGACATCGAGCTCTCCGAGATGATGGGGATGAACTGGATCGAGATGACGCTTGCGCGCAGCGAGGCCGAAGCGTATTACCGGCGCCGTGGTAAGTGGCCGGAAGACGTGCATGCCATCTATCGCCCTGCAGACAATGGGTTACTGCGTATTGATATTCCGGAGCCGATGGTGCTGCGCTTCGGCATGAGCAAGGGCTTTCCGCCGGAATCGGGATTGCGCGATGCGCGTCTGCGCATGCGCTTCGATGCTCTGACCGGGGAATGGCAGTGTCAGAACGATACGCCGCCGCTGCCCAGGCGATGGCTGCGCCAGGAATGTCTTCCCGAAGAAGGCAGCTGGACAGCGGGCGAATGGCTGTTGGCGATTCTGCTGTCTGTGCTGATCGCGCTCATCATTCTGCTGGCCTTGCTGGCATTTGCCGATCCGAGGCTCGCCTCGGTGCGCCGCTATCCCAAACGTCTGCGCCGCCAACCGATTCTCGATCTGCCGCGTCTGCATCGCCAACTCGGCTGGCTCGAGCGGCTCAAGTCCAGTCTGGCGGCAGCTGGGATTGCGCCGGTTGATTGGGAGGAAGCGTTGGCCTATGCCAAGGCCGATGTCGATGCGCGTGTGCAATTGCTCGCGCTCAGGATTTCGGCGCGCTGCGCGCGCAGCCAGGGGTGGTCGCTGCCGGGTCAGGTGTATGAGTGGCAGTTGCCGCCAACACTGCCGATTGCGCTCGATCGCGCATTGCTTTACGTGCCCAAGACCGGCCTGCCTGCGCGCGATCTGGTGCGTCATCTGCGCGCGCTGCAAACCGGTCAGGATGTGCTGCTCGTGGTCAGCAACGATGGTGGACTGGATGCCAGCTTGCTGGCCTACACCAGCGATACCGCCAATCTTTGCGTCTGCCTGGACCAGGTCACGCAGTGCGAATGGCTACTGCACCCCACGCCGCAGGACGTGCTGGTTGCACTGCTGGCGCGACAACTGCGCATCACGCGGATTTCGCCCTATCAGACACGTGGAGGTGTGACACGCCCCGCCGCATTCTTTGGTCGCGAGCAACTGCTGGCCAGGGTGCTGAACCGCGAACCGGGCAATTACTTGCTCGTCGGCGGCCGGCAGCTCGGCAAGACCAGTCTGATGAAGGCGATCGAGCGTCGCTTTGTCGATCATCCTCGGGTGCACTGCCATTACCTCTCGTTGCGCGACCATCGCTTGTCGGCCCGGTTGGCAGCAGAGATCGGTGCGATCGAAGACAGCCCGATCGAGCAATTGGTGGCGGCGCTGGTGCAGCGGGCCGGGCAGCGTCGGTTGCTTCTGCTGATCGATGAAACCGATCTTTTCTTGCGAGAGGAGGCGCGTACTGGTTATGCGCAACTCAGCAGCCTGCGCAGCCTGAGCGAAGAAGGTCAATGCCATTTCATGCTGGCTGGATTCTGGGATCTGTACCAGGCCACAACGCTCGACTATGCCTCACCGATCCGCAATTTCGGCGAGGTCATCAGCCTGGGGGCGTTGGAGCACGACGCCTGTATCGCGCTCGCCACCGAGCCCTTGCAACGATTAGGCATACGTTTCGGTGATGCCGCCCTGGTGGAAGAGCTGGTGATCGCCTGTGGGCGCCGTGCCAACCTGGTGGCGATTCTTTGTCAGCATGGATTGGAACAGCTCGAGCGGGGCGATCGAGTGCTTGCGCGCGCTCAGGTCGAGGCTGCGATGCACTCCGATGCCTTGCAGGACGCCCTGGCCGGATGGGCCCGGCTCAGCCCGGACCCGCGCGCATGCACTCTGGATCGCATCATTGTCTATCGCGTTGCGCAGCTGCACGGACAGGGCGGTGCGGCGTCCACACAGCTTGTGGCGCCATTGCTGATGGCCGATCTGCTGGCGCAACTCGCTGCGTACGCCATCGATGCCGAATGGGTGCGTGCGGCCCTGTCGCGGTTGCAGCTCGCCTATGTACTGCGCCGCGAGGGCGAGGGCTACGTGTTTGCCGTGCCCCTGTTCGCCATGCAGTTTCGCGCGCAGGAAGTGGAGGCGTTGTTGGCGAGCGAGCTGCAGGCACTGGGCAACGCTTAGGCGTCGCTTGTGCTTCTGTAGAGCGGGGCTTGCTCCGCTGCTCTTGATCCGTCATTACCATTCAAGCCAGAGCAAAAGCCAAAGCAG
>JANMUE010000180.1:0-1462 GCA_031391205.1 Lysobacterales bacterium | reverse complement strand
AATGTAAATACCATTGCAGAGAACGGCGCGACGCCTTTGGTCTGGGCTTTGAATGCGCGCAATAACAAGGGTGTGGAAGCACTGTTGAAAGCCGGTGCTGATCCCAACTTGCTGTCCGAAGAAACAGGCATGTCGCCGATGAATTTTGTGCCAATGGGCGATGAGGTGGAGCAGCTCCGCTTGCTGCTGAAATATGGCGGCAATCCTAATCATCCAGGGCAGGGAAGGATCAGAGAACGTCCTTTGTCGCTTGCGGCTGCGGAGGGACGAATTGACAACGTCAAGTTGTTGCTTGATGCCGGTGCGGATATTAATGCGCACGATCAATTCAATGATTCCGCTGCAAATCACAGTGCAAGTTCTGCGGAGTTCCAGGTTACGGCATTCCTGCTGGAGCGTGGTTACACTTTCAATCTACCTAACTTGGCAAAGGGCGTGAAAATCGTACAAGTTCCGCCGACTTCGGACGCGCAGCGTTGGAAAGATAAAGTGTTGGCGATGCTCAAAGAGCGTGGAGTAGAAATCAAATAACCCGCGTACGCACAGCTTCTGTACGCCGCATGTCTGATCAACGCGCTGTGGGCACAAAGGCTTCGATGGTAAGTTCCGGGCGGCAGGGTCAGTACCTGGCAATGGTGCCGGGGCATAGGATCTGAGGTATTTCGCGTCGAACTGTGCAGCGAAATCGCGCTCAATAAAAATCCATCTGCAAATAACTCAACTTCAACAACTTGATCCTCCAGCGGCCATCCACACACTTCACATAGCGCTCATGATAATGGCCGTAGCCGGTATGGCCCGCATGCCCGGTTTCGGCACGACGCGCTTCGTCCCAGGTGTTGCGATCCTGCATGGCCCAGATGACATTGGCGGCTTGGCCATCGTCGTCAAAACTGATTTCAGGATTGTGCACATGATGTGACGTCACGGAGGTTTCGACCGCGCGGCGAACATTCTTCACTGCCGCATCGCGGCCGTAGGTGATGTTGCCTTGTGGGGGATTATCGAGCACGAGGTCTTCAGTGAAGCAGTCGGTATAACCTGCCCAGTCCTTGGTATCGAGACAGCGGCAATAGCGCGCCTTAGTCTCGCAGATGGCGACCCAATCAGAAAAATTGGCGGCAAAGTTGGCGGTCATGGCAGCGTCTCTCCTGGTGACTTCATGGAGCATGGTGGCACACGCTTCGACAGCCAAGTTGCTGGCTGTGCGATGCTGCGGGTAGGCATTGTCTTTCAGCAACTCTCAACCAGGATCACCATCAGTCATGAGCAACACACATCCTTTTGATCCCGCAGTTGAGCCCTATGTCAGTCTCGCGACGTATCGTCATAACGGCGTCGAGGTCAAAACGCCGGTGTGGATTGCGGCAGTGGCTGACCGTTACTACGTATTCAGTACCGGTGAAGCCGGCAAGGTCAAACGCATTCGGGTCACGCCGCGAATCCGGTTGGCTGCTTGTGA
>JANMUE010000148.1:0-5626 GCA_031391205.1 Lysobacterales bacterium | reverse complement strand
GCTCCCACATCATGACTGCTTCAGGCTGCACCACTGCCGAACGCCGTGATGACATGCGACACGTCGGCGCTACGGCGTTCTGAGCTGGCTTCGGTAAGATGCCTTCCGGCCGGACAGCCGACGCCACCACGATCTGAACACCTGGACGCCTTATGGAAAAGCTGAAAATGCACTCGCCAAACCTGACCGAAGCCAATATCGCCAAGCTGGCCGAGCTGTTCCCTGGCTGCGTTACCGAGGCGCGAGATGAGAAGGGCGAGCTGAAAAAGCTGATCGACTTTGATCTGCTGCGCCAGGAGCTTTCGTCATCCATCGTCGAAGGGCCGCAGGAGCGCTACTAGCTCAACTGGCCCGGCAAGCGCGAGGCCCTGCTGGCGGCGAACGCACCGATTGCCAAGACGTTGCGGCCGTGTCGGGAGGAAAGCGTCGATTTCGACACCACGCGCAATCTGTTCATCGAAGGCGACAATCTGGATGCGCTGAAGCTGCTGCAGGAAACCTATCTCAACCAGGTCAAGCTGATCTACATCGATCCGCCTTACAACACCGGCAGAGACTTCATCTACGACGACGACTTCAGCGATGACGCTGAAGATTACTTGGTCCGTTCGAACCAGACCGACGAGTCGGGTACACGTATGGTGGCCAACACCGACGCCAATGGTCGATTCCATTCCGATTGGATGACGATGATCTATTCGCGTCTTCGGCTGGCGCGCAATCTGTTGCGGGACGATGGTGTGCTGTTCATCTCGATTGACGATCATGAGGTCGACAATCTGCGCAAGCTGTGTACCGAGGTTTTTGGCGAAGAGAACTTCGTGGCGCAGATCATCTGGCAGAAGGTTTTTTCGCCAAAGAACTCCGCACGATGGTTTTCGGAGGATCACGACTATGTGCTTGTCTACGCCAAGTCGGGAGACCGGTGGACGCCGAATCTTCTTCCTCAAACGGACGAAATGCGTGCGCGCTACAAGAATCCGGATAAAGATCCTCGTGGTCCATGGGCATCAAGCGATCTTGCCGCGCGCAATCGCTATGACGCTGGTCTCTATCAGCTTGAATGTCCTTCAGGTCGAATTATTGAAGGACCGCCGAAGGGAAGTTACTGGCGGTTTAGCGAAGGTAGCTTCAAGAACCTTGATCAGGATAAGCGTATTTGGTGGGGTGAGGACGGCAACAACATGCCACGACTGAAGAGATTTCTGTCTGAGGTTCAGCAAGGCAGAACGCCGCAAACGCTTTGGTTCTATCGCGAAGTCGGCCACACCCAGGACGCGAAGAAGACGCTGCTCAAGTACGTTCCCTTCCAGCACACCGAGAACGTCCTAAATTCCGTAAAACCGGTGGAGCTGTTGCAGCGAATCCTGCAACTTGCCGGCAAGCCCGATGACAACAGCATCGTCCTCGATTTCTTCAGCGGCAGCGCAACGACGGCGCATGCGGTGTTGAAGCAGAATTTTGAAGACGGCGGCAATCGCCGCTATATCGGCGTTCAAATGCCGGAGCCTTTGCCAAAGCCGGAGCCAGGGCTCGGCACGATCTTCGAGATGGGCCTCAGTCGCATCAAGAACTACAGCGCCGAACTCCGTAGTCAGCTCGGTGCCGACAAACTCGATCTGGGTTTCCGCGTGCTCAAGATCGACACTTCCAGTATGAACGACGTCTACTACACCCCGGACGCGGTCACACAGGAATCCCTCCCCGGTTTGATCGAGAACATCCGCGAGGACCGCAGCGCTGAAGATCTGCTGTTCCAGGTGCTGCTGGATTGGGGCGTGGGCATGGATTGGCCGATCGGCCAGCAAACCATTGCCGGCAAGACGGTGTTCTTTGTCGACAAGAACGCGCTTGCCGCCTGCTTCGATCGGGGTATCGACGAGGACTTCGTCAAGCAGTTGGCGGCGTACAAGCCGCTGCGCGTGGTGTTTCGCGATGCCGGCTTCGCCAGCGACAGCGTCAAGATCAATGTCGAACAGCTGTTCAAGCTGCTCTCGCCTGCGACCGAAATCAGGACGATTTAGCGCTTTGGGCGCTTGATCATTCCCTAAAAGGGACTTATCGTACCCATTTTGGGACCTTTAAAAGCACCATGGATACCCTCTCACTTGGTGATGCGCTGTTCACCGCCACTCAGCAAAAGGTACTTGCGCTGCTCTACGGCAAGCCGGACCGCAGCTTCTACGCTAATGAAATCGCGCGTTGGGCGCAGGTGGGCAAGGGCAGCGTGATGCGCGAGTTGGACCGCATGCAGAAGGCCGGTGTATTGGTCCTGACCCAGCAAGGCAACCAGACGCACTACCTGGCCAACGCACAGTGTCCGATCTATGCCGAGCTTCTGGGTATCGTGCGCAAGACGTTTGGCGTTGCTGAGCATTTGCGTGCGGCATTGGCGCCATTGGTAGGGAAACTTCACTGGGCATTCGTTTACGGATCCATCGCCAAGGGCACTGCACATTCCGGCAGCGACATCGACCTGATGCTGATCGGCGAAGGCGTGAACTACAGCGATGTGATGACCTTGCTGATGCCGGTTGAGGAACAGCTTGGTCGGACCATCAACCCGACGTTGTACACAAAAGCGACCTGGCAGGCGCAACACAAGACGGACGACAATTTTGTGCAGCGCTTGGCGCAGCAGGAAAAGATCGACATCATCGGCAGCAACCTGATGGAGCCAACGGATGGCCGTTAACGAATCTTTGGAAAACCTGGTGCGCACTGGCGGTCTCAAAGTCGAGCCACCGAGCCGTAACGAATGCGAAGGGTTGCTGCGCTCCGCTGTGGACCGACTGAAGGACGCGCACAACAGTGAGCTGTCTTTCGCCAGCCGCTTTGATCTTGCCTACAACGCCGCGCACGCGCTGGCACTGACCTCACTGAGACTGCATGGCTACCGATCGGATCGCCGATACCTGGTATTCCAATGTCTGGTGCATACGCTGGCGCTGGACAAGGCCCAGGTCAGGCTGTTTGCGCTCTGCCACGATCGGCGCAACCTCGCTGAGTACGAGGGCTATTTGAACGTCGACGAGACTTTGGTTGCCGAGCTGATCGCCGCAACAGACGCAATGCAGTCCTTGGTGCAGAAAGCGATGGCCGATTTCGTGAAGGCGGGCAATCCATGAAGCTGAAGTTCAAAGTACAGGCTTATCAGTCGAATGCGGTAGCCGCCTTTGCCGATTGTTTTGCGGGTCAGCCCCAGTCATCGGGCGTGCGCTACCGCATCGATCCCGGCGCGAAGTCGCCGACCGCGACCCATCCCACGCAGTTGCAATTGATCGCGACCCAGCATCAGGACCTCAGCGACGCCGGTTTCAAGAATGCCGAGCTTGTGCTCAACCCAGTTCAGTTGCTGGAGAACATTCAACTGATACAACGCCGGCAAAACCTGCCGGTGTCAACCGCCTTGGTTGGCGACAAAAGTACTGGTTGCGCGCTGAATCTCGTCGTCGAGATGGAAACAGGTACCGGCAAGACTTACTGCTACATCAAGAGCATGTTCGAGTTGAACAAGCGCTACGGCTGGAGCAAGTTTATCGTCGTGGTGCCCAGCATCGCCATTCGCGAAGGCGTGTTCAAGTCACTGGAAATCACCGCCGAACACTTCCTCGAAAGCTACGGCAAGAAAGCTCGCTTCTTCATCTACAACTCCAAATCGCCGCACCACCTGGAGAGCTTCTCGTCGGATGCCGGCATCAATGTGATGGTGATCAATGTCCAGGCGTTCAACGCCACCGGCAAGGACAATCGTCGCATCTACGAAGAACTCGACGATTTCCAGTCGCGTCGGCCGATCGACGTGATCAAGGCCAATCGGCCAATCCTGATTCTCGATGAACCGCAGAAGATGGAGGGCGGCAAGACACTGGATTCGCTGAAGCACTTCAATCCGCTGATTGATCGTGCGCTACTCGGCCACCCACAAGACCGATTGCAACAAGATCCATCGCCTCGACGCACTGGATGCCTACAGCCAGAAGCTGGTGAAAAAGATCGCCGTGCGTGGCATTACGGTGCGCGGTCTGACCGGTACGCACGCCTATCTTTATCTAGAAGGCATCGAAATCTCGGCAAGCAAGCCGCCGGTGGCACGGGTGGAGCTGGAAATCCGCCAGAACAGTGGCATCAAACGCTTGATGCGCAAGCTCGGCCGCAATGACAATCTGTATGACCTGTCGGGCGGATTGGATCAGTACAAGGGCTATGTGGTGGCCGAGATCGATGCGCGTATCGATACGGTGAGCTTCAGTAATGGCGTCGACCTGGTCGCGGGCGAAGCTGTCGGTAATGTCGACGAGGCAGCGATGCGCCGCATCCAGATTCGCGAGGCCATCAAAGCGCACTTCGAGAAAGAGCAGGTGCTGTACGACCAGGGCATCAAGGTGCTGACGTTGTTCTTTATCGACGAAGTGGCCAAGTATCGGCAGTACAACGACCAGGGTGAAGTAGCCGGCGAGTACGCAACGATCTTTGAAGAAGAATACGACAGATACCTCAACGAGGTGTTTGGGGTCGAGGAAACGCCTTACCGGCGCTATCTGAAAGGCATCCAGACCGCGCGGACACACGAAGGCTACTTCTCGATCGACAAGAAGAGCAAGCGTCTGATCGACCCCGATACGCGCGCGAAGTCGAGTGAAACCGATGACGTCGATGCCTACGATCTGATCCTGCGCAACAAAGAGCAGCTGCTCAAGTTCGAAGAACCGGTCCGCTTCATCTTCTCGCATTCTGCGCTGCGAGAGGGCTGGGACAACCCCAACGTTTTCGTCATCTGCGCACTCAAGCACAGCGACAACACCATCTCCAGGCGGCAGGAAGTGGGTCGTGGCCTTCGTTTGGCCGTCAACCAGCATGGTGTGCGCATCGATGATCCGGCCTTGGTTCACGAGATCAACGTGCTTACGGTGGTGGCAAGCGAAAGCTATAAGGACTTCGTCGCCGGCCTGCAGCGAGACATCAGCGATTCGTTGTCCGAGCGGCCGCGCCTTGCAAACAAGGAGTTTTTCAAGGGAAAGATCCTGCACACACCGGACGGCGAACATCGAGGTGACGGAAGAGCTGGCTACCGACATCGAGTTCTATCTGATCCAGAACGGCTACGTCGACAAGAAGCGAAGCATCACCGAAAAGTATCACGAGGCCAAAAAAGAAGGGCAGCTTGCGACATTGCCGGACGAGCTGATCGCGCATGCGGGTTCGGTTTTTCAGTTGATCGATTCGGTATTCAGTGTCACGCAACTGCCGCAGATCACCGACGCACGTCGCGCCAAGGTCAATCCTTTGAACGCGAATTTCCAGAAGCAGGAGTTCCAGGCGCTATGGAGCAAGATCAACCGCAAAGCCGCGTACACGGTTCACTTCGACACCGCTGAACTGATCACAAAATGCGTTGCGGCTTTGGACAAGGAGTTGCGTGTCAAGCCGATGCAGTACGTGATCGAACGGGGCGAGCAACTCCAGGCTGCGACTTATGACGATATTGAACCGCCCCGGCTTCCAAGGAGGCTCCAACTCTTGAGAAGATGGAGCTATGAACAAGTCAAACAAGTTTTCCCCTGAGGTGCGTGAGCGTGCGGTGCGCATGGTGCAAGAACACCGTGGCGAGTATCCGTCGCTGTGG
>JANMUE010000132.1:0-15978 GCA_031391205.1 Lysobacterales bacterium | reverse complement strand
CAGAGCAAGAGCAGAGCAAGAGCTTCGCGGCTCACGCCGCTCCTACATTCTTTATTGCGCCGTGTGCTCTTCCAGCCGATCGCGGAACTCGACGACGTTGCCCGGCACGCCGGAGACGCCGCCTTCGAAGATGCGCCGCGGCGTCACTTTGCTGCCATAAACCTTCTGATTGGCCTTGTGATCGATCGACAGCACCGACCCATCCAGAGCGACGCCGGCAAACAGGCCGCGACTGCGCGAATAGCTGTAGATTTCGGCCTTGAGCTGGCCATCCGTGGATGCCTGAGCATTGCGGCCCACCGGGCCGGCCGCAACAGCGGCATCGGCGCCCAAGGTGAATTTGCCATTGACGATGGAATCGACACCGCGCTTGGAGCGGAACACCAGCACCACGTCAGTCGACTGCACACCCGCCTGGAAACCAAAGCTGCCACCGTTGAGCGTGAGAAAACTCGGGTTCGACCAGGTGCCATCGGCCGCCCGTACGCTGATCAGGCCACGGCCATGCCGGCCGCCCAGTACCAGACCCGCCTTGACCACATTCGGGATGACCGCAATGGCTTCGGCCTTGGATAGCAACTCGGTGGGCACGCGGCGATCCGGCGACTGCATGATTTCACCCAGCACACGCACCGCGTCATCGGCGCGATTCATTTCGGTTTCCTGCGCGGTCGTGCTGCCGGCAACCGCCAGCATGGCGCAAAGCAATATGACTCTGAGCATGTACAAATCTCCGTCAATCACGAAACATCAAAAAGCGAGAGTACTGACGCCTTTCTCCCTCCCCGTTGTTCGGGGAGGGCCGGGGAGGGGTAAGGCGACAGATACCCGCCACTCTTGTACTGCAGGGACGCTGTTCCCCTGCAGTACAAGAGTGGGCAGATGATCCCGCGACATGCATGAACCATCGCTAAGGACAGGCGCCGGGCGGCGCAGGAACGTGAGTGCTGGCCGATCAGCGCTGCGAGAGACGCACGCGTACCAGACCGAACCCGAGCACCATCATGCCGAGCGTCAGCAGGGAATACAGCGAGTTCACCGGGATCGCCGGCACTTGGCCAGCAGCGACAGCACAGGCCGGCGGGCGGCCAATTGCCAGGCCTTCGACTTCTGTAAACGTCTTGGAGACATAGGTGAAGGCTCCCGTCTGCGTACTGATCTTGACCAGATCGCTGAGCTTGCCAAAGTCGCCCGGGCGACTATCAGGCGGGGCATTGTAGTCGAGCACCGCCCAGAGATTTCCGGCACCGTCGACATCCATGCCCGCGTCGACATAGGGCGCGATACTGCCGATCGCCGGCCCGACACGCGTCGCCACAGCGGTATCAACATCGATCTTGTAGAGGCCACGCGTTGCCTCGATACCGATCCCGTACAAACCGTTGGCGGTGCCGGCCAACCCAGAGATGCTCGCACCCATCGATCCCACCAGGCGCGCTGCGCCGGTATTGCGATTGACTTCCCACAGGTTGCCGGTGGTATCCGATGACATCCAAAGCCTGCCGTCGCAGGTGAACGCCAAACCAAAATCCATCGGCGCGATGGACGTCAAACCGAGGTTTCCGTTCCCCGACCCTACCGCGACACCGCGTCCAAACGACGAATCGAGCGTCAGCAGGGTTTTGGGAGGGGTATCGGAAACGGCATACAGTGTGCCTTCCGGCGCAATCGCCAACCCTTCGACATCAGAAAAGTTGATACGGCCCAAGGATCGACTTGTACCGTTCGCCAGATCAATCTGCAGCAGACGGGAACTCAGGTCACCAGGCCCCGGATCAAAGGTCGTCGCATACGCAAAGGGCTCTGCTTGCGTGCCAAAAGCACACATCGACAGTGCAGCGACGGCGGCGAGCTGACAAGCGCGACGCATGGGCGAATCCCTTTATAGGTATGTACTGCTGTAATCGTCAGCCATGGGGGCGATCATGACGGCCCGATTCTAGCCTGGAGACGGCAAAATTCAAAGCCCTGCTGAGCGCCTCGTCATCATGACAACGGGCGCCTGGCGGCTGCGCCAATGCTGGTGACGGAAACATGGCCCCGACACAAGATACTGTATCCCTCTGAGAACATGAGGAATTCGATGAAATACCAAGGCCGCGCAGGCTTCGCCCATGGCACCCCCCCGCTGGCGGTCGTGGTGCTGGTCAATCTGGGCACGCCGGATCGCGCCGAGACCAGGGCGGTGCGCCGCTTTCTGGCTGAATTCCTTGCTGATCCGCGGGTGATCGAGCTGCCGCGGCTGCTATGGCGGGTGATTTTGCATGGGGTGATTCTGCGCATCCGGCCGCGGCGTTCGGCGCACGCCTATCAGCAGGTCTGGACCGAGCGCGGTTCGCCACTGCTGTTTCATACCCAGGATCTGGTCGCGGCGACGCGGGCCGAGTTGCGTGGCAGTGGGCAGCAGCGCATCGAAGTACATACCGCCATGCGCTACGGCAATCCTTCGTTGTCTTCGGTGCTGGACGGTCTGATGCGCCGCAATCTGCGCCGCCTGCTGGTTCTGCCACTGTATCCGCAGTATTCGGGCACGACGACCGGCTCAGTGTTCGATGCGGTGGCAGATACTCTAAAAACCTGGCGCTGGGTGCCGGAGCTGGGCTTCGTCAGCGACTACTACGATCGACCTGGATATGCCGGGCTGCTGGCTGAGCGCGTACGGGCCTATCGACAGCAAAATGGTACTGCCGCGCATCTTCTGTTCTCGTTTCACGGTATTCCCGAGCGCTATCTGCATGCCGGCGATCCTTACTACTGCCAGTGCCTGGCAACCGCGCGACTTACTGCAGAGCACCTGCAACTGGGCGCGCAGCAATGGAGCGTTTCCTTCCAGTCGCGCGTCGGCCGCGAACGCTGGCTGTCGCCGTATACGGATACGGAGTTGCAACGCTTGCCCGGCGCTGGTGTGAAATCGCTGGACGTGATCTGTCCGGCCTTCGCCGTCGACTGCCTGGAAACGCTGGAAGAAATCGCTATGCAGGGGCGCGACATCTTCATGGCCGCAGGCGGCGAACAATTCCGCTATATCCCGGCGCTGAACGCCGGCGCAGACCACGCCCGCTGGTTGGCGCAATTGATTATGCAGTCGACAGCGCATTGGCCCGAATCTAACCCGGAGCGTCTTGCGGATATCGACACACAGATCGGCACCAGCGCCGCGCGGCACGCGGCAGCACGCCCCGCATTTGACGAGCAGGCTCGGCAATGACGAACTTCGAGGAAATGCGTATCGCGCTGCCGCACTTGAACATCGCTGCGCGGCGTTCCGGCAATTCCGCCGGCCCCAAGTTGTTGGCGATACACGGCTGGCTGGACAATGCGGCGAGCTTCGAACCGATCTCGCCCTGGTTCGAAGACTTCGACATGGTCGCCATCGACCTGCCCGGCCATGGCCGCTCCGATCATCGACCGCGTGGCGCCTGGTATCACTACATCGACTATCTGCATGATGTCTCGACCTGTATCGAAGCGCTGCAGTGGCAGCGCTTCAGCCTGCTCGGCCATTCACTGGGTGGTGCAGTCTGCAGTGTGTTGGCCGCGGCGCTGCCGGAACGCGTGGATCGTCTCTATTTGATCGAAGCGCTGGGGCCGATGAGCACACCGGCCGAAAAAACGCTGGGGCTGTTGCGCGCTGCGCTCGCTGATCGCGCCGGCATCGATGCCAAACAGTTGCGCGTGTTTCCCGATCTGGAAGCACCTCAGGCGGCACGCCGACAGCATCCGCAGCTGCCGCTCTCCGAAGCCGCGGCAAAGGCGCTGGTCACACGCGGCACGCGCGCCGTCGACGGCGGCTATGTATGGAGCAGCGACCCGAGACTGACCCTGACCAGCGCCATGCGCATGACCGAGGAGCAGGTAAGCAATTGCCTGGAGGGCATTCAGTGCCGGGCGCATCTGGTGCTGGCAGAACCAGCCATGCCCTTCGTCGAATATGCACGCATGAGCGATCGCATGACCCTGGTGCCGACACTGGACGTTACACGCATCCAGGGTACGCATCATCTGCACATGGATATCCCCGAGCAGGTGGCCAAGTCGCTGCGGGGTTAGAGACCCGGGTACTGGATGGAAACGACCGATTTTGCCAATCTGCGCCAGCAAGAGATTTTCGCGATCACATCCAAACCGCGGCCCAGTCCCCTTGAGTTAAGGGGACGGTCGACGCCGCAGGTGGCGAGGATGGGATGTGGCAAACAGGATAATCGCGTACCGAGTCGACCAGAATCCGATGTCTACACGAAGACGCAAGCGCAATGAAGCCGGAGCCGGTGATCGCGATCACACTCAATCCATCTTCACGCCAATCCAGCGTGATATTTCATGCTTGATGCTGTGGCCATGGTCGTTAAGCCAGGCGCGCTGCTCGTCGACTTCGGGAAAGGCATCAGCAACGCGCGACCAGAAACGTGGGCCGTGGTTGCGCACCCAGAGGTGGCACATCTCGTGCACGATGACGTATTCCAGCGCCTTGGGTGGCGCCAGTATCAGCGAGAGATCCAGCGCCATGCGCCCGCCGCTGCTGAGGCTGCCCCAGAGCGTGCGCATAGGCGCGAAGCGGAACGCCGACGGCGTCTTGCCGATCAGCATCCCGTAATAGCCGACATAGCGCGAGGCTTCGCGGCGAAGCTCGCGAACCAGGAAATTGCGCATGGCGCGCTGCGCATGCCGGGTCACTTCAGGGTGATCGAGGTTGAGGCTGACCACCATTTCTGGCCCGTCGACGCGGACGCGCGGGAACGCGCCGTGCTCCCACAGCACCGGCAGCTCGACACCGCGGAACGCTAGCGTTTCATTGCGCCCAGGTACCGGCGGCAGCAGCTTTCTGCTCGTCAGATCCAGTTCTCGCAGTTTCTTCTGCACCCATCCGGCGTTTTCGCGCAGAAAGGCGCGCATGGTCGACGGATGCGTGCCCGCAGGGGCTGATAGCCTGGGGCCGCCGGCGCCGACGGTCAGCGACAATCGTCGAGCACGCGGATTGGTCCGCGTCAGTACGCGCACGGTACGCCCATTGGGCGTTTCCAGCTCAACGAATTGTTCGGCCTGCGGTTGCATCTTGCCCTGTTCTTCCAAAGTGGGGGCCGCGGCAGAACGGTTTTTAACCGTGCGGTCGCGGGACCCCGAATATGGTTTCGATTGCCTGGAAAAGTAAAGCCAATTCGTGCGTCATCAACGCAAATCTTGCATCCAGTTCAGCATTGGCCGATTCCCGGTCGCCACTTTCCAGGGATTCGGTGGCGACATCCAGCAATTTGAACTTGCGTACCGTCAGATTTTCGTCAAGGACGAAGCGCATCCGCTCCTGGAAGACCAAGGCCAGCTGGGTGGCCTGTTTGCCGCTCTTGAGGTGTTCGCGCACCTCGTCAGACTCCAGTTCCTGGCGACGGCAGCGCACAATGGCGCCCTGATCGGCCGGATCTTTGAGTTCGCACTCATCGCCCAGCACCCAGCCCTTGGGTAGTTTGCCGTCGATCAGCCATTCAGTCATCACCGCCCGCGGCGATTCCTCAGCCTCGGCTTGCACTGCCGGAAAGCTGCCCAGCGCCTCGCGCAGCTTGCTGACAAAGGTCTCGGCGGCCTTGCGTGAAGACGAATCCACCGCGATCCAGCCATTTTCGGTGTCCAGATAGCCCATCAACCGACTGGGACGGGCCAGCGCCTTGGGCATCAGGTCAGTCAGCACTTCGTCCTTCAGCTTGCGGCGTTCACGTCCACCGACTGGCTTACCCCGTTGTTTTTCAAGCTTTTCCAGTTTCACAACCAAGGCCTGGTTGACCACCGAGCCCGGCAGCAACTTGTCTTCGCCGCCCAGGGTCAGCAGCACGTAGGGGCCGACGCCATGACTGAGCACCTCTTCGCCGCGTCCGAACGGCGAGACCCAGCCGCGCGTCGACAATTCCAGCGGGCCGCAGGGGCGCAGTTCGTGTTCGCCCAGTTTCTGCTCCAGTTTCTTCAGTTTGGAGGCGTTTTCGGCCGGGTAACGGAACAGCGTGATATTGCGAAAGAACATAGATGCTCCAAGGCAGGGCGCTGCGCCCCACCATTATTCAGACGGTAAAACGGATCAATCGGCCGCGACCAGCGCGACCGGGAACGGTTTGTGCGTGTCGGACGGCTCGCCCGCCAGCCAATCGCCCACTTCGGGCGGAACCTCAGCACGCGCTCCCAGACTGGCAAAATCAAACAAATTGCGATCAGCCAACTGCGAAGGGCGTACGTCGGCCAACGCGCGGAACACATTGTCGATACGACCCGGGGTCTTGCGCTCCCAGTCCACCAGCATTGCCTTGATCGCCTTGCGCTGCAAGGTTTCCTGCGAACCGCACAAGTTGCACGGCATGATCGGATAGCCCTGCCACGCAGCGTATGCGGCGATATCGTCCTCGGCGCAGTAGGCCAGCGGCCGGATCAGGATGTGTCTACCGTCATCGGATCGCAACTTGGGCGGCATCGCGGATAGCTTGGCGTGATAGAACAGGTTCAGGAACATGGTCTCGACGATATCGTCACGATGATGCCCAAGCGCAATACGGGTGAAGCCTTCGCGTTCGGCAAAGCTGTACAGCGAGCCGCGACGAAGCCGTGAGCACAGCCCGCACATGGTCTTGCCCTCGGGCACCACACGCTTGACCACGCTGTAGGTGTCCTGCTCGAGGATCGTGAACGGCATGCCGATCGATTCCAGATACCTCGGCAGGATGGTGGCGTCGTAGTCAGGTTGCTTCTGATCCAGATGCACTGCATGCAGCTCGAAGCGCACCGGCGCCTTGGCCTGAAGCTGGCGCAGGATATCGAGCAGGGTGTACGAATCCTTGCCGCCAGACAGGCAGACCATCACCCGATCGCCTTCTTCGATCATCCGGTAGTCGGCAATGGCCTGACCCACGTGGCGACGCAAGCGCTTGTGCAGCTTGTTTTGTTCCAGCGTAGGTTTCTTGTCGGCGACGAGGCTCATGGCGCGGCCTTCCATGTGGGCGTGTTGTCATTAGCGAGGCGCATTACGCTGCCTCCAGATAGCGGGAACGAACAGATTAACATGGCGGGCTGACCACACCTCAGAACCAGATCGCGAGAGCAACTGTCTTTGTGGGTCCGACCTGTGGTCGGACGCTTTTTGTCGACTCGGTCCATTCTGGCGGAAGCGTCCGACCACAGGTCGGACCCACAATGTCGGACGCGCTCCCACAGTATCGTTCCCACGAAGGCAAAGCTTTCAGTCAACGCGGCAGCGTCATAGACTTGCAGCGACCACGCGATGAGCCGCCATGACTGATCCGACCGATGCTGCCGTTGCCGCCCGCCTGCTGATGGAGCTTAAGGTTGAGCACCGCGATCTGGATCAGGCGATCAACAAACTCTCTGTCGACATCGCAACCGATCAGCTGCACCTCACTCGAATGAAGAAACGCAAGCTCAAGATCAAGGACATGATTTCGTTTTACGAGTCCAAGCTCATTCCGGATCTGGATGCCTGATGCAGTCTCCAGCGCGCGATGCCTGGCGTCGATTGCCCTGGCGGCGCTGGCTGGCACGAGGAGCACTGTTGGGATTGTGCGCGGCCACGGTTCTGGCACTGGCGGTATTCCCCAATCAACGCGAAACCCTGGTCATACGCCACCCGCTGCTGGCGCAGACCTGGTGGCTCTACATGGCGCTGGGTACGTCTACCCTGCTTACCCTGCTTGCGGTGCTGTCGCGACTGAGACATGCGGCGGCGGCAATGGCATTGCTCAGCACGATGGCGTTCGTGTTCGAGCTACTGGTGCTGGGCTCGGGCGCGCACCTGGTGCGCATTCCGGTTTCGCTGCTGCTGGTGATCTGGGCGGATCGGGCGTTGCGGCAATCATAGCCATGTAGGAGCGGCGGCCGCTCCTACACCACCGCTTCGCTACTGCGCTCCGACGAACTGGCGAGCTTCAGAATGGAATGGCGCAGCTCGCGGCTGAGGATCAGCTTGGAGTCACTGGCCATGGTGTTCAGCTCATCGCCGAAGTCGAGCTTGGCCTTGTCGTTGAGCCAGACGATGCGGCGTTCGCGCAGTGTGGTGATGAATCCGCGGAACAGCGATTTGTCGAAAAACTCCGGCGCCGCCTGCGTATGCAGCAATGACAGACGCTGCGCAGTGTGCTGGCAGTGGGTTTCCAATTCGGAGGTCGACAACACGCCCGGACCACTTTTTACCAGCAGTGCCAGCGCGATGTAGTAGCGCTCGAAGGCCTGCAACAGACTCATCGCAATCACGCGCAGCTGATAGGCCTCGTCCGTCTGGCCGACACGACGTCGCAGATACTTGCCCTCTTCCTCGCTTTCCAGCAGGCCCATCTCCGAGAAGACCTCGATGGTCTTCTGCAATTCGGTGGCGAAACCTTCGGCATTCCAGCCCAGGAACAATTCTCCCTGGATGAAGGGATAGATGAAGCGCCCTAGCCGCTCTACCGTCGCGCGCTGCAGGCGGCGATTGTTGAGGAAGCAGCACGCCACCCAGGCCGGTGCCGCCAGCAGGTGCAGCACATTGTTACGGAAATAACTGAGCAGCACGCCGCTGTCGCCTTCAGCGCGCAGCACATCCCCGAGGGGATGCTTGACACGCTCGATGACCTTCATGCGTTCGCCGTAGGCGATGATCTCGGCCGGCGTCATCGGGGTCATGGTGACCCGATCCGAATACGGCAAGGTGTCGATCAACTGCTTGAACAATTCGATCTGTCGCACCAGATCGTCTTCGGCCATGGCGTGCTTGGGTGTGGCGAGCAGGGCCAGGGCCAGCAGATTGACCGGATTGACGTCGGCGCTGCGATTGATGTTGACGGCAATGCGATCGGCCAGTGCATCGACCGTTTTGCCGAACCATTCGGGACGGTCGCTGATGCGTGCGTCGGCGCGCCAGTTCGGCGCGGCCGCGTCCAGATGCGCAACCAGATGGATGGGCTCGCCGAAACTCACCGCTACCTTGCCATAGCGCTCGCGCAGCAGCTTCAACGAACGCAGCAGGCCAAACAGCGTTTCCTTTTCCTTGGGCTTGCCGGAAAGCTCGCCGATATACGATTTGCCTTCCAGGAGCTTTTCGTAGCCGATATACACCGGCTGGAACACCACCGGACGCCGCGACTCGGAGAGGAAACTCTTCACTGTCATCGCCAGCATGCCGGCACGTGGGTCGAGCAGACGGCCAGTACGACTGCGTCCACCTTCGACGAAATATTCAAGCGATACGCCACGCCGGAACAATTGCGTCACATATTCGGTGAACACAGTCGAATAAAGCGCATTGGCCTTGAAGCTGCGGCGCAGGAAGAACGCCCCGCCCTTGCGCAACAGGCTGCCGATCACCGGAAGGTTGAGATTCACGCCAGCGGCGATATGCGGCGGCACGATGCCGTTTTCGTACAACAGATATGAGACCAGCAGATAATCCATATGACTGCGGTGACAGGGCACATAAACCACCTCGTGCCCTGGCGCCGCCTGCTTGAGCGTATCGAAATGGTGGATCTGGATGCCGTCGTAAAGTTTGGTCCACACCGACTTCAGCAGGAACGAGGCCGAACGCACCGCCGGATGCGAGTAGTCGGCAGCGATTTCCCAGGCGTAGGAGCGTGCCCTGCCTTCTACCTGATCCGACGACAGCGATTCCTTGCTGGCCGTGGCCTGCATTGACTGCCGTACCGAATCGGCATTCATCACAGCGTCGATCAAGGTGCGGAGATGCGAAAGGTCGGGCCCGATGACCGCGGTGCGCAATCTGGAAAAATGCGCGCGCATGACGCGGCTGGCCTTGCGTACCGTGCGCTCGACATCAAGCCCTTCGCCGACCACTTCGCGCAGACTGATGGTTTCAGAGAAATGCACGATTGTGTCGCGGCCATTCAGCAACACCGACAGAAAGCGCCGGAAGCGTCCGACCATCGCCCAGTTTTCTGAAAACAGAACGCTGAACCAGCCGGATTCGCGCGCGGGTGCACGTCCGACGAAAATCGACACCGGTATTACACGTACATCCAGCGTTGGATTGGCGCGGATCGCCGCCACCAGCTGCGCCAGGCCTTCGGAATGGGTGCGATTGCGCGGCCGGCCGAACAGCAGCGAGCCGTCGCGCCTGGACAACGCCAACAGCGAACGCTGCTTGCGCAAGTGGCCCCCAGGCATCGGCATCAGCGGCGGTGGCAGATGATGCAGCCGACAGGCTTCTTCGAGAATCAGCGCATTGGAGACACCGTAACGCTCCAGCAAATAGACCACCGGCGCGTCGTTATGCGCGAGACGCTGCTCAGGCTGCGATGGCTCGGTCTTGATCTTGAGCCAGGGACGGATCAACGCGCCCAGCACCCGCCAGACGAAGGGCGCCCGCACATCGTGCGCGGGCGCATCAGGAAATATCATCGGATGGCTGGCCATGGCGTAGTCGTGCTCCGGAAGGATCCGGAACGCGGGCGTGGCATCAACCTTCGGTTTCCGGTTCCTTGATCGCGGCGACGCTGCCAGCGGCGATTTCCCGTTGCAAATTCAGCAGGGAATCCTTGCCGTACCAACGCCCTTCGAACTTCGTCATCTCGCTTTCGAAATTGAGCGGTTGGCCGAAAAACTGAAAGTTCACCAAGACCTTGGCGTTATCGCCAGTCTGTGCAACCAATTCAGTCTTCACGCTGTCGAACATCTGATCAAGCGAAAAACCATAGACATCAAACAATTTCTTGGCGCCAGCAAGCGCGATATCGCCCTTGGCCAGTGCTTGTTCAAAGCTCATGGCGTGAACCTCATCCAGAGATTTGAGTTCCATCTCGCGTGCGGTGGCGCAGACGATGCCAATAGACTTCTGTGCCAATGCGGGATCGGTGAATTTGGCGGTTTCAGCCCACTTGGCGAACGCGTCGACGGCGGCCAGCGCCTGCGTCTTCTGTGTCTCATTCAGGTCTTCGCGCTGCTGCACCCCGGACGCCAGAATGCCCCGGCCAATGCCGATCATCATCGGCATCTGCATGTCGATATCGGCCTTCTTCTGGGTGAGCTGCGGTTCCAGCTCGGCCCACATTTTCTGTTCGGCATCGGGTGCGGTGAAGCGCGCAATATTCTCGGCAAACTCGGCGCGATCCTCATCGGTGATCGGATCTTCGCTCATCTTGGACGTCCACTTGCCGCGGACATGTTCCAGATATTGCGGCGGCACACTGGCCTCGACCACGGCCTTCAAATTGCCGGCACGCAGGTTTTTCGCAGCCACGGCAACGGCGGCTTCCGGAGACGCGGCGGTTGCGGCGATGGCAGCTTCTGCGCCGGCTGCAGCCTGTTCCTCTTTGTCCTTGCAGCCCGTCAATGCCAGAGCGGCGGCGAGGGCAAGTGCAAGACTGCAGAATTTCAGGTTCATGGCAGAAGACTCCATCATTTCAGGGCCGGGAATGGTGGGGCGATCCCGACGGGTTGGCAAGTGCAAGCGGGCAATCAGATCAACTGCAAAAGCGATCAATCGCCCAGCTTGGTTGCATGATTCGACACCATACCGCGTTAAATTTTCATCAAACACCGATCTGGTATCGAAAAACGCGCCTTTCCAGTCGGTTATGGCGCCAAGATCTGCGCGTTTTCGCTACGCCCAAAAAAAATCAGATGGCTCTTTCGAACCATCTGAACAACCGGCAAAGCCGGGAGGGGGAAGTTGGGCGCGTTGTTTAGTCTTCGTTGTTGTGTTCTGGCTTGTGTTGCGCAAATAGTAGCTTGGAACACACAGTTAAGACAACATCTCAACACTTGTCGCACAACTAGTTGATTTATATGTATTCACTCAAAGATTGATGCAATCGTCGCCTGCACGGCTTCAGCGGCTGCACGCGGATCGGCGGCATTTCGGATCGGCCGCCCGATCACGATGTAGTCGGCGCCATTCTCGAAGGCCTGGTGCACATCCACGGTGCGCTTCTGATCGTCGGCATTGGCCACCGGGCGTATGCCAGGGCAGACCACGATCAGTCTATGGTCGATCTCACGGCGCAGCTCAGGCACTTCCAGCCCCGAAGAGACCACACCATCGCAGCCCACCGCGAGCGCCGCGCGAGCGCGCGACAGCACCAACTTCTGCGCATCGCACTGAAAGCCGAGGTCGGCGAGATCTTGCTCGTCCAGGCTGGTCAACGCCGTGACGCCCAGCAGTTTGATCGAACCCTTCACCGCCGCTGCCGCCTGCAGCATGGCGTTGTTGCCATGGATGGTGCAGAAATCCACTGGATAGCGCGTCAGTCCCTTCACCGCCAACGCTACGGTGGCCGGCACATCGAAGAACTTCAGATCGACAAAGATACGCTTGCCACGCCGCGCCAGATCATCGAGCACCTGGAAGTATTCGCCACTGGTCAAAAGTTCCATACCGATCTTGTAGAACACGATGCTATCGCCCAGGCGCTCGATCCAATCCAGTGCCTCGGCGCGCGTGGATACGTCCAGCGCAAAGATCAATCGCTCGCGCGGCGGGATGGGTTTGTCGGAGCGCAGGGAACCGGTCATGGCTTGAGACAGTCGATTTTGCGGCAGTCCTGCAGGTGGCGCTCTTTCTGCGCGCGTACATAGGCGCCACGTTCCTGCGCGGAGCTGAAATCGTCCGGGCGATCTTTGACATTGCCGAGGATCTCTTCCCAGGAGCCATAGCCGGGATTGGGCAGCATGAACCAGCGCTCGCCCCACCAGGATTGGCGTGCCGTGACCACGGCGTTGCGCTCGGCCTCGCCGGTCAGGATATTGCCGACGAAATCGCCGAGGTTGTCACCAAACAGCATCACCACGCGGTGCGTGCGCGCCACGTGCTGACGGCGCGATACCTTGTCTCTCTTCCGGCCCAGATCATCGTTGCGCGTCAGCACATGGGTTTCGCAGTTGAGCACCGGAAAGCCCGCGCCGACCAGGTTCTTGCAGGTGGCCGCCTTTTCGTTGTCCTTGCGATTGGTGACATAGAACACCTCCACGCCCGGGCGCTGCACCGCGCGCTGCAGGAACTCGGCGGCTCCCGGCAGCGCCGGTGCTTCGGCATCGCTGACCCATTCCAGCCAGCGTCGATCCCAGTCTGCGCGCGCTTCGGCCACGGTTAGGCAGGCCGGCGCGGGCTCGCGCATCTGGCGCACGGCAAAGGCGCTGTTGTCGACCAGGGTTTCATCGACATCGCTGATGATGGCAAATCCAGCGCCGCTCGGCGGCGCTTGAAATTCAGCCGGGTCGAGTGCGCTCCAAGCGGCATCCTGCAGCGCGCGGTCAAGCATGGCGTCGGCACGAACAAAGGCCTGCAGACTGAGCGCGTCGTACTCTGCAGCGGATTGCTGCCAAAGCGTGGCGCGAAATGAATCGTCCGCCAGCACCGCCACTGCCGGCGTGGTTGCGCATGCAGGGCCGGCAACCGACTTATTCCCGGCCGTGGTCTGGCAGGCAGCAAGTCCCAAAACACACAGCCAGGTTACGGCCAACGACAGAATCGACTTCATCGTCTCAGCTCCCAGTATCGAATCGCCAGTTTATCGCCTCGTACGTTCGCACGGGAGTTCGTGACTTTCATGACAGCGACGCCTGTCGCGCGTCGACTACACTCAGTGTCCCATCGCCGTACTCGGATTCCCGCATGCGCGCCCTGATCCTCTCCCTGCTGATGCCCATCGCCACCATGAGCCAAGCTGCCGAACCCCAGACCCCACCGCCTGTGGACCAGATATTGAGCATCAATCGCATCTACGACGCGCCAGCGCTGGCTGGCCCGTCGCCGATCGGGCTCAAGGTCTCGCCCGATGGCAGCCGCGTCACCTTTCTGCGCGGCAAGGAATCGGATCAGTTTCAGCTCGATCTCTGGGAATACCGTATTGCCGACAAGGAAACCCGGCTGCTGGTCGATTCCAAGATCCTGCTGCCCGGAGACGAAGACCTGTCGGACGAGGAGAAGGCACGTCGCGAGCGCGCCCGTACCGCCAGCCTCAAGGGCATCCTGGAATATGGCTATTCGCCGGACGGCAAAATGCTGCTGTTCCCGCTCAACGGCGAGCTCTATCTCTACGACCTGTACAAGGATGGCGTCGACGCCCTGCGCAAACTGACCCATCGCGACATCGGTTTTGCGACCGATGCCAAGGTATCCCCGCAGGGCCGCTATGTCGGTTTCGTGCGCAACCAGAATCTCTGGGCGATCGAATTGAGTAGCGATCGCACCCTGCAACTGACCCGCGATGGTGGTGGGCTGATTTCCAATGGCCAGGCCGAATTCATGGCGCAGGAGGAAATGGATCGCACTACCGGTTATTGGTGGGCACCGGATGATTCGGCTATCGCGTTTGCCCGCGTCGACGAAAGCCCGGTGCCGATCCAGCGTCGTTTCGAGATCAATGCCGAATCCACCGAGGTCGTCGAGCAGCGTTATCCTGCAGCCGGCCAGGCCAATGTGTTGATTCGTCTGGGTGTGATCGATATGGCCGGCGCCCTCCCCGCCGAGGTGGTATCCGGGGGCAATCGCACCCTGGTACTGCCGGCGGTGGCACCGGTGCAGTGGGTCGACCTGGGCAAGCAGACCGACATCTATCTCGCCCGCGTAGACTGGAATGCCGAGGCCACCGGACTGTCCTTCCAGGTGCAGAGCCGCGATCAGCGCACACTCGATCTGCGGCTATGGCATCGAACTGAAAACACCATCAGCACCCTGCTGACCGAGACCAGCAAGACCTGGGTTAACCTGCACAACGATCTGCGTTTCCTCAAGGATGGTTCGGGCTTCATCTGGCAGAGCGAGCGAGATGGCAGCAAGCGACTGTATCTGCATAAACCTGACGGCACGCTGCGCCATGCGCTGACGCCGGAAAGTTGGGTGGTCGATCAGCTGCTCGCGGTCGATCTCAATGGCGATCGCATCTTCTTCGCCTCCGGCGGACTCGATCCGCTGCAGCGCCATGTCTATTCGACGTCGTTGTCGACGCCATCGCTGGAAACGCGCCAGGTGACTGTCGCCGAGGGCATGCATGCTGCCAGCTTCGCCGAAAGCGGCGACGTGTTCGTTGATACCCATAGCAATCCTGCAGCACCACCTTCGGTGCGGTTGTTTGATGCCGAGGGCGAAGAGCTGTCGATACTGGAAGCCAACATGCTGCAAGCGGGGCATCCGTACTGGCCCTATTTTGGCCAGCACGCCACGCCCGAGTTCGGCAGCATTGTCGGCGCCGAAGGCCAGACGCTGTATTACCGCCTGACCAAGCCCGGCGACTTCGATCCGCAAAAGAAATATCCGGTGATGGTCTATGTCTACGGCGGCCCGCATGTGCAGCGCGTATCCAAGTCCTGGGACGATCCGCTGGTGCAGGTGATGGCGCGCCGCGGCTTTATCGTCTTCACGCTGGACAACCGCGGTAGCGACCGCCGTGGCAAGACCTTCGAGGAACCGCTGTTCCGGCGGATGGGTGGACCGGAGGTGACCGACCAGCTCGAAGGCGTGAAATGGCTGAAATCGCAGTCCTTCGTCGACGCCGGGCATATCGGCGTATTCGGCTGGAGCTATGGCGGTTACATGAGTCTGATGATGCTGGCCAAGCATTCGGATCAGATCGCGGCCGGCGTTTCCGGTGCACCGGTTACCGACTGGCGTCTCTATGACACCCACTACACCGAGCGCTATATGGACCACCCCGAAGTGAACGCCGAAGGCTATGTAGAGAGCGCAGTGTTCGCGCATCTGGATGGTTTGAAATCACCGCTGCTGCTGGTGCACGGCATGGCCGACGACAACGTGCTGTTCACCAACTCCACCAAATTGATGAGCGCTCTGCAGCAGAAAGGCATTCCCTTCGAATTGATGACCTATCCCGGCGGCAAGCATGGCATCTCGCTACCGTGGATGAAGAAGCACGCTTACAACAACATCGTGGATTTTTTTGAGCGAAAGCTGAAATAATCCATGTAGGAGCGGCCTCCGGCCGCGATGCTCTTGACGTTGTAGAGCGGGGCTTGCTCCGCTGCTTTTGCCTTGCGCTCTACAAC
>JANMUE010000130.1:0-14183 GCA_031391205.1 Lysobacterales bacterium | reverse complement strand
TCAGAGCAAGAGCTTCGCGGCTGACGCCGCTCCTACATGACCTCACGAGCCGTTGTAGGCCGCATCGAAAATCGCGCGTGTTGCTTTTACGTCCAGCGCGATGGGATTACCACCCGCAGACGGATCGGCAACCGCCATGGTCGCAACGAGATCGGCCTTGGCATTGTCAACGCCCAGCTCGCGCAGCGTATGCGGCACACCGACGTCCTGACGCAAATCCAGAATGAACTTGAGAAAGGCGTCGAAGTTCTGCCCGGGCAGATCAAGGTAGGCAGCAAGCCTGGCGATGCGCTCGTCGATTGCACTGCGATTGAAGCGCAGGACATAGGGCATCAGCGTTGCATTGGTCATGCCATGGTGCGTATCAAACAGCGCACCGATCGGATGCGCCAAGGCGTGCATGCCACCCAATCCCTTCTGGAATGCAGTGGCACCCATCGCAGCAGCGGCCATCATCAATCCACGCGCTTCGATATCCTGAGGATTAGCCACCACGCGCCGCAGCGCCTGCGCCACCAGGCGCATGCCCTCGACCGCGATGCCATCCGCCATGGGATGAAACCCAGGTGCGCAATAGGCCTCCAGGCAATGTGACAACGCATCCATGCCGGTGCCGGCAGTGATTTCCGCGGGCATGCCAACGGTGAGTTCGGGATCGCAGATCACCACTTTGGGCAGCATCTTCGGATGAAAGATGATCTTCTTGGTGTGCGTGGTCTCGTCAGTGATCACACCGGCGCGCCCCACCTCCGAGCCCGTGCCCGCCGTCGTCGGCACGGCGATCACCGGCGCGATGCCATCGGGATTGGCTCGTGTCCACCAGTCGCCAATGTCTTCGTAATCCCAGACCGGACGCGTCTGCCCGCTCATGAATGCGATGAGCTTGCCCATATCCAGACCACTGCCGCCTCCAAACGCGACGACACCATCGTGCCCGCCGTTGCGATACATGGCGACACCGGCATCGAGATTGGCGCCAACAGGATTGGGTTTGATGTCAGCATAGATTGCGGTGCCCAGACCGGCGTCACGCAGCAGCGCCAGGGCCGCGACTGTGATCGGCGCATGGGCGAGCCCGGCATCGGTCACCAGCAGCGGTCGGTGAATCCCCTGCTGCCGACAGTGATCGGCAAGTTCCTTGATTCGGCCGGCGCCGAAGCGCACCGCGGTGGGGTAGTTCCAGTTGGATGTGGGGCTCATGCGGGTTTCCGGATAAAGCGGTTGGCGTAGGGTGGGTGCAACCCACCATTTTCGAGACCGTGCAATGGTGGGTTGCACCCACCCTACAAGAGCTTCAGGTGAAACGATTTCGGCCGGGTCAGATGTTCGTAACCAATGCTGGACAATGTCGCACCGCGCCCGGTTTCCTTGACGCCGGTCCAGGCCAACGCCGGGTCGAGGTAATCGCAGCGATTCATGAACACCGTACCGGTTTCGACCAGATCGCCGATGCGTTCGGCACGCTCGATATCGCCAGTCCAAATCGATGCGGTCAGACCGTAGTCGCTGTCGTTCATCCAGCGCACCGCTTCGTCATCATCCGCCACCGACATGATGCCGACAACCGGACCGAAGTTCTCATCGCGCATCAGCGACATGCTGTGGTTAACGTCGATCACCACCTGTGGCGCCAGATAGGCACTGCCAACGACGTCGGCCGAGAAACGCTTCGGATCGATCAACGCGCGCGCGCCCTGAGCCACTGCGCGTGCCACCTCATTGCGCACGAAGGCCGCTGCCTTGGGCGTCACCATCGGGCCCAGCGTCGTGTCCGACTGCAGCGGTGAGCCCAGCACGTAGTCGTAGCTCAACGCCTCGAAGCGCTCGACGAACTTCGTGTACAGCGACTCGGCGACATAGATGCGTTCGATACCACAGCAACTTTGCCCCGAGTTGAAAAAACTGCCGTCGACCAGATTGGCCACAGCGTATTCCAGATCCGCATCGGCACAGACATACGCAGGGTCCTTGCCTCCAAGTTCCAGACCGACGCCAAGAAAACGTTCGGCCGCGATCGTCGCCACCGCACGACCGCCGGCCACCGATCCGGTGAAATTCACCTGATGCACACGCCCCGAACGAATCATCATCGCCGCCTGGGCATGATCCACCAGCAGGTGTCGGAACATTCCTGTCGGGAGTCCGGCGCGATCCAGCGCCTTCTGAAAACGATCGCCGACCAGAAAGGTCTGCGTGGCATGTTTCAGGATGACCGCATTGCCCGCCATCAACGCGGGGATCACCGCGTTCACTGCGGTCAGATAGGGATAATTCCAGGGCGCGATGACAAACACGACGCCCAGGGGCTCGCGCTTGACGGTACGACGAAAGCCATCGATCGGTGCGGGCTGCACGTCGGCCAATGCCGATTCAGCGATCGCAATCATATGGCGTGCGCGATCGGCAAATCCGCGCAGCTCGCCGGCGCCGTACCGCACTGGCCGGCCCATTTGCCGCGCCAGTTCAGGAACGATCTCGTCCTGCATCGCCAGCATGGCGTCTACGGCGCGCAGGCATAGAGCGGCGCGTTCCGCGACCGCCGTAGTACGCCAGGCACGCTGCGCGGCAACGGCGGCATCCAGCGCTTTGATGATATCGGCGGTGCTGTCAAAGGCGCGCTCCGCAAACACGCTGCCATCAACGGGGGAGATGATTCTGGCGGTTTCGCTCATCGATGACTCTGCTTAATTGGCGTGGGGTGGGTGCAACCCACCGATTCAAACTTCGATCAATTACGCTGGCCCAAACCATCCTCGGTGCATTGCACCGGCCCGGCCATCCATGGCCGGGCGTTCGGTCCCCGCGTGGCAGTGCCACGCGTTCGCTACGCGAACCGGACCTCACCCTACATTCAATATCTTTCAAAGCCGCGTTTGAGTTCCCAGTCGGTGATGCGGCGGTCGTACTCGAATTGTTCCCACTCAGCGGTGTGGTGATAGTGATCCACCACTTCCGTGCCCAGCGCCTTGCGCAACATCTTCGATGACGCCAGGGCTTCGGCCGCGGAACGCAGAGTTTTTGGCACTTCCGGCAGCGCGTCGCTGTAGTAGCCATCGCCTTCAAACGGCGCACCGAGCTTGAGCTTCTCGTCAACACCGGCAAGCCCGGCGGCGATCAGCCCGGTGTAAGCCAGATAGGGATTGAGATCGGCACCGCCGATACGGCATTCGATGCGAATGGCCTTGCTGCCTTCACCGCAGAGACGAAAGCCGGCGGTGCGGTTGTCACGGCTCCAGGCGGCGCGTGTCGGCGCAAACGTGCCCACCTGAAAGCGTTTGTAGGAGTTGATATACGGCGCCAGAAACCAGGTGATGTCGCGTGCATACTTCAGCTGTCCTGCCACCCAGCTCTGCATCAGCGGCGACATGGTCCACTTTGCTTTGGCGTCAAAAAACTTCGGCGTCTTGCCCTTCAGATCCCACAGCGAATTGTGGATATGGCTGCTGGAACCAGCGAGGTCGTAACGCCACTTGGCCATGAAAGTAATTGACTTGCCCTGCTGCATGGCGATCTCCTTGCAGGCATTCTTCAGGATCGCATGCCGATCGGCCATGGTCAGCGCATCGGAATAGCGGATATTGATCTCTTCCTGGCCCGGCCCCCACTCGCCTTTGGAATTTTCCACCGGTATGCCGGCGGCCTGCAGGCCCTTGCGCATGGCGCGAATCACGCCTTCCTCGCGCGTCGTCTGCAGGATGTTGTAATCCTCGATGTAATGACCTGCGGTCTTTGGATTCTGATAGTTGCGCGCGTGTATCGCTTCGTAGCTCTCGTCGAACAGGTAGAACTCGAGCTCCGAAGCAAACATGCCGAGGTAGCCGCGCTCGGCAAGCCTGGCGATCTGGCGCTTGAGCATGGCGCGTGGGCTGTGCGGAAGATCTTCGTGCGTATGGTGATCCAGCACATCGCAGAGCACCAGCGCGGTGCCCTCCAGCCAGGGCGTCAATCGCAATGTGCCCAGATCCGGCTTGAGCATGAAGTCGCCGTAGCCCTTGCTCCAGCTCGCCGCCTTGTAGCCGGGCACCGGTTCCATGTCGATGTCATCGGCAAGCAGGTAGTTGCAGCAATGGGTTTCTTCGAACGCGCTCTCGACAAAAAACTCTGCCTGGAAGCGTTTGCCGACCAGCCGCCCCTGCATGTCGACCATGCAGGCGAGTACGGTATCGATCCGGCCTTCTGTCACTGCCAGTTTGAGGGCTTCGAAGCTCAAGGGTGCAGTCATCATTCCTCCATGGAAAACGCACAAAGCCTGCTACGCGGTTCGGGCACAACGCGGCGATCGGACCGCGTAGCAGGTTTTGCCAGAGTAAGAAAAAACTGAGCCGCGGCGGATCAGGCCGCGGCTCCGTCGGTCACTTCCTGCAAGGGCGAGGGGAGTTCGCCGAGCAGGGGAAAGGATTAGTGACCGGATCCACTCTTATCCAGAGCGAATTCTTCTTCCGGCGACAGGATCAATTTGTGCCGGCCAACAAGCAGGAAATACACGATGCACAGTACGAACCAGCCCGCCACATAGATAACGCCCTGACGGTATACGGGATCACCTGTTACCTGGATGTAAAGAGTCACCACGGCAATCAGCATCGTCAACACCGCGCCCAGGACCCCCATCGGACTGCGGTAAGGCCGATTGATATTGGGTCGATTCTTGCGCAACAAAACGAATGAAAGCCCCTGCATGAAGTAAGAGAACATCGCGCCGAACACCGCCATATTGAGTAGAACGCCACCGATGACCTTGCCGCCATGATCGGCACCCAGGCCGAACCACAGCGTGAACATCACCGCCAGCGCCACGATGCTGCCGACAACCATTGCCACGTGCGGAGTCTTGCGGGTGCCGTGGGTGACGGACAATCCAGACGGAAAGTAACCCGCTCTACTCAGCGAATAAATCTGCCGTCCCTTGGCAAAAATAATGGTGTGGAAGCTGGCGACCAGGCCCAGCACTGCGACCAACGCCAGCGCCGTGGCAACACCCGACCCCGCGCCGAGCAGTGCGCGCAATCCGTCAAGCAGCGGCTCGCCGGAGGTGCCGAGCTTGAATGACCCAACACCGACAACCGAAGGATTCAGCCAGAGGATCACGAAGGCAGAAATGATCAAGGTGAACATTCCGGCCATGATGCCCCTGGGCATGTCGCGTTTCGGATCGACCGATTCCTCGGCCGCCAACGGCAGTTGCTCGATGGCAAGAAACAGCCATACCGCAAATGGCAGACAGGCCAACACGCCCATGTAGCCGTTCGGAAGGAAGGGTCCATTGCCTTCCGGAAGCTCGACGCCACCGGGGCCTACATTCATCGCCCAGCGATTGAAATCCAGATGTCCTGCCGCTAGCACCCAGAACGTCACCAGACAAGCCAGCGCAAGAACCGTAACGATCAACCCGACACGAAACGAAAGCTCGACTCCGATGATGTTGAGCCCGACGAAAAAGATATAGAAACCCACCCACCAGACGGGTTGCCACTCGGGGCCAGTGCCTACGATACCCCCCATGTAGCTGCCGATGAAAAATACGATGACGGCAGGCGTCAACACATACTCGACATTTTCCGAAAGACCAGTAAGGAATCCACCCCAAGGCCCCATCGCGGTACGCGCAAACGAATAGGCGCCACCGGTATGCGGCAATGCAGGTGACATTTCTGCGAGGCTGAAGGTTAAACCCAGATACATCACCGAAATGATGACGGTGGCGACCAGCATGCTGCCCCAGCCCTGGGCCAAGCCGAAGTTCCAGCCGGAGAAGTGACCGGAGATCACAGCGCCCACACCCAACGCCCATAACGACCACACGCCGGCGTAACGGCGCAGACCACGTTTCTCGAAATAACTCTTGTCTACTTTGGTATAGGTGACGCCCGCTGCTTCTGACATGCGTTCCCCCGGCTAGATGATGACGGCCCCTGCTGTGATATGCCGCGTCCCCAACGCGGCATCCGAAAAACCTTCCAGCGCAGATCTGAAATCGTGCGCCAGTCGTCCTGCCCATTGCGTCTGACCCAGGCAATTGCCGATCAGATCGTTACGCACTTCGATCATCGCGCCGGGCAGCCCACGCCGCTCGGCATGACGTTCGACGCTGTGATACACACCCTGTTCGGGCGCATAAGGTTGATTGTCGCCAATGCACAGGCTGGCATCGCGGCGCACGGATTCGAGAATACGATCGGCCAGACGCCGATCGCGCCGGCTGATGACGCCCAGATGCCAGGGCCGCAGATTGCCCAGATATTCCGGCGTGAACGAGTGGATCGAGATCACGGCGGTCGCCTGCCCGCGCGACAACCGCTCATCAATCAAATTTTCGATCGCGGCATGAAACGGCGCATACAGCCAGTCGCTGCGCCACCGCCGCTCGGTCTGGCTCAGCTCGAAATTGCCGGGAACCGGGGTGTTTTCGCTCTGCGTCACGATCGAGTCCGCAGCGGCGATGTCACGGTTGAGGTCGAGCAACAGCCGCGAATGCGTGGCGAATACCAAAGGAGCGTCCAGCAACGCCGAGAGTTGCTCGGCCAGCGCCAGCGCACCAATGTCCCAGGCGATATGCCGCTGCAGATCGGCTGCTGCCAGTCCCAGGCGGGCGTACTCCTGCGGCACGTAATTGCTGGCATGCTCGCAGAGCAGCACAGCAGCGCCTGCGCCCTTCCGGTTGAGGATGGCGACGGGTGCCGCAGCGGTGGATCGAACGAAGCCTTGCATGTGCCGGAAACCTGTTGGGGACGATGTAACGAGAATTACAGCACCAACGCTATTGCACCCGAGTGTAAAAAATCGTACAAAACGACACCGCTGTCAATACTTTTGTGAAATTTCGCAAAGCAGGTACCTGCGTGACGCAGACCGTGGTCGAACAGTTACGCGAAAGTCTGGGGAGGTTCCCGGTGACGGAGCGGCGCGTTGCCCACCGCTTGCTGGCTGACTATCCGATGGCGGGGCTGCAAAGCGCCACCGACCTGGCTCGGGTCGTTGGCGTGAGCACGCCGACCGTTCTGCGCATGGTGGCGCGGCTGGGTTTCGATTCCTATGTCGATTTCCAGCGTCGCCTGCGCGAAGAATTGACCGCCCAGCTGAGCTCACCGCTGCAGAAGCCGGTGGCTCCTGCGCGTGCAGGCAGCAAGAAGGGACAGAGCCCTGCACACCTGGCGATGGGCGAGGCAGTGGCGCGCAACATTGAGGAAACCTTCGCCAACCTGTCCGCCCAGGAAGTGGAACAAGTGGTCCGGTTGCTGGGGGATCGCAAGAACCGTGTGCACATGGTCGGCGGCCGCTTCACCGATGCGCTGGCGCGCTATCTCTCGGTGCAGATGCGCATCATCCGCCCTGGCGTCGGGCACCTGCAGGAACAGGAAGCGAACTGGCAGGACCAATTGCTGGACATGGATCATCGTGACGTACTGCTGATCTTCGACATTCGCCGCTATCAGGCATCGCTGCTGCGTCTGGCCGAGGCGGCTGCGGCCAAACAGGTGCATGTACTACTGATTACCGACCAATGGCTGTCGCCGATTGCCAAGGTGGCCAAGCACGTATTGCCGGCGCGCGTGGTGGTGCCCTCGGTGTGGGATTCCAACGCCGCCATGATGGCGATCTGCGAAGCACTGCTTGCCGCGATCACCCATAACAACTGGGACTATGCGCAGAAGCGCATGCGCGATCTGGAAAAGATGCGGACGTGATGTAGGAGCAACTGTCTTTGTGGGTCCGACCAGCGGGCGGGCGCTTTTTGTGGACGCGGTCCACGCTGGCGAAAGCGTCCGACCACAGGTCGGACCCACAAAGACAATTGCTCCCACGGTAGCGGAATGCGGCACTGCACGATTCCCTTTCGTGCAATGGCGCACAGCTCGTAATGGTGACTAACTCTGGTCCGACCATCACGCAAACCGCGCGGATGGCGATCACCGGGGAGGGTGAACCATGTTCGGTACCAAACACATCTCTGCACACGTCGCTGCATCGCAACGCATTTCCCGACTGCGCTTCATCGCAACAGTACTGGTCGGGCTGCTGCTGTGCGATCCCGTTTTCGCTTTGACCGAAGTCACCGGCTTCGGCAGCAATCCTGGCAATCTGAAGATGTTCAAGTACGTGCCCGCGGCGTTGCCCGGCAATGCGCCGCTGGTGGTGGCGATGCATGGTTGTGCACAGTCGGCGGCTTCGTACGACAACGAAACCGGTTGGCAGGCGCTGGCCGATCTGTGGAAGTTTGCGCTGGTGTTGCCGCAGCAGCAGAGCGGCAACAACTCCACCAGTTGCTTCAACTGGTTCGAAGCCGGCGATATCGCACGCGGCAGCGGCGAGGCACTATCGATCAAGCAGATGGTCGACCGCATGAGAACCGACCATGGCAGCGATGCGGCGCGGGTCTACGTCACCGGTCTCTCCGCCGGCGGCGCCATGGTCTCGGTGATGCTGGCTACCTATCCCGACGTGTTCGCGGGTGGCGCCATCATTGCGGGCATTCCGTACAACTGCGGCACCGGCACCAGCGCCGCCTTCAGCTGCATGAATCCCGGCAACGACCTGACACCGCTGCAATGGGGCAACAAAGTGCGCGCGGCCAGCTCGCACACAGGCCCATGGCCGCGCGTATCGATCTGGCATGGCGATGCCGACAGCACCGTGCGTCCGGTCAATGCCACCGAGAGCATGGAGCAGTGGACGCAGGTGCATGGCATCGATCAGACGCCCGAGGTCACCGACACCCTCGCCGGCTATCCGCACAAGGTCTACAAGAATGGTGCAGGCACTGCGCTGGTCGAAACCTTGTTGGTGACCGGCATGGGTCACGGCACGCCAGTCGACCCTGGCGCTGGCGCCACACAGTGCGGTACTGCAGGCGCCTATATCCTTGATGTGAATATCTGTTCGAGTTACTACATCGGCCGCTTCTGGGGCCTGGACAATCTCGACAGCACGCCACCCACCGTGTCAATCACGGCACCGGCGAACGGCGCAACCGTCGGCGGCGCGGTCAACATCGATGCCAGCGCCAACGATGCGATCGGGGTTGATCGCATAGAATTTCTGGTCGATGGCAATCTGCTCGCCAGCGACAGCAGCGCACCCTACAGCGCCAACTGGAATACCGCAGCGGCCGCAAACGGTGCACATGCGTTGCAGGCGCGCGCGTTCGACATCGCCGGCAACAGCAGCAGCTCGGCCACGGTGAACGTCAATGTGAGCGGTGGCATAGCAGACACCACGCCGCCAACGGTGCAATGGGTGTTTCCGTCTGCGGGCGCAACCCTCTCGGGCACGGTGACGCTGAGCGCTGACGCGAACGACAACGTTGCAGTGAGCAGCGTCGCCTTTCTCGTGGATGGCAGCGTGATTGGCACCGGCAATCCCTCGGCGCAGTCAGGCCCTTGGACCTTCGATTGGAACTCCACCAGCGTCGCCAATGGCGCCCACAACATCAGCCTGCGCGCCACCGACAGCAGCGGCAACCAGACCACATCAGTGCCCATCGCAATCACGGTGACGCAGAACCCCGCTGCGGTCGATGAGACTTTTTCCAATCGCAACAGTGATGGCGATTACTTCGACCAGACCGGCTGGAGCGAAGACTTCACTGCCAACACGCTCAATACCACGCTGGGCGCCAGCGCCAGTCAATCGAGTTATGGCGCTGCGTCGTCCGGCATCGGGTGCGCTGGCGGATTGAAGACCCGATATCTGCAGAAGTCGGTCACTTTGGGCAGCAACCCACGACTGTCATACCTGCGCAAGCTGGATCTGAAAGCCAATATCAACGCCAGCACCACTGCCTGGTTCCGTGTGTTGTTGAACAGCAGCGTGGTCGATGAAAAGCTGGTGACTTTCGCCAAATATGCCGACAGCGACTGGCAGGCGCGCCAGGAAATCAATCTCACCGCATTCGCCAATCAGACAGTGACGCTGCGCTTCGAGGCCGCGGCCAACGCCAACGTCTGCCTGGAAGCCTGGGCGCGCGCCCATGTCGATGACATCCGTATCGCCAATGCCGAGCAGGATGTCGACATCGCCGCGCCCACGGTCAACCTGACCGCACCTGCACATGGCGCCACGCTCATCGGCAATGTCGACATCACCGCCAGCGCCAACGATGCCAATGGCGTCGCCAAGGTCGAGTTCTATGCCAATGGCAGCATGCTGGCCAGTGATACCGAAGCGCCTTTTGTCTTCACCTGGAACACCGCTGCAGTTGCCGACGGCAGCTACGCGTTGTCGGCCAAGGCCTACGATCCCGCCGGAAATATCGGTACCGACGCCGACACGACGGTATCGGTGAGCAATGGCGCCGTCAGCACGCCGACGACGATCGTGTTCGACAACGAAGATGCCAATGACGGCTACGTCAAAGCCGCGAGTGGTGGTGGCGGTGCGGCGGTGGGCACGCTCGAATCGAGCATGGGCCTGGCCATCGGCCGCGGCACCGACGCCAAGTTCAATCGTGCACTGCTGTCGTTTGACACATCAGCGATTCCCGATGGCGCAACCGTCACCGGCGCAGTGCTGACTGTCGCCTTTCGCAGCGCCTCGGGCGATCCCTGGGCCAGCCCCGCCGGCAATACGCTGGTGATCGATGTGCGCAATGCCTGTTTCGGCGCCTGCAGCATCGAGGGCGGAGATTTTCTGGCGGCGGCAACTGCCGACACGGCCGCCAACCTGGTGAAGTTCACCAGCGGCACGCAGAACAGTTCGGGCTTCTCCACCGCCGGCATCGCCGCGATCAGCAAGGCCGGACGCACCCAGTTGAAGCTCCGCTTCAGCAGCGACCAGACCGCGACAAATTATCTGTGGATCGATCGCGGTGCGACGGCGAAGTTGACGGTGCAGTACGTGCCGTAACTCGATAGCTGCGGGATGTGGGTCCGACCTGTGGTCGGACGCTCTTGGCATCAGCATGGAGTAAAGCGTCCGACCGCAGGTCGGGCCCACATGTCCCACCCACCAACGGCCCTTGACCCTGTGCGCCCCGGCGTCATAGCGTCGCTACATTATTGCCGGGGGTGTCTATGCGATTCGTTGCGCTGAGTCTTGCGTTGTTGTGCGCTGTGCCCAATACCTATGCGGCTGCCGATACCGACAAGGACAAGGATCGCTGGAGCGGCCTGAGCTATAGGCTGGTCGGCCCGGCCATCGGCGGGCGCATATCGCGTGTTGCTGGCGTGGCGAGCGATCCACTGACCTACTACGCCGCCACCGCGCAAGGCGGCGTGTGGAAGTCGGTGAATGGCGGCGATGACTGGTCGCCGATCTTCGATGATCAGATCACTCAGTCGATCGGCTCGATAGCGGTAGCGCCCAGCGATCCCAGCGTGATCTACGTCGGCTCCGGCGAGGCCAATATTCGCGGCAATGTCGCCATCGGCCACGGCATCTTCATATCCCGCGATGCAGGCAAAACCTGGAAGCATGCATGGAAAACCAAGGGCCAGATCGGCACCATGGTCGTGCATCCAAAAAACGCAGACATCGCCTACGCTGCGGTGCTGGGTTCTCCGTTCGGGCCGAATGCCGATCGCGGCGTCTATCGCAGCCGCAACGGTGGCGCGACCTGGGAGCAGGTGCTGAAGGTCGATGCTAATACTGGTGCATCGGATATCGCCATTGATCCCAACCGCCCTGCCGTGCTGTACGCCGGCATGTGGCAGACACGCCGCGAACCCTGGCATCTCACCAGCGGCGGCAAGGGCAGCGGTCTGTATCGATCCGGAGATGGCGGTGACACCTGGGAAAAGGTCGACAGCGATGATCTACCCAAAGGCGACTGGGGCAAGGTCGGCGTCGGCATCGCGCCCAGCGACAGCATGCGCATCTACGCGTTGATCGAAGCAAAGGAAGGCGGACTGTTCCGTTCCGACGATGGCGGCGCGTCGTGGAAACGGCAGAGCGCACACCGCGCGCTGCAACAGCGCAGCTGGTATTACTCGACGCTGACCATCGATCCGCGCAACGCTGATATCGTCTGGTTTCCTCAGGTACCTCTACTGCGCAGCATCGATGGCGGCAAATCGATTCAGCAAGTCGACGGCACACGTCATGGCGATCACCACGACATCTGGATCAATCCCAGCGATACCCGTCACGTGATTCTGGGTAACGATGGCGGCATCGACGTGTCGCGTGATGGCGGCAGGACCTGGTACGCACCGCCGCTGCCGCTGGCGCAGATCTACAACATCGACGTCGACAACCGTGTGCCGTATCACGTCGGCGGCACCATGCAGGATGAAGGGACCTTCAGCGGACAGGCCAGCAGCCGTGTCGACGGCGGCAATACGCTGGCCAACTGGATCTATGCCGGCGGTGGCGAGGCCGGAGACTTTCTCTATGATCGCGGCCAGACCGGGCACGTCTATGCCGGTGAGTACAGCGGCTACATCTCGCACTACGTCGAGGGCAAGGGCGACTATAGAAACATCTCGATCTATCCCTACAACAACTCGGGGCACGGTGGCGAAGACCTGCGACTGCGCTTTCAATGGACCGCACCCATCGCCGCATCACCGCACGATGCGAAGGTGATCTATCACGGCGCCAATGTGCTGCTGCGCAGCCGCGACCAGGGCAGCAACTGGGAGACGATCAGCCCCGATCTCACCCGCAACGACAAGAGCAAGCAGAAGTGGTCGGGCGGACCGATCACCGGCGACAACACCGGCGTCGAAATCTACGACACGATTTTCTCTATCGCCGAATCGCCAGCACAGAAAGGCCTGATCTGGGTAGGCAGCGACGATGGCCTGATCCATGTCAGTCGTGACGATGGCGGCAGCTGGAGCAATGTCACCAGCAAGGCCTGGCCGGAGTGGGCAACCGTCGAGGCCATCGAACCTTCACGCCGTGATGCCGGCGTTGCTTATGCCGCAATCGATGCGCATCGCATCAACGATTTCCGGCCCCATGTATTTGTCACGCGCGATTATGGCAAGAACTGGAAGCGCATCAGCAACGGGCTGCCCGAGGATATGCATGTGTTCGTGCTGCGCGAGGACGAAAGGCACGCCGGCTTGTTGTATCTCGGTGGCGAGCGCGGGGTTTTCATCTCGCAAGACGATGGCGCGCATTGGGAAGCGCTTAAACTCAACTTGCCGCCAGTGGCGGTGGTCGATATCGAGGCCCGGCACGATGATCTCATCATCGGCACGCGCGGACGTTCGGTGTGGATCCTTGATGACGTCAACCCACTGCGCGAACTCGACGCTTCCGCGCGTGCACGCGATCTGCGCCTGCTCGCCTCCAAACCGGGGCTGCGTCTGCGCAGGGACTATCGTTGGGACGACCAGGGCAAGCTCGACGATGGCCCGGAAGGTGCGGCGATCAGCTATTGGCTCAAGGAAAAATCGGAGACACCGATCACGTTGGAAATCCGCGATGCCGAAGGCACCCTGGTGCGTACGCTGAGCAGCGTCGCCAAACCTGCACGCTGGCCCGAAGATGATGCCGACGAACCGACTGCACCACCCAAACCCGCGCTTTCAACAGAGGCCGGACTGCATCGCGTCGTTTGGGACCTGGCCCATGAAGGCGCACGCATCCCTGCACGCGCCAAGGTCGATCTGGGCAATCCTGAGGAGGGTGCGCCTGTGCTGCCGGGCACTTACACGCTGAAGCTGATTCACGGCGAGCGCAGTGCCGATGGCCGCATTGAGGTGCTTGCCGATCCCCAGTCACTGGCCAGCGTCGCCGACATGCAGGCAGCGCTCGCCTTTCAGCTTACGTTGCGCGATGCGCTGAAACGCAATGCCGATGCCGTCGAACTGGTGCGCGCAGCGCGTGCACAGGCCGCCGATCTGGTCACCCGACTCAAGGACACGCAACCCGAAGTGGTCAAATCCGCTCAGGCCGTGGTCGATCGCAGCGACGCCATCGAAGCCAAGCTGCACAATCCCAAGGCCGAAATCGTTTACGACATTCTTGCATTCGAAGGCGGCGCTCAGCTGTATTCGCAGATATCACCGCTGTATGCATTCGCGCTCGGTTCGGACCGTCCGCCACCGCAGGGCGCGCGCGAGCGTTGGGCAGAAGTATCGAAGGAACTGGATACCTTGATCGCCGATGTCGCGACGCTGCGCAGTGGCGAGATTGCGGCACTGGAGACAGCGTTGGCGACAGCGAAGATTCCGCGGCTGATTCTGCCCTGAAAGCAATGTGGGAGCGGCGTGAGCCGCGAAGCTCTTGCTCTG
>JANMUE010000129.1:0-35748 GCA_031391205.1 Lysobacterales bacterium | reverse complement strand
CAGAGCAAGAGCTTCGCGGCTCACGCCGCTCCTACATTTTAAATCAGAGCAAGAGCTTCGCGGCTCACGCCGCTCCTACATTTTAAATCAGAGCAAGAGCTTCGCGGCTCACGCCGCTCCTACATCCGCCACCAGGCAGTGCGGAGGTTCCGCGCTGCCTGGTATCTACATCAGATCAGGGTGCCGCCTGATAATCCGCCGAACCCTTGTGCTTGACCAAGTCGCCATAGTTCGACAATACGCCCGGCGTCAGCTGGCCGTTGGTAAAGGACACTGCCCAGAACCCTTGCGCAGGCAATCCCCTCCAGCGGCCGCCGGCGAGATCGGCGCGCATCTGCTGCTGGTCGATCAATGAACCCGACGGCGCCGTTGCGGCATACAGGCTCAGGCTCGCCCATCCATATTCTGTGAGGTTCATACCCCTGATGTCGACTTCCTTCACCAGTTTCGATCCAAGAATGCTGCTGCCATTGGTCGACGTATTTTGCTGAGAAAAGGCGATGACATTGGTGGCAAAACTCAGTTTGCGCGGAAAATCCAACGGCGCGACCTGGTCCAAGACCGGCCTGGCCTCACGGTTGCGTGCTGCCATGACGATATGGACATCCGCTGCGCCGCTGTTCGTTGGCGTAGCTACCGTCGGAAAGGTCTGAGTGAACGGCGGCAACGCAACCGAGCCAACAGCCGCCTGATCGGTATAAGCAAACTTGGTCGGGAAGCTCACCACCCATTCCGACGCACCGCCGACGCTCATGCTGGTCACGAACTCATTGTAGATCTGATCCTGCACAAACAATGCAGAGACGGCATCGATCGCCTGCGACAGCGGGTAACTGGACGACACCAGCGCACCATCGGCGAAGACCTGGGCAGTCGCCGTGGTGGGTGAACTGCGGGCGCTGGTCAGCGTGGGCAGCCCGGTTCCTGGCGACTTATGTTGCTGGACATCGCTGAAGTCTTCGATCGCGTCGGCCTGGTACGACAACAGTATTCCCTGGAATGCATCTACGATTGATGCGGTACCAAACAGTCCGCCCCCAGGTGGATCCATATCCGTGGATTGATTCAGCGTCCAATAGGCCATGGCGCCTGCACTTGCGGGTAGCCACGCCTGAATTACCTGGGCGCAATTGCCAGGGAGACCCGTGTCGTTCTGGGTAATCGCGGTCAACGAACCGTTGCTGCGATTGACCACTTCGCCCATCTCGATCATTTCGATATGGCCTTCGCGCGTGCGGTCCAGCGTATCGGGTCCGGCATCGTCGTTGGTGCCGGTATACGCGTAATTGAAGAACGGCACATAGCGATTGCCGTTGACCAATGTCGGCAGCGTGGTGTTGTTCTTGATGCGCGGCACCGTACAGGTGTCGTCCAGCGTGGTCAGAACGGCAGGATTATTGGTGCCGGTGTCCGACAGCGAAAACACCGACGCGGTCCAGGTATCGAAAGGTGCCATATAGACATGGAATTCCAGTGCCATTCGCGAGTTCCTTCCCTCGCGGAAGCTCATCTTGATCGCCTTGCCGGCCGCAGTCGTGTTCACCACCGAAAGCAGGGTCTGATTGCCGGCCTGAACCGTGTAGTAGGGATAGAGCAGCACTTCACCCGTGCCGCGCTGATTGAGATGCACCGCCTGCGCACCGCCGGCATATCCTGCCGCCAGAACGATGCCTGCGAAGATCGAGCTGCTGAGTCTGTTCTGCTTCATATTTATAGTTCCTTATGGTTTTTTTACTTTCTACTTGCGGCCTGAGCACGAGCCGCGCCGCGCACAGCGATTGCCGCGTCCGTACTTACCTACCCGCAATTTCGGGCAAATCCAGCTCAATCCATCGCGACTATGGAAAGCAGAAGTCCGAGCCGGAGCAACACTTCGAAATTTGCGAGTCGCTATATGTCAGCTGGCGCGGAAGAATTATGTTAAGAACGCACCCGTCATTCGCGCATCCCGATACGGAAAATCCGCAAATCTCAGCCAGGGCAGCTGCGGAACTTCGCTGCAAAACCAAGGTCACAGCAAGACCGCAGTTCGCGGTGCCAGGAGTTCCGGTCATGCGTCAATCAATCCGCTGCACCCTGCTGTTGTTGGCCGGCTCGGGCCTCGCTCATGCCGCAGAGCACACCGCCATCCGCGATGCCGTTCAACGCATGGCGCCAACCGCGAAGGTCGATTCGATCCGGCCCTCCGGCATGCCTGGGCTGATGGAAGTAGTGGTATCCGGCCAGGTGATTTATTTCAGCGCAGACGGCAAGTATCTGTTGCAAGGGCGGTTGCTGGATACGCAGACGCGCAGCGATCTGACTGAGAATGCCGAAAAGACCCTTCGCTCTGCCGCACTTGATCAGATCGGACCAGAGAAGCGGCTGAGCTTTCCTGCCGAGAACCCCAAGCACCACGTCACCGTCTTCACCGATGTGGACTGCGGCTATTGCCGCAAGCTGCATCAGGAAATCACTGCTTATAATCGTGCCGGAATCAGTGTCGACTATCTATTTTTTCCGCGCGCCGGGCTGAACTCGGCGTCCTTCGACAAGGCCGCGTTCATCTGGTGCTCCGATGATCGTCAACAGGCCATGAATCAAAGCATGACGGCGAGCGGCATCGCGCATACCCCCGCACAATGCGATCACCCGATTCGCGAAACTCTGGCATTGGGACAGCGCATCGCCAAGTCCGGTACACCGACAATCCTGGCCAAGGACGGCAGCTTTGTCGGTGGCTACTTGAGCGCGGCAGATCTGATGCAGCGACTGGCCCAGCTCGACGCAACTGCAGCGCGCTAACTGACTGCTCGCGCTCGTTGACGTTGACGTTGTAGAGCGGGGCTTGCTCCGCTGCTCTAGCTTGTCGTCGCCGTTAGGATCATCAGAGCCGAAGCGCCGGAGCAAGCCTCGCTCTACAACGGCGTGAGCGCCGACGCTTTGCTTCAGCTCGAGTAACTATCCACACCCAACTCGCGCAGAATCGCAGTGCGCAATTCCTGCACAGGCGCGCTGGAAAGCTTGCGCGGATGCGGGAAGGGGACATCGAAGGTGGCTTGAATCGCGGTCGGGCGCGATGACAGCACGATGATGCGATTGGCGAGGTGGATGGCTTCCTCGACATCATGGGTGATCAGCACCACAGTGTGGCGCTCTTCTTCGAGTATGCGCAATAGCTCGTTGCGCATGCGCAGATGCAGCAGCGCGTCCAGCGCCGAGAACGGCTCATCCATGTAGAGAATTTCAGGCTTCACCACCAAGGCGCGGGCAAGTTCGGCGCGCTTGATCATGCCGCCGGAAAGCTCGTGCGGATAGCGGTTTTCAAACCCCATCAGGCCCACCATCGCAGCGTAGTGATCGGCCAGTCGGACTTTTTCGCCATGCTCGATGCCATTCAGGCCGAACATCAGGTTTTGCTGCACGGAAAGCCAGGGAAACACCGAGCCCTGCTGCGAGATCAGGATGCCGCGCGAACTGGGTTTGAGCAGCGGCTCGCCGTCGATCCTGACCGAGCCGCTGTCGGGACGATCGAATCCGGCGACGATATTCATCAGCGTGGACTTGCCGCAACCCGAAGGCCCGACGATGGCAACGGTCTCGCCGTCGGCCACTTCGAAGCTGAGGTTGTTCAGTACATGCAATGTGCCGTGCTCGGAAGCGAAGCTCTTGGAGATTCCTTCAATAGATATCTTAGCCCGCATATTTCATCCCCATCCGTAGCGAGGGCGTCGAGGCGCCGTTGTCGTGCGGTGCGCGGACCTCGCAGCGGCGATGGCGTAGTAAACACTACGTTGAGCCGATGCAAGGGAGCACACCGCGCCACAGCGAGTGCATCGGCGGCCGCAGTAGGAAGGGTATGAAATGTGCGGGCTAATGGGCATAGCGCCACCTGACCGTTTTCAAACCTTCAAGCAGGCGCATCAATCCATCCAGCATGAGTCCAATCAATCCGATGATGATCATGCTGGCAACGACCAGGTCGTAGCGATTGCCGGCGTTGCGCGAATCCATGATCAGATAACCCAGGCCGGAGCGCAACGCAATCATCTCGGCTGCCACCACTACCAGCCAGGCGACGCCCAGGCCAATGCGCATACCGACGATGATCTGCGGCAACACGGCGGGAATCACCACTTGGCGAAACAAGGTCGCGCGCGAAACGCCAAAGTTGGCGGCCGCGCGCAGATAGCGCTGTTCGATGGTGTGCACGCCGGCCGTGGTCTGCACAATCATCGGAAACACCGACGAAATGAAGATCAGAAAAATCGGCGACATATCGCCGACGCCGAACCACAGGATCGCGATCGGGATCCAGGCGATCGGCGAGATCGGACGCAGCATCTGAAAAACCGGATTGAGCGTGATGTAGGCACCCTTCACCCAGCCCAACCACAAACCCAGCGGCACGGCGATGAGCACCGCGGCCAGAAATCCGATACCGACGCGAAACAGCGAGGCACCGATGTGCTGCCACAGAGTGCCGTCCTTGACCAGCTCTGCCGTACCGGTAACCACCTGCCAGGGTGTGGGGAATATGACACTGGCGGTCGTGACAACCACAGCCCACCACACAGCGACAATCCCTGCGATCACGAAAATCGGTGGCAACACCCGCTTCATCTGAATCATGTCACTGCTTTCCATAAGCTGATCGCGCGCCAACGCAGGCGCCCCAACGGCGAGACAGGCTGCGGTTCGACGATGATGGTCATCTGCCCGCTGGCGTGCGCGGTGCAAGCGAACTCATAGCTTGAAGCCACCTCGAATGGCAAGCGGAAACTCTGCCCCGGCATCATCAACGTAGGACCAAACACCTGCGGCACATCGTCGAGATTGCGCAGCAATAGCACATCGCGCAGGCCGAGCGTGAGGCGGATTTCGGATGGCAGGATTTCCACCGGATCGCCAGACATGCGCCGCGCCCAGGTACCCTTCGGAATTTCGAACACCTCTTCGCGCGAGTCGAACCGTACCGGCACGAATGCTGCACACGCCAACGTGGCGAGCACGCCCACCGCCAACGGAAGCAAGAACCAGTGCGGCAGCCGCTTTTTCATGGTTGCGCCAGCAGAATCCTGACGTCGTGGACATAGTCGTCCGCCTTGTTGCCATAAGGCATCAGCGCTTTCAAGCGACCCTGGCGATCGATCATGTAGACGAAGGACGAATGCGAGAAATCGCCATCGGGCCCCGCCTTCTTCTCCGCATAAACACCGTACTCCTTGCGCACGGCGGTCAGTTGCTCGTCGCTGCCGGTGCCACCGATGAAGGTTGGGTTAAAGGCCGAGAGGTATTGCTTCAGGCGCGCCGCGACATCTCGCTCCGGGTCTACGGTGATGTAGATAACCTGCAGATCACTGGCCTGTGCACCCAGCTTCTTGTGCGCCTGCGTCAGCGTCGCCAACGTGAACGGGCAGACCTGGGCACAGGAGGTGAATCCAAACCCGAGCAATACCACCTTGCCGCGGTATCGGCTCAGCTTCAATTCCGCGCCGTCCGAACCCTGCAACGTGAAATCCGGCGCCATGCGCGCAGGCTCAAAGACGCCGGCTTTCAGCGTCGCTGTCTCTTCAGCAGCACTGTCCATCGCGCTGATGAATAACGTCAAAAATAATAAGATTGCACGTATCACATGCCCATCCCGTTCAAATCGTGATCTGCGCCGCGCGCGCACGCCGCGCAAACGTCTCATCGACGTATTTCTCGTAAGGGATTTCGTGTTTGATCGTACCGGCCTCGATCGACAGTTGCATCAAGTCATCGAACTCGGCGCGGATCATGCGTAGATCGCCGTAGGTCACGCGATCCGTGGGATTTTCCATCACGAACTGGAGAATCTTCGGATCCTGATTGAAAAAATCGCGACCTGCAGCAATCGCTACCGCCTTGTCGCGGTTCGCCTGTTGTGTATCCAGCCAGACGCCGGCGCCAAGCACATGATCGACCAGGTCCTGGATCAGCGCAGGGTTCTCTGCGATCAGTTCCTCGCGCACCGTGAGCACGCAACAGATGTAGTTGCGCCATTCGTCGCGCGTCATGCGCAGCGGGCGGGCATAACCGGCGCTCTGCGCAGCAGCGCCGAACGGCTCGCCGGTGCAGTAGGCATCCACGGCATTGGCATACAGTGCCGCGGGCATGTCCGGTGGCGGCATCTCCACGATCTCGATGTCGGCCGGGGTCATGTTCTCGCGCGCCAGCATCTTGCGCAAAAAAAGAAAGTCGACCGCGAAGCGGCTCGGAATGGCGATGCGTTTGCCAGCCAGCTGTTTGAACTGCTGATACGGCGATTCGATGCGCACCATGATGACAGCGCCGGAACGATGGCCGAGCGAGACGATCTTCACCGGAATTTTTTTGTCAGCCAGGTCCATCACCAGCGGCGCCAGCATATAAGCCGCCTGGATGCGCCCCATCATCAGCGACTCTTTGATCTCGGGCCAGCCATTGAACTTGGTGTATTCATAATGAAACTGGGGCGCACCCGCCGCCGCTACCGCGTTGGCGGCGTTGCGAGCGGTACACGCCACCGGCAACGTGAGATTGCAGGTGACCGGCAGGCCGCCAACCTGAAGGGGTTTGTTTTTTTCACCGGCGCAGGACATTAGTCCCCATGGCAGCGTGGCGGCCAAGCCGGCTTGGAGCACCTGCCTGCGGGAAATCGAAATCGCGCTCACATTTCGCCTTACGCCGTGATCATCACGGGGTTGCAGTAATACTAACGGATGACTGCACCGTATCGGAAAATGGGCGCGGGCAAAAGGGCTGTGGAGCATCGTGGCTGCGGCTGTCGGGTGTAGATGCGGGGCCTGACCCGCATGCTGTTGATTTCGTGAGCGGCACAGGAGATCAAGAGCATGCGGGTCAGGCTCCCCTCTACAGAGTACGGGCAAGATCTAGCGCAACCTTCTGCGCTCGATCAGCACATCGCGCCCAGCCGCGTCGATGGCAACAATCTCCAAGAACCTGCCTCCGGCCATTGCTTCAGCATCAATATTTCCGGTGAATCCGCCGCGATCGGAACCCGGCAGATACGGAAATACCCGGTCCAGCGACGCATGATGCACCGGTACCAATGTGACTAAATCCTGGCCATCGACGCGCGCGATCACGCGCTCAATCGGCCTCAGGTCCAAGGCCCAGCCTCGCAATTCGATCGATCCGGTCGGTGGCACAGCACCCGCAGGAGCGCCCAGCACGCCGAATGCCAGCGGCAGCTGTAACACCGCCACCGTCATCACGACCAGCCAAACCAGCATGACCATTGCCGGCAATGCAGCATCACGCGCGCACAAGGTACGCAAGGGTCCCGGCAGACATCGGCGCAGCAACCAGATCGGCAGCACGCCCAAGGCGACCAGCAAGGCGTTCAGACCCAGATGCAGATGACGTCCGACTTCGCTGTAGCCATCGCCGAAGACGCTGCTCAGGGCAGTAAATGCCAGGACATGTGCGCACACCACAATCGCCAGAGTGTCCGCGCGCATGTCCGCGATTCCCGCGCGCCGACGTCGCGCCACTGCGAACCAGAACATCGGTACTGCAGCCAGAACTGATGTCGCCGACCACAGAAACCATAGCGCCGGAACCCGGTTGACGTCGTCAGCAACGCTGAACCACAGCCAGGAATCCGTCTTGCTTACCGAAGCAAATGGCAGGCCGGCGCGCTCGCCCAGATAACCCAGACGAAGGTTCTGCGACATCAGCACACCCCGCAGCATCATGCGGGCGAATACCGAAGGATCGCGCAATGTCACCGACAGCAATCGCAGGCGCGATACCTGCGCAAGCTGCGGGCACTCCGTAAAGACATCGACGCCGTGCTGCCGATACCAGGTCGAATATGCGAGGTCGGCGCAGCGCGCACCCATACCAAGGGCGCTGGCGATACGCTCGGGATTGCCTGCGGGCATCGCCGCGCCAAGTACCGAATCGGCGAGATTGGCGCGGGCAATGCCTTCGAACCGGTGCTGCTGACTTGACTGCCAAGCCACCACGATGCAGCAGCAACCGAGCAGCAGCAATGCAGGCCGCCACCAGGGCGCACCGGCTCGCCACAACGCAAGAATGGCGAAAACCGCCAGCACCAGCGGCAGCACCAGATGCTGTACGCGCGACAAGCCGAGCAGCAGCAGACAGACAGCAAGACCGACGAGACGCCGGTAAGGTGCGTCGACGTCCAACCATAGCGACAGCACGATCGCAGCGGCGAAATAGGCCGCACACAGCGCCGGGAATTCGGTGTACAGCGTGTTGAGATAAAGTGTGTTGAAAGGATCGGCGATCAGCCACGTCGAGGCCAGCGCATGCCCGATCAGCAATGCCGGCTGCCTCCAGAACATCCACGCGACCAGGGCTGCACCCAATGCCCACATCAGTAATCCGATCAGGCCGACGACGCGCAGCGACATACGCTCAGAGTCGGAGCCCCGCACCGAATCGAGCACGCTGTCCGCCATCACGGCCAGAAAGGCGATAGCCACCTGAGTACTCGGATAGCACTCTGACGGCAGCGCCGGCGCTGCACGATAAAGGCTATGAGGTGCCTCAGGTGTGGCCTGGGCGATCGGCACATCCTCGGGCCACAGGCCCAGACAGGCTGAGCTTCGGTGCATGTCGTATTGATTGGCATAACCGGCCATTGGCTGCGCGAGGACCAGGCTGGCCATGCGCACGAAGGCGAACAGCAGCAAAACTACTGCGATCCAGCGCCACCCACGCGAATTTTCCATCAGCTCGCCCACAACACCACGAGCAGCATTAACCCGGCGCAGATCCAGCTGACCACATCGCGCACCGCAAACAGCACCGGATCGCCGGGCAGTTGCTGGCGACGCGTGCGCAGCCATACGCGCAGCAGCCAATACAGCATGATCGGGCACAGCAGAAAGATCAGATCGGGCTGCGCATAAAGTTTGCGCACATCCGTACTTTGCGTGTACAGCGCCAGCACCAATACAGAACACAGCGCTGCGCCAATGCCGGCCATCTCCAACATGGGCAGATCGGCATTGCGGTACGGACGCGAATCGCCGGCTGCCTCGCCGCGTTGCTGATATTCGATGACGCGCTTGACCATGGCCAGGCTGAGGAACACGAATCCGGCAAAAGCCAACAGCCAGGGACTGATCGGGACGTTGATCGCACCGGCACCGGCGACGATGCGAAGCACGTACAACAACGACAAAACACAGACGTCGGCAATGGCGACACGTTTGAACCAGAGACTGTAGGCGACAGTGCCGAAAAGATAGGCCGGCAGCGCAAACAGCAACGCATCATTCACCCGCAGCGTTCCGGTGACCGGAAACGTTGCGATGAACACACCTACCAGCGCGACGAGCGCCAGAATGGCGGCAGCGACAAAGCCGAACCAACGCGGCAGCACTCCGGCCGCAATCGGACGTTTGCGTTTATCCGGATGGGCACGGTCGCGCTCGGCATCGAGTGCGTCGTTCAAGGCATAGCCCGCAGACGCCAGCATGCTCATCGCCACAAAGGCCATCAAGGCACCGAGCCATGCATACGGACGCGACCAGCTGTGCGAGGTGATCAGCGGCACGAAGACCAGCAGGTTCTTGGCCCATTGATGTGGGCGCAGCAACTGAACGATGGCGACTGGACGCATGCGGTAATCCCGGAATGTCGGGATTCTAACCTGTCATTGCGTACGCACGGCAAAGAGGGCCGGCAGTGGCCGCTGCGAGCGTAGGGTGGTGCAACCCACCATTGTCGAACCACTCGATAATGGTGGGTTGCACCCACCTACGCTCGATACCCGCCTACAATCGTCCGGCGCCTCGCGACGCCGGACGACGGACCATCAATTCAGGTTTGCCTTCTCGAATTCCTTGATCTGTTTCTCCACTTCGTCGGTGGAGAGACCATAGGCTTCCTGAATCTTGCCCGACAGCTCGACGCGCTTTCCGGCAATAACGTCAAGCTGGTCATCAGTGAGATCGCCCCACTGCGCCTTGACCTTGCCTTTGAATTGCTTCCAATTACCTTCGACGATATCCCAATTCATTGCTAGCTCCTTGTATGCCCATCGCTGACAGGAGTGCCAGCGAAACATCACGCATCGCAGCCGCTGTCTCGTCAACGGCGCTTCGGGTCATCGAATCCAACGACTGTCCCAAAAGAAATGCCGCGACAAGTTCGCGAAGACTTCCGATGCCAGTACAAGACTAGACGGGCAAGGCATCTGCGTCAGTTCGTTGTCGCACGCACAGCGCCGCTCAACTTCGGAAACGTTGGCCAGCCTTCGATGGAACTACGGAGACTGCGTTTCGAGCCAGCGGCGTATCTGATCGTGCACCGACGGGTGCGTCAGCAGATTCCAATGGTTCAAACCGTAGGCCACCCATTGCTGCTCGGTGGGAATCGGCAGAGTCAGCTCTGCATCCGCATGCCGACCCAGTGCGCTGGACACCGGAACGAGGCCGTCACCAAGCAGTCGATCGCTCAGATCACCCCTCTGTTTTCCGGTGGTCGCGGCGATCGCAAAACAAGGAACCGCTGCCGGAAGCGACACTGACAGGCGTGCATCTCGGGACGGCTCGAAACGGTCGCGGCCTTCCCAGTCTTCGTCGATCAGATAGCCGAAGCGCAGATCGGTAATACCCGCACTGCGCATCTTTCCCAGTCGCGAAAACGGCATCGTGTAGGGACTGATCCCAAGCACCGTATCGACCCAATTACCGCCTCGTTCCAGCGGTGCGCCGTGATGGGGCGTGCCCAGAAACACCAGGGCACGCAGATGCTGCAGCCACCGGTGTTTGTCGATCGCCGCATAGTGGCAGGCACTGCGACTGACCAGGCCACCCATGCTGTGACCGATCAAGGTCAGGCTTTCCACCGGAACCGGCCATTGCGCGAGCAGCTGTTCGAGTTGCGCCGAAAACTCGCGTCCATTGCTGGAGATATGGCGGCCGCTGTTGTAATGCAGATACACCGGCGTATAGCCCGCGTCGTGCGCCAGCAATGCAGCGAGATCGGCACTATTTACCAACTCCTGATCGCCTGCACTCAGCGGGTCGGACAATGGTGGCGTCCATTGCAGGTCGTTCATGCACAGGCCATGCACCAGCACCAACAGCTTGCCGGTGGGACGTTCGATCGCAGCGGTCAATGCGTCGCGCTGCAACGGCAGCGTGCGGCCGGCGCTGCGCAGACTCATGGAGATCGCCAATGGATTGCGCGTAGCAAGCAGATAGTCACCGAGCACGCCATTCAAAGCCGCGAGCCCAGCCTCACCCGCAGGCGCAGACTCTGTGCCGCCAAGCAGCGGTTCGATCCGTTCCAGCAGCACATCCAGGGTCTCGCCCACCAGCGAATTGACGCCGCGAATACTGCGATACACGAAACCGGTGATGCCACGTGTCGGCCCATGCGGCGCCTTGCCGACAATGCCGGGCACTCGCACGATGGTGTGGTGCATGGCCTCGACCAGGTGTGTCATCTCGCGAACAGCATCGATACTCAGCCGGCTCAGCCCGCGCAGCGTGGAGCGCGACGTATGTAGCGAACGGGTCATTACGATCCAATCTCCATCGAAGGTGGGAACGATACAGCGCGAACGCGTGCGTTGCCGCATCGTAGATTTTCACACTGGAGCTTTTGCGTCACGGCTCGACTCTGTCGACCTTGGGAAGCTCTGAATAAGTCACCTCATCGTCTTCGCTACACAGCCTAGTGCTTGCCACACCCCGGCTTTCAACAGCGAAGCTGGTCGTTTTCAACAGCGCTAGCTGGTCGCTCTCAACAGCGAAGCTGGTCAACCTGCGGTTTTTCGCCCCTTTACTCAGGTCGCTATCGTGGCTCCAAACTTGTTCAGGGGTCCCCTTGCATCGTTAGCGCCAGAATGCCCTAAGCGATGCAACGCACTGACGAAGCCATCAGCTACTGCGATGGTGATCGTGTCCATTCTCTCGACAACCCGCATCCTCGCGGGGATCGGGATTCAGCCGAGGTCAATATGAAAACGCCAAACCAGACCCAGACGCTCCAATCCGTCACGACCCCGGTTGAACGGACGTCGCAGGATGCCGACTTGACAACCGCCAGAGCCGACAACGTCGTCACACTCAGGCAGCCAAAGCCCGTTGCTGCAGCCACCGCAACCCCAAGCAGCGAGGCGATCACCCTGCCGCCAGGACAGCTGCCTGCTGTAACCGCCGCCGCAAGCGCCATCAAGGGCGGCGACGCGGTAGATGACCCCAAGGCAAAATGGAAAGGGCAGATTGGCCCGGCAAAATTATTCTGGGACAAACTCACCGAATCCGAGCTGCAGAAAACCGAGGGCAACGAGCACCGGCTCGCTACCCTGGTGCAGGCGCGCTACGCCATCCCGCGCGGTGATGCATATCGCCAGGTCAAAAGCTTTCACGAGAAGCAAAAAGTCTGAGAACGGATTCGGTATGCCGGGCAACGATATTGTCACCCATCGTTGCCCTGGCATCAGGATGAGTAACGGTAGGAGGCCGCCATGAACTGGCTCGTTGACTTGCGAAAAATTGGCACGGAACTGATCAACGGAGCGCCATTATCGTTGCGTCCGAAGTTGCACTTGCATGCCGTAGCTGTGGCATCCGCGAAACAAGCAGAGCGCAGGGCGGGCTTTTGCGATGGCGTGCGCATGAAGAAGCCAGAACCGAGACTTCGCATGACCGAGTTTCACGATTCGACATCGCAGTGCGACTTCGTGATAACGGTCACCCGCCAGGATGCGGCAAGCGTCGGCACTGCGTCCGGCACAACTGCATTCATCGAGGATGAGCTCAACGAGCGCTGGATGCAGCAGATCGGTTCCGCGCGGCAGTCCTGGAGCCGTCTAACGGAAAGTGAGTTGCAGGCTTCCAAAGGAATGGCGGAAAAGCTGATCGCATTGATCCAGGTTCGCTATTCGATCAGCGCAGACGACGCCACCAAGCGCGTCAAGTGCTTTTTCGACAAGCAACAGTCCTGATCGGCGCGAGCAATGGACTTGAACAGCGGTTCGCCGTTCTGGGTGATCAAAAATGGACTTCTCCATTCCTATCCGCGACTCGACGAAAATCTGTCCTGCGATGTTTTAGTGGTGGGCGCGGGCATCACCGGCGCACTGATCGGCGATCGCCTGGCCCGTTCCGGCATGAAGGTCTGCGTGATAGACCGCCGTGAGGCCGGCTGGGGCAGCACCTCGGCCAGCACCGCACTGCTGCAATATGAGATAGACAACGAACTGCAGGACCTGCGTGACCGCTACGGCGAGCCCGATGCGGTGCTCGCCTACAAGGCCTGCGCATCCGCTATCGACAGCTTGCGCGCACTGGCAAGAAATCTGCACGGCGTCGATTTTCAGCCGATGCAAAGCCTCTACTTCGCCAGCCGCTGGTATCACCGGCGACGCCTGCAGCGCGAAGGCGCGCTGCGCCTTGCCAACGGCTTTGCGCTGAAGATACTGCAGCGCAGCGAGCTGATGTCCGACTTCGGTATCGATGCTCCCATTGGCCTGCTCAGCAAACTGGCTGCACAGACCGATCCTTACCAGTTTGCGCACCGACTGCTTGGCCGCATAGAAAAAAGCGGCGGCCAGGTGCACGGGCGCACGGCGATGCAGCGATTCACCTCGGTGCGCGGTGGCGTTCGCGTCGAAACCGACCAGGGCATGGTGATCCGATGCAAGCATCTGGTGCTCGCGGCAGGCTATGAAAGCCAGACCTGGCTGGCGCAGCGCGTAGCCAGGAACCGCAGCAGCTATGCTTTCGTCAGCGAACCCATGCCGGGGGCGCTCGGTCGTTTGCATAACACCCTGGTATGGGAATCGGCGCGCCCGTATCTTTATATGCGCCGTACTGCCGATGAGCGCCTGCTGGTCGGCGGCGAGGACGACCAGATCGATATCCCGCTGCGGCGCGACGCGCTGCTGGAGGGCAAGGCCGGCAAACTGCTCAAACGCGTGACCGCGATGTTTCCGCAGCTACCGATCCGTGTCGCGTTTCCCTGGGCCGGGACCTTCGCGGAAACCGAGGATGGTCTACCCTTTTTCGGCCCGCACGAGCAGCATGGACCGCGCGTGCACTTCGCCATGGCCTACGGTGGCAACGGCATCACCTACAGCATGATCGGTGCCGACCTTTTGCATGACAGCCTGCTTGGCAAACGCCACGCCTGCGCAAAACTCTTTGGATTCGGGCGCCTGTCGAGGATGTGACGACCGGCTGACGATCAATCGTGTTGGGTGCGCAATCGCACTGACGCGACACTCGCATGCCGCCATGGTTCGGCTATGAACACTGGCACACGACACCAGTTCGATATCGAAACGCTACCAGAGGCACGCATGAACACCTACATCGACAACGTTTCAACGATTCGTCCAGCAGCAGATGCTGCGAATGGTACGCCGATCGCCAGCGCTGCGAGCCCGGCCAGCGCGGTGTCCTGGGGCGCTATCCTCGCCGGAGCCGCTGCCGCTGCGGCGTTCTCGCTGATCCTTTTGATGCTGGGCACGGGATTAAGTTTGTCGGCAGTTTCGCCATGGCTGCATGATGGCATCAGTGCCAAAACGTTCGGCGTATCCACCATCCTCTGGCTGACCTTTACCTCGATCGTCGCATCCGCGCTGGGTGGATACATTGCCGGACGATTGCGCACGCGATGGTTAGCGGTGCACTCAGACGAGGTGTACTTCCGCGACACCGCGCACGGCTTTCTGGCCTGGGCGGTCGCGTCGCTGCTCACCGCTGCGCTGCTGACTTCCACTATCGGCTCGATCCTCAATGCCGGTGTACAGGCGGGTGCAACGGTCGCCAGCGGCGTGGCCACCGGTGCAGCCGCTCCGGTTTCAGCACAACTGGGCAACGCCGACGCCGATGGCGGCATGAACTATTTTGTCGACTACCTGTTTCGGGACGCAGCCGACGCTGCCGCCCCCTCCGGTGCCGCGACGTCGGGAGAAATCATCGTCAGCGCCGGCAACGAACGCGGCAATCAGCGCGCGACACACGCCGAAGTGACCGCCATCCTGGTGCGCGACCTCGATCAGCAGAGCCTGCCCGCGGAAGATCTCCAGTACCTCGGACGTGTCGTGGCTGCACGTACCGGCCTTGCCCAGGCAGAGGCCGAGCAACGTGTCTCGCAGACTTACGCGCGCGTGCAGGAAGGTTTGCGCAGCGCAGAAACCGCGGCCAAGGAGGCCGCTGACAAAGCACGCAAGGCCTCGGCCGTTGCCGCGCTGTGGTTGTTCATCTCGCTACTCATCGGTGCATTCGTCGCCAGTCTTTCCGCCACTTTCGGCGGCCGTCAACGCGACAACTGACCGCCATCCAATCCATAGGAGATCCGCTATGCGCTCAATCCTTCTGTTCTTTCTGGGCATCCCCATTCCCATCATCATCCTGATCGCCTTGTTCGTGAATTGACCAATGAACAGCGCCGATCGAAATGCGACTGACAGTCTCACTGCTGATGTAGCAGTGCGCGACGCCGGCACCGGGGTGACATCTTCGCGCGCTACCCTCCGCTCAAGTGCACCGGGCGATGTCGCTTCGGCGCCGGCCAGCACCCGGCTCGATTTGCGCGATCTCAAGTCGCACCTGGCCACACGCCAGGCGCATCGGACTTGCAGATGAACCTCATTGCCGGCACCAGTGTGATCGTTGGCGTCAGCATATGGGCTCAACGGCCGCTGCGGCCACACTCCTGCTGGAGCGCACCATGAATATCGAGCCGCAAGGCAGTGATGAATTCATCAAACTCGGCAGACTGATCGAGCACATGCCCATCGCCATGCTCACCACTATCGATGGCGACGGTGCCTTGGTCAGCCGCCCGATGACGCCACTGAAAATGGATGAGAACGGCGGGCTTTGGCTTTTCACCGACGCCCGCTCGGCCAAGATCAATCAACTACGCGCCGTGAACTTGAGTTTCGCCGATACCCAGCAGGGCACCTATGTCTCGATAGCAGGTCGCGGCGAGATGTATGCCGATCACGGGCACGTCGAGCATCTATGGACTCAGTATGCGACTTCCTGGTTCCCGGACGGGCCGGACTCGGAACATCTGGCGCTGCTGAAGATCGTCCCTGAAGCCGCCGACTACTGGGATGCGCCGCAAAGCCGGATGGTGCGCGTGCTTGCCATGGCGGTATCAGTCGTGTCTGGCGAAGCCATCGCCACCGGCGAGCACGGCACCCTCTCCGGGCTGTCTCCACGTCTGCCTGCCAGCGCGTCCGGGTGATTAACACGTCGGGAGAATCAGAAATGAATGGCACTTGCATCAGCACCCAACCAGTCCTTGTAGGGCAAGCATGTCGCTTGCCTTCTCGATGCCGCAGATGCGCTGATGCGGCAAGCGACACGCTTGCGCTACAGCCATCGGCCTCAAGCAAGGTCAGCTGCATGGCAGGCGCGTCGTTGTCGCGAAGTCACATCTGCGCATTGGCGCTTCCGGCATTGCTACTGCTCTCGTCCTGCGGCGAGATGGCAACGCTGCCGGTATCGGCCGGCACTGGTCCGCAACCCACACTGCCCGAGCCGAACAAGACGATGATTCCGACCGTCAACGTCGCCCCCGCGGTCGGATGGCCACAGGGCACTGTGCCCGCCGCTGCGGCCGGCACTCAGGTCAATGCCTTCGCCCGCGATCTGGATCACCCGCGCTGGCTGCACGTGCTGCCCAACGGCGATGTGCTGGTCGCGGAAACCAACGCACCGCCCAAACCCGATGATGGAAAAGGCATCAAGGGCTGGTTCATGGGTCGCGCGATGAAGAAAGCCGGTGCCGCAGTGCCGAGCGCAAACCGCATCACCCTGCTGCGTGATACCAACGCAGATGGCATCGCTGATCTGCGTTCGGTGTTCCTCGCCAATCTGCATTCGCCTTTCGGCATGGCCCTGGTTGGCGATCAGTTCTACGTTGCCAACTCCGATGCCGTGGTGCGCTTTCCGTACACACCTGGTGACACGCGCATCGTGGCGCCCGGGACGCGGCTGCTCGCCCTTCCCGCCGGTCCGATCAATCACCACTGGACCAAGAGTCTCATCGCCAGCGAGGACGGCAGCAAGCTGTACGTAACGGTGGGATCCAACAGCAACGTGGGCGAGCGCGGCATGGCTGCAGAGAACGAGCGCGCCGCCATTCTGGAAGTGGACACCCATACCGGCGCGCATCGCGTATTTGCCAGCGGATTGCGCAATCCCAATGGCATGGCCTGGGAGCCCGAACGCGGCATGCTGTGGGCCGTGGTCAACGAGCGCGATGAGATCGGCAGCGATCTGGTGCCCGACTACATGACCTCAGTGCGCGACGGCGGCTTCTATGGTTGGCCGTACAGCTATTACGGCCAGCATGTCGACGCGCGTGTGAAGCCGCCTCGCCCGGATCTGGTTGCCCGCGCCATCATTCCCGACTACGCGCTTGGCCCGCATACCGGATCACTGGGTCTGGCCTATTCCACCGGCACCACCCTGCCCGAGGCATTTGCCAAGGGAATGTTCATCGGTCAGCACGGCTCGTGGAATCGTAAACCGCACAGCGGTTACAAGGTGATCTTCGTTCCCTTCCAAAGTGGCCGCCCCAACGGCCAACCGATCGACGTGCTGACAGGTTTTCTCAGCTCTGAAGGCAGCGCCTACGGGCGACCGGTAGCGGTGGTGATCGACAGCGGCGGTGCGCTGCTGGTGGCCGATGATGTCGGCAATGTGGTGTGGCGGGTGGCGGCGTTGTAGGTACGGGGCTTGCGTGCCCGCACGCGTTTGATCTTACGTGCTGTAGGGCAAGCGTGTCGACGCCTTCTCAACGATGACGATTTCGTTGAGAACGCGTCGATAGGCTTGCCCTACAACTGCCCGCCTCACAACTGCGACGACAGCAGCGCCGATGCCCGCTCCATCACCTTGTCGTACCAGGGGCGGCTCTGCCACTGCTCATAGGTGATGCGCCTCGCCTGCGTCAGATCCCGCTCGAACACGGCCCCGGCGCGTGCGGCGAATGCCTTGTCATAGACATTGAGATTTGCCTCGTCGTTGAGACGGAACGAGCGATTGTCGAAATTGGTCGATCCAACCGACACCAGTTCCGAATCGACGATCAAAGTCTTGCAGTGGAACATCGTCGGCTGGTACTCATGAATTTCTACCCCCGCCTGCAGCAGCTCGCCCCAACTCGCGCGCGAGGCTTTGCGAACGATCTCGGCGTCGATGTGTTCGCCCGGAACGATGATGCGTATGCGTACGCCACGTTCCCTGGCTGCAAGCAGCGCCTGACGCATCAATTCGTCCGGAACGAAGTATGCGGCCGAAAGGTCAATTGTATGCTCGGCGGCGGTGATGGAAAGCAGGTACATCAGATGCATGCTGTCGCCACCTCCACGCGGCGAGCTGGTGAATACCTGACCGAGCGCGTCGCCGATGGGCTGCAGCGGCGGAAAGTAGGCATCACCCTGCAACACTTTTCCCGACGTCTTGATCCAGTTGTCCATGAAAGCCGCCTGCATCTGCGCGACGGCAGGCCCTTCCAGCCGATAGTGCGAATCGCGCCAATGGTCCGGATCCTCGCCGTTGCCGTTCCATTGGTCGGCGATGCCGACGCCGCCGGTGAAGCCGATGCGGCCATCCACCACCAGTAGTTTGCGATGCGTGCGGTTGTTCATGCGCGCAAGGTTGTACCAATGCAACGGGTGATAGACCTGTACCTCGATGCCGGCGCCTTCCATATCGGTGATCAACGACGGCTCGATCTTCTGGCTGCCGACCCAATCGAGCAAGACGTGTACTTTGACGCCCGCCTGAGCGCGTTCCTTCAACGCATCGGCGAATTCCTTGCCGATATCACCTGACCAATAGATATAGGTCTCGAAGGTGATGGTGCGCTGCGCGCTGCGAATGGCCGCGAGCATCGCGGGGAAAATGCCGTTGCCGTTTTCCAGATTGTCTACGTGATTGCCGGCGACAATCGCGGGGCCGAGCAAGGTGCCCATTTCCCGGCGGAACTGTGCATCAGCCACGCCATAGCGGTGCTGCAGCGGCGAGCGGATGCGCTTCTCGGCGCTGGTGAAATTCATGATCACCACGGTAGCGACGATCGCAATCAACGCGCCGATCAACCCGGCGTACATCATGCGCTTCCGGGGCCAGGCCATCGCATCGCACTCCGGTTCGTTGGGTTGATAGTTGCGAACAACGTATTGATTCTCGTCGACTGCATCAGATTGTCCGCAATCGAAGTCGCTGTATGTTCGCGAGCGCACTTACTCCAAAACCCGCAGAGCGCACCATGCGGTACGCAGCCCAGAGTCGACGACGCCGACAGTGACGGCACATCGGCCTACAGGGCCGCGGTAGCCAGAACGAAATTCGAATTGCATGACGCAGCCGCTTCTCTGCCCTGCAACTCCGCCCACCAAGGATCGTCACGTGAATCCCAGCCGCATCGCCAGCATTGCCAAGTTCATTCTGAAATACCGCAATGCAGGCATCCTGTCCGGTGTGGCACTGGATGACCCGCTGTTCGCGGACATCGATGCCAGCACCATCACCGCCGGCCTGCCCGAAGAATTTGCCAAGGACCTGGAAGCGCTGGGACCTACATTTGTCAAGATCGGGCAGTCCTTGTCGACACGACCGGACTTTGTGCCGGCGCCGTATATCGCAGCCCTGGAGCGCATGCAGGACGCGGTCGCCACGGTAGATGTCGCCAAGATGCGCGAGATCATCGAAAGCGAACTCACCGTGCGCATCAACAAATTGTTCGCTACTTTCGACGACACGCCGATCGGTTCCGCATCGCTGTCACAGGTGTATTCGGCGACGCTGCGTGATGGCCGGCGCGTAGCGGTGAAAGTGCAGCGCCCGGATGTCGCGGCAACCCTGCGTGAGGACCTGGACCTGCTGACGCGACTGAGCGGCACCATCGGCATGGTCAGTGACGCACCGCGACGCTACGGGTTTGCAGAATGGATCGGCGAGTTCCGCAAGACCTTGTCCGACGAACTCGACTATCGCCGCGAAGCGGAGAATCTGGAAACATTCGCACGCAACCTCGTCGACTATCCGCGTATCGGTGTTCCCAAGCCCATCTGGGACTATTCCACGGCGCGCGTGCTGACCATGGAGATGATCGTCGGCGAGAAGGTCACAAAGATCTCCGATCTGCGTCGGATCGACCCTGCCGAATCGCTGGGCGAGCTTGCTGGTGATCTGGTGCGCGCCTATCTCGATCAGGTTTTCGTGCACGGACTCATCCACGCCGACCCGCATCCTGGAAACGTACTGCTCACCACTGATGGTCGCCTGTCCCTGCTCGATCTTGGCATGGTGGCGCATATACCACCCAGACTTCGCGACCAGTTGCTGAAATTGCTGCTCGCGATCGTGGATGGGCGCGGCGAGCAGGCCGCCGAAACCTTCGCGCACCTGAGCACACGTCTGGAGGATTTCGATGAACCGACGTTCTCGCGCGAAACGGCACGCATGATCGCGCAGTATTCATCGTCGATGAATCCGGGGCGTTCAGAAGGCAAGCTGCTGCTCGAACTGACCCGCGTCGGCGCTGCCTGTGGACTGCGCTCTCCAGCTGAGCTGCCGCTGCTCGGCAAGACCCTGCTGAATCTTGAAAGCGTCTCCTCGGCACTGGATCCCAGGCTGCCGCTGAAGCAGATCATCGAGGATCATCTGCAGGAAGTCATGCAGCGCCAGATCAAGCTCATGTTCTCGCCCAATCGCATGGCCAGCGATCTGATAGAAGTGCAGGAGTTGCTGCGCGAATCGCCGCGTCGCCTGTCACAGCTGCTGCGCACCCTGTCCGACAACCGTTTCCGAGTGCACATCACCGGCCTGGAGGAAGCGCGGCTGATCGAAAGCATGCAGAAGATCGCCAACCGTATCGCAGCCGGCGTGATTACCTCAGGGCTGATCCTCGGCGCAGCGATGATGATGCGGGTGCCGTCGCAATGGCAGCTGTTCGGCTATCCGGCGCTGGCACTGATCCTGTTCCTCGCCGCTTTCGTGCTGGGCGGCGCCTTGGTGGCCAGCAGCCTGCTCGGCGATCGGAAAATCAAACCCAAGGAAGAACACGATCCCATCTGACGCGAATGCGTCGCACCACTATGTTGGGAGCAACTGCCTTTGTGGGTCCGACCTGTGGTCGGACGCCTTTTTGCGGACTCGGTCCGCTCTGGCGAAAGAGTCCGTCCACAGGTCGGACCCACAATTTCGAGGTGACGGGACACCTCGAACACAACAGCAATCAAATCGCTGCCTGTCGAAAATGATCGGCACGTTCGACCAGTTGTACCATCTGCGCCGCCGCATGAAGGGTCAGCGGATGCGGTGTCGATCCGGGACGTGGGGAAATGAATCGCGCCATTGCACGAGCGCGGTCCAATTGTTGCGGTGCGACCTCGGCGAGCAGCGTGATGACGAGGTTTTCCAATGCGATCACGCGGCTGCGCAACTGTACAAGTTCCGCAGCAGTCAGTGCTGGCACCGTCAGACGCGACGGTGTTTTCGCATGGCGTCGCGAACCGCTGCCGGATTCTGTCGCAGCGGCTTTCCGGACTGACGGTTCCGGTCGTTGCGCCGCCAGCGATGTGGCGTACTCGATCGCCGATAAAGCATCGACGGTCACATCGGAACCATTGACCACCGGCGGAATCCGCGCTGCTACCCGAAGGTTTCTCACGCCGGCGCCTGCGCAGCAGCGTGCTGCTTCACCCAGGCGACATATCGATCCATCCACGATTGCAGAAACTTGCGGCTGGCCTCGCCGATATTTCCGGCATCATCGAACAACCCATCCTTGGCATGGATGAAGGCCTCGGGCTGGCCGAGCGCAGGCATGTCGAGATAGGCGAGGATATTGCGCAGATGCTGCTGTGCCAGCGCGGTGCCGATGGCACCGACCGACGCGCCGATGATCCCGGCGGGTTTGTTCTGCCATACGCTCTTGCCATAGGGACGCGAGGCATGGTCGATGGCGTTCTTCAACACGCCGGGGATGGAGCGGTTGTATTCGGGCGTTACAAACAGCACACCGTGCGCCGCCATGATATCGGCCTTCAGCCGCTTGACGGACTCGGCCGGGTTGCCGTCATCGTCCTGATTGTAGAGCGGCAGATCGCCGATCTCGAGGTGTTTGAAGGTGAACTCCGCTGGCGCCAATCTCGTGATGGCGGTGGCCAATGTGCGATTGAACGAATCGCGGCGGAGGCTACCGACAACGACAGCAATTTGGTATGAGGTCATTGCGTTCTCCCCCTGGATAGTGGACGGGTGCGCAAAAGAAAATGCGTACCCGTCATCGTCTGCAGCGTGTTTTTAACCCGCTCTCAAAGCGGCGTAGCAATCGGATACGGCTTGGTACCGTAGTAATCATGAATGCCCTGCGCCCAGGCGGCATCTACCATATTCGGCCAATTCGTCTTGTCGAACCCTGGGGCGGAAGTCAGGCGCTCTTTGGCGACGTTCAACACAAAGCGCTTGTTCACGGTATCCAGTTGCAGCGCCTGCCACGGCACGGCAAAGAGTTTCTCGCCCATGCCCAGGAAACCACCGAATGACAGCACCGCGTAGCTGACTCTGCCGGTACGCACGTCCAGCATGATTTCCTTGATGTCACCGATGTCTTCATCCTGCTGATTGAATACGTCGTTGCCGATCAGCGTATTGGCGCCCATCAGTTCCGGACCGGGGCCATGCCGCACATCCGGGCCCAGGCCGCCATTCTGCTTCACGATGTACATGCCCAGGGTGTCGCTTTCTTCGTAATTCATGCCGATCTCCGTCCGTATTGAATACTGAGACTACGTCGACGCCTGGTGCGGAGTCTGTTCGGCAACGTACGTGAGGCGTAGTGGCACGCGGGGTAGATTCACGTTGCCTGCCGTCCATTTCGCCGATGACGAAACTTCGAGAGGGCGTCATAGATCGCGACCCGAGCACGATTGAGCCCACCCAGTGGGGCATGCGCGGGCAAGGCGTTTCCGGGTGAGAACGATAGCGATTCGGCCAGCTTCTGGCGTTGCCTGCTGCGAAACTTCTGGATCGGAATGTGCAACGTCGCCACCTTTACGAACGGCGATAATTTTTCATCCCAGCGCTCGGCCGCGTCTTCGATCGGCATATCGTCATGGCGCAGTTGCACACAGAAATCGAAATCTGCCGCATGCCGGCCCAGATGCACCTGCATCGCCTCCGTCAGGTAGGAGTCACTCAGCACCTTGGGCAAGGTGCTGCGATACCTGGAGGTCGGCAGCAACGAATATTTGACCGCGCGATCGGGCCCGAACAGATAAGGTGTAGTGCTCCAATAGCGGATATCCAGCGGTGATGTGGGATTGCTGCGCAGCGACAGTAAACCCAGCATGGCGCCCAGATTGACGGTGAGCAGCCATTTCGCGGCAAGCAGGATCGGCGAGCTCTCGATCGTGTAGTAAACAGCATCACGAAACAGCGCGATGGTACCCAGTGGCATCGCCGGGGCATCCATCAATACGAAATCCTGCCCCAGTGACGCGTCAGCCGCCGCATCTTTGCCGCGCGGTGCCACCAGCTTGATCGCGATCCCGCGCGCGTCCTTGATGGCGTCCGATTGCACCTTGCCACTGGCGCTCGAGGTGCGCACCCAGCAATCGAAGCGATGCGGCCTCTCGAAGATGCCGACTCTCAGCTCTGCAGGTAGATCGGGTTCGACTTGAAACGTCCCGCGCAGCAGACCGAGCGTCTTGGGGTGTGCGTCGCGCAGCGTCTCGCCGTTTGCGTAGTCCCGCTCCATCTTGCGGCGCAGGATATCGGTCATCTCGGCGATCATCCCGGCCTCGTTGGGCTCAAGCTTTTCAAATGACCTGTGCAACTTCATGCAACTGCTCCGACATGATGATGGGCGCGACTGAATACCCGCATGCGCCATGCGGGTTGTTCCAGCCACCAACCTAATGCCGGGGCGATGCCCGTTCCGTACGATAGGCAACACAAGGATTGCTTGACGGGCGCATCGATGCGAAACGGCTGGCTGGCTAAGCGGTCAGACGCACAGAAAAAAATACGTCGCCGTGGCAGGCTGAAGCACGTTATCGCTGCGGCTCCAAAACAACGCGGTCACACCAGCATCTGCGCCTGTGCCGACGCTGCCCGCATGCGATACGCAAACAACAGCACTCCGGAGATCCACATGTCATTCTCGATCTACATCGTCGGCGTCATCATCTTCATCGGCGGCCTGATCTACGGCGCAGTCCTGATGAGCATTCCTACGCAATGGATTGTGGTCATGGCCCTGGTTTTGCTCGGACTATCGGTGTTGACGGGTGTCAACGTCACCCGACAGAAGGATACGGCCGACTGAATTCGGCATTTCGGAGTCCGCAGACCATCACGATGAACTTGCCTGTGGCGAGTCGGCATCGCTCAGCGCACATCGCTCAACAACCGACTCAGCTCCTTCTTGACCACGCCATAGCACTCGCAGGCGCGTGCCTCCAGCGCCGTTCGATCGAGTACTGCGATATGACCACGTCGATAACGAATGCAACCGGCCTGCTGCAGGATGCCCGCGGACTGGGTGACGCTTTCGCGGCGCACGCCCAACATGCTGGCCACCAGTTCCTGGGTAATGGTCAGCTCGCGATCCGGCGCGCGATCCAGCGTCAACAACAGCCAGCGACACAGTTGCTGCTCTACCGAGTGGTGCCGGTAGCAGGCAGCGGTCTGCCCCATTTGCGTCAATAGTGCCTGGGTGTAGCGAAGCAGCAGGCGCTGCAGATAGCCGCCGCGATCAAACTCCTGCTTGAGCGTACGTCGATCCAGGCGATAGGCATGGCCGGTGGCCTGCACCACCGCCGAACTTGACGTCGTATTGCCCCCCATGAACAAGGAGACACCGACCACGCCTTCGCTGCCCACACTGGCGGTTTCGGCGGACGCGCCGGACTCGGTGACGTAGTGCAGGGATATGATGGCGCTGGTCGGAAAATAAGCATGCTGCAACTGAGTACCCGGCTCGTAGAGCATATTGCCCAGAGCCAGAGGCACCCACTCCAGATGCGCAACCAACGGCTCAAAATCCGCGTCTGGCAGTGCAGCGAGCAGATGATTCTGATTGCGGTCGTGTATCAATGCCATCGTCGGCTGCCCTGATTCGTTCTAATTCTTCTTCGTCACTTCAACGCCAATGCCGCGGTAACCGAGGAAACGGCACGACTGATTGAACATCGGCTCGCCACTGACCCGAAATTGCTGCTGCGTACCATCGTCCAACATGCGACTGAAGGCAAAGTCCAGGAATGGCTGGCGCGCCGCAATGATGGCCCGCAACTGCTCCCGTTCCACTTCGTTCCAGCCGGATTCCGCCAGGGCGGCGGCGTCTCCGTTGAGCGGTTCCACTCTTACGCCAAGCATTTCCAGAACCGGGCCCGAGACCTTGGTGAAATTGCCGTTCTCGTCCTGCTCCCAATACCAATCCGAAGCGAGTTCGGTGAGGCTGCGGTAGCGCGCCTCGCTTTCACGCAGTTCGGCGGTGCGCTCCAGCACCTTGCGCTCGAGTTCGCTATTGAGCCTCTCGAGTCGCTTGTAGAGCAGCCGCACCTCCAGCATGTTGCGGATGCGCGTCTTCACTTCCACCAAGTCAAAGGGTTTGCTGATGAAGTCTTTGGCGCCGGCCTGCAACGCGCGTAATTTGTGGCCGGGTTGCGCCGTCAAAACAATCACCGGAAGATAGTCGTCGTCGACGTTCGTCTTGAGCCCTTCCATTACCTCAAAGCCATCCATGCCCGGCATCTGCAGGTCGAGCAGGATCAGGTCGTAGCTGTGCTGGCGATGCAGAGCACACACTTCCCGCGGCATCGTCGTCGAGGAGACGTTGCTGTAACCGGCGTCGTTCAGCAACTGCCCCAGCAGACTCAGGTTAACCTCCTGATCGTCTACCAGCAGAATACTGGCGTCGAGAATCTCCTGAGCGAGGGTACTCATGATTGTGTCTCGTCACGCGGCAGCTCCCGTGCCTTGGCGGTCCGCAATGCCACGTCCAGCGTTTCCATGAACTCGTTTACCTTGATCGGCTTGGTCAAATAGCGGAAGAACCCGGCCTCGACGCCCTTCTCGATATCACGCGGCATGGCGTTGGCACTGAGCGCAATGATAGGAATATGTGCCGTCGTCGGGTCGTCGGTGAGAATGCGCAGCGCCTTGACCCCGCTCATTCCGGGCAGATTGATGTCCATCAATATCACGTCCGGTTGCGCGGCGCGCGCCGTCGCGATTCCAGAGTCGCCATCGCATTCGCTGAGCAACCGGATGTCAGGCCGGCGTGCAATCAGATCCTCGACCAGCATCAGATTGGCTGGATTATCCTCAACATAGAGCACGGTGTGCACATAGGCATCCGTGGCCACCGGCAGTTGCACCGTTGCGCGCGGCTCGGAGCTTATGTCAGTCAAGTGCGGCGCCTGGGTCAACTGCAGCTCGATCCAGAATTTGCTGCCCTCGCCGACGGTGCTCTCGACATCGATCACCCCTCCCATCAGCTCGACCAGTCGCTTGCATACCACCAGACCGATGCCGGTGCCTTCCTCGGTATGGGACCCCTGTCCCAGCCGATTGAATGGCTGAAACAACTGGGTCAACTGCTCGGCGGTGAGGCCAGGGCCAGTGTCTTGGACACAGATTCGAATTCGCCCCGGTTCGATGGGCGTGCTGGTCACGTAGACCTTTCCATCCACGCCGTTGTACTTGATGGCATTGGTCAGCAGATTGATCAGTACTTGCTTGAGGCGGGTGCGATCGGCGTTGACGTAGCAAACGTCCTCGAACTCCGGAAAATGCACCTCGATGCCGCGCTTCTGCGCCTGCGGTTCGACCATGGCACGGCATTCCTGCATCACCCGCTCCAGCGAGATCGGTTCCAGCGAAAGCGACAGCTTTCCAGACTCGATCGTCGCCAGGTCGAGCACCTCGTTGATCAAGTCCAGCAAATACCAGCCGGCCTGCAAAATCTGATCGACGCTGCGCTTCTGCGAAGGTGTCGGCTGTGGCGTGCCGGACTCGATGAGCTGGGCGAAACCGAGAATGGCGCTGAGCGGTGTGCGCAGCTCATGGCTCATGCTGGACAGGAAATCCGATTTCGCAAGATTGGCCTTCTCGGCCGCCGCCGTGGCATTGTTCAACTCCAGCTCGGCGCGCTTGCGCACTGAGTTGTCGGCACCGATCAGCAGATAGCCGATAACCTCGTCGTAGTCGTCTCGCAGCGCTGTGATCGACACGATCGCCGGGAATCGGCTGCCGTTCTTGCAGATATAGGTCAGCTCGTAGGTATCCTCAATGCCGCGCGAGGCCTTGAAAGCCAGGGCTTCGAAGCCCGGTGTGATCGTCGTCGCCAGCTCCGCGCTGAGCGCCTGAGCGCGCGCCTGCACTTCTTCGGGATCATGAATATCGCTGGGATTGATCTTATTGACGACTTCGGCGGCGCAATAACCCAACATGCGCTCGGCACCCACGTTGAACAGCTGGATGATGCCCTTTTCATCGGTGGCGATGATCGAGAAGTTGGCGCTGGTGAGAATAGCGTTCTGCAGCGCGCCGGTCTTCAGCAGGGCGGCCTGGCGCCGTACTTCACTGCTGCCGTCCACCTTGGCGAACGGATCGGTAAGGTGTGCGACGCTGGATCTTTCTGTCATGGCCGATTTCCGCGAATAAGGGATATTTCAGTGCAGTCGGCGCCTCTGCACGAGGTGGCAACGCAATCAGAACGCCGCCAAATATATCCGAGCGGGCCCGGAAAAACGTCCAGGCTAAGTTCTGACTACCGCGCGATCATGGCGCGTCGACACAAAGTCGGTCTGTGTGTTGGCACACTTTGGCAATCTCTGATCAAGTTCGGAAGCGCGATAGCCCCAAGAGTCCTAAGCAAAAAAAAACCGCAGAGTGTTATGGACGTGGCAGTCGATAGGCTGTACGGCGGCGTTGAAGCGATGACTTATTCAGTCCACCCTTGGTTATGAGGAATGCGGCATCCAGGAACCCGCATTGGCTGCCGCGAAGCGTGACAGAAAAACAGGCAATACATCACGGGTGTCAAAGTGTCGCCTGCTCCGGCTGCAAGACCTGATCCACAAAGTGCGATGGCGCACCGATGAAAAATCTGCCTGGCGCCATGCTGTTGTCCCCAATGCATGCGGCGAAATCCATGAACGGCAAAGCGACAATGACCGACGTCAAAACCTTGCGGATGCAAGCGCGAAACCACATCGAACAGGGCGCCGTTACTGCCGGCTACTCGGCAGACCGCGATCAGGTGCTGAAGTTGCTGAATGAGGCGCTGGCAACCGAGTTGGTCTGCGTGCTGCGTTATCGGCGTCACCACTTCATGGCCCGCGGTATCGACGCGAAAAGCATTGCCGATGAATTCCTGATTCACTCGAACGAAGAGCAGGGCCACGCCGATCAGCTGGCGGGACGTATCGTACAACTCGGCGGTGAACCGGATTTCGCACCGGATGGATTGAGCGCGCGCAGCCACGCCGAATACATCGCGGGCACGACGCTGGTCGACATGATCAAGGAAGATCTCGTCGCCGAACGCATCGCCATCGACAGCTATCGCGAGTTGGTCCAGTATCTAGGCCATGACGACCCGACCACCAGCCAGTTACTCAAGGGCATCCTCGCCGTCGAGGAACAGCACGCCGATGAGCTCGCGGATCTGCTGGCGGATGTGACCACGTCGGGCAAAGCGATGTGAGTTGGTTGGGCCGCGTCGCTGCGGGACTACCGCACATCGCGCCGTTCAAACCCCGAAGGGGTTAATCATTTCAGCCCAGGGCAACGCCCTGGGACAAAGTCGCCGGGGCAATCGAGCCCTGTAGGGGCGATTCAATGGCACTCGATGTCGGCTCGGCATGGATTTGAGTCGCCCTTTCAGGGCTTCCCCTACTTGCGGCACGATCTCCCAGGGCGTTGCCCTGGGCTGAATTGAAACGCGCCGTTGGCGCTCAATAAGACGCTTCGAGCGCGGGATCATGCCCGCGCTTCACCGTGCGCCTCAATCGCTGAGAAATTCCCCGAACACATGCAATGAATCGACGCGCTCGCACAGCGTCTTCAAGGTCACCAGAATCGGCACAGCCAGCAGCGCGCCCGGTATTCCCCACATCCAACCCCAGAACAGGACCGAAATCACGATGACCACCGGATTGAGGCTGAGGCGACGACCGACGATCAGTGGTGTAACCAGATAACCCTCGATGGCCGTGAGCAGATAAAACGAAGCCGGCACCGACACACTGCGCCAGGGATCGTCGAAACTGAGCAGACCCACGACCGACAGCACGGTGATGCTGGCAATATCACCGACATAGGGGACGAAATTGAACAGCCCCACCATCACGCCCCAGAGCACCGGATTGGGCACGCCAAGCAGGTACATGACCAGCGCCACGGCACTGCCCAGACCCACATTTATCATGGTCACGGTCAGCAGATAATTGGACACCGCCGCCTCGACCTGATGCGCGATGTCGACTGCACGTTTCTTGTCGGAAAGCCTTGGCGTAACGGCGATAGTTTTGCGCAGAAACATGTCGCCGCTGGCGAGCAGGAAGTACAGCAACACCAGTGTGCTGATGGCGGTCACCGCAAATCCGCGCGCGGTACCCAACACCGTACCGGCGAGCGACTCGGACCGGACCACGACCTCCTGTACGTTCTTGTCGTTGCCGGCATTGGCCAGTCGATCGGTGATGTCTTCGACGCGTGCAGTCACCGTCGCGACGTTCTGCACAGATCCGGTAATGCGGCGAATCTTGGTGTCAATAACGCGCAGGCTCTGCGGTGCCCTGTCCAGCCAGCTCCCAGCGGGTTCGGCCAGGTTGTAGATGCCGCCGATGAAGGCGGCAAGCAGGCCCAGCACCACAAGAGCCGCGCCCAGCGGTGAAGGAATCCACAACTTTTTCATACCGCGTACGACCGGCAGAAATACCAGATTCAGGATCAACGCCATGATGATCGGCAGCACCAACTCACGCGCCAGGTACAACAGCGTAAGCACCGCCAACAGCAGTAATCCAGACAATGCCCAGTTGCTGGTTTGAATGGTATCGGCGACTACTACGACTGGCAGGGTCGGCTCGGCGGCTACGGGCTCGGAATTCGAAGGTGCCTCGTTCAATGGTGTACTCGCATCGTGATTGGCGGGCAGGCGCATACTATCGGACGCAACACTCCATCATGGCGTTTCCGGCAACGCGGATTACACAAATCGCTCAGCGATCGCGGGATCTGGACTGAAGGATACGCGCCAACACGGCGATCGCACTGGTCGAACGCAGCAGACGCCCGCCTGCCCACAACGAAAGCAGCCGCGCCGCAGTCGGCCCGTGCCGCGTCAGCAGACGCATGGTCATGCTGCGCGGGTATTGATCGGCGGACTCGACGGCAGGATCGATCTGGCGTGCGATTCGTTCGCGCTGTGCCGTCAGCTGTCGGCGCAACGCCTGGCGCTGCTCGCTGAGCATCGGATCCTTGACTGGCGTTGTCATAGCCGACTCTTCAGCATGTCCAGATCGGCAGCGATTTCTTCGCGTGTCGCCGCAAATGCCAGCTCACCGAGCGCGGCCAGCGCCTGCAGATGATGCCATGCCACGCCGACACCCAACGCATAGACAGCAATCACTGCCATCATCGCCGGGATTCGATACACCGATTCCCAACTGATGGCGAGCACCAGCACGCCAGCGAACAGCAACACGCAGAGCAGACAGGCGAATCCGAGCACGCCGACCGCCGCCATGCGCAGCAGCCGTGACTTTTCTTCCGCCCATTCGACCCGCGCGAGCTGTCCATGCAGTGCCGCCTGGGCGAACAAGGCACTTCCCGCTGATCGCATGACGCGCAGCACCTTCAGTGGATTGAAGGATGCGCCATCCGGATCGGTCTGGGTCGAAGCTTGCGAAACCTGCGGGTCTTCCATCACCGTTCTCCAAATGCGGTTAGTAAGTGCCCGATTATTCGCGACGAGCCAATGCAAAGCCGATCAGGAACGCAATGGCAGCGCTGGCGCCGATTACTTTCCAGGGTTGATCGTGTACATACTGATCGGTGGCCTTGGCGGTCTTGCGTGCGCGGCTGACCACGGCGTCGCTCATGTCTTCCACTGATTCGCGGGCTGCTGCGACACGTGCGCTGAGTTTGGCCTTGGCTTTGGCCAGCTCTTCACCGGTGAGCGAAGTCGTGTCCTTGACGAGGTCTTCGATGTCGGCGAGAAAACTGTGGAACTCGCGCGAAACGCCCGAACTGACGCTGCTGGCAAGGGATTCTGCACTGCCTGTATTGATCTTCATGACGGATTCCTGTTTGAGGTCGTGACGCGGCTGAAACAACCGGATGCCTCGCCCGCGTGCTTCTGCATGCTGTGCTAGTGACGGGGCATCTGGTCCGGAGCAAACTTTAGGGTGTCTATGCCTGCTGCATCTGTGCGGCAGCGAACCTATGAACCCACTGGGACGTATAGACCGGGCGACGCTCGCCTGCGGATTTGTTCGCCAGCACACCGACGCTGCCACTGAAATGGGTCACGCTAAGACCAAGACCAACATACGACCGATGAACCTCGGGCCAGGCGTGTGACCACGCAGCTCATTCAGCGGCCTCGCTCGATTCAGATTCCAACCAGGACCATCAAAATGACTGTTCAATCGCACCACACCGTCACCCGTGGAAAAAACCGCGGACCTACCCTGCGCATCGTTGCGGCGTCGATCTGTCTGCTCGGCTTCGCCGCCTGCGCATCTGCTCCCAAAGCGCCGGATCAAGCCTTGCAGGCTGCGGAAATGGCCATCGCCAATGCCGAACAGGCACGTGTTGCCGACTACGCGTCGCCCGAGCTGGCCGATGCCCGGCAGGATCTCAGCGCCGCGCGCCGTGCCGTCGCCGATGAAGAGATGCTGCTCGCCGAGCGGCTCGCCAAACAGTCACGTGTCAATGCCGAGCTGGCGATCGCCAAGACCGAAGCCATCAAGGCCAAGGCCGTGAACGATGAGATGCTCAAGAGCACTGAAGCCCTGAAGCAGGAAATGCAACGCAACTCCGGAGCACAAAAATGAACAATCGATTGCACGTGCTCAAACCACTGGCCGCGACGATCGCCGCCGCGTTTCTTGTCGCTGCCTGCTCGGGCCCGATGACCCGTCCTGAAGCCGCCAGCAACGCACGCAACAAACTCACCCAGCTGCAGTCCGACCCGGAGCTTGCCAGTCGCGCCCCGCGCGCGATTGAAGATGCGGAACGTGCGGTGCGCGCCGCCGAGGAGCCGCAGCGTGACGAGGCGCTGTCCGATCATCTGGTGTTGATGGCCGATCGCAAGGTCGATATTGCCTGGGCACGCGCGCAAAGCCGCCTCGCTGAGGATCAGCGCCAGGAACTGAGCGCGGATCGTGAACGTGCCCGCCTCGACGCGCGTACCCGTGAAGCGGACCGGGCGCGAAGTGACGCCAATGTCGCCCGCCATGACGCGGATGTCGCTCGTGATCAAGCCGATGCCGCGCGCCGTGCGACGGAAAATGCCCAGGCAGAAACCAGCTTCGCGCGCACCGATGCCGATATCGCCAAGAGCCAGGCCGACGCAGCACGCGTTGATGCGTCGGTCGCACAACAGCAGGCAAGCGTGGCCGGTGCTGATGCGAATTTCGCGCGCAGCCAGGCCGATGCCGCACGCATCAACAGTGCCGCAGCAACCGAGCGCGCCGACAGCGCCGGCATGGATGCCGCGGTCGCACGCAATGAAGCCAGCAGCGCACGCAGCGACACTGAATTGGCCAAGCAGACGGCGAGCGCCGCGCGTGGTGATGCCGATGCCGCCCGCAGCCAGGCCGATGCTGCCCGCGCCGATGCCGGAGCGGCTCGCGCCGATGCTGGCGTAGCTCGTGCCCAGACCGACGAGCTGCAACGTCAGATCAGAGAGCTCAATGCCAAGGCGACGAATCGCGGACTCGTGGTGACGCTTGGCGACGTGTTGTTCTCGACCGGAACGTCGGACCTGAAGGGCGGCGCCGCCAACAACCTTGGCAAGCTCGCTGCATTTCTGAATCAGTTTGCGGACCGCACCGTCATGATCGAAGGTCACACCGACAATGTCGGCAGTTCCGATTCCAACCTCGGCCTGTCACAGCGTCGCGCCGATGCGGTCAAGTCCTATCTGGTCAACCAGGGCGTAGGCGCCAATCGTCTGGACGCCTCCGGAAAGGGCGAGGTTTCTCCAGTAGCAGGCAACGACTCATCCACCGGTCGCCAGCAGAATCGCCGTGTCGAAGTGATCATCTCCAACACTGCCACCAGCATGCGTTGAGGTATCGCTGGGAAGGTCATATCCGCTTTCCCCGCTCTGTCTACAAAGACCCGCTCAGCAAACACTGGGCGGGTTTCTTTATGGTGCATGGATCTTGTTAAAGGTGAAGCGAAGTCGAAGCGTTTAACTATTCAGACTTTCCCGAATAGCGGTAAGCGCCAGGTGCTGGATCAATGCGATTGCTTGGGATGTCCATACGGCAGCAGGCGGTCGGTCTCATGCTTGACCACGGCATAACACTCGCAGCTCAGCTTTTCGACCTTGGCGCGATCCAGCACGATAATGTGTCCGCGTCGGTAATGAATTGCGCCGAGCTTCTGCAGTTTGCCGGCCGCCGCGGTGACCCCTTCGCGACGCACACCTAACATGCTGGCGATCAGCTCCTGGGTCATGACCAGCTCGTTTCCATTGAGTCGGTCCAGCGACAGCAGCAGCCACCTGCACAATTGCTGTTCGATGGAGTGGTGCCGGTTGCACACCGCAGTCTGCGCCATTTGCGTGATCAACGACTGCGTATAGTGCAGCATCAACGTCAAGAATTCGCCGTGGCGGTTGAATTCCCCTTTCAACAGCCGCCCCGGCATTCGATAGGCATTGCCGCCGCTCTGAACCACCGCGCGACTTGGCGTGCTTTCTCCGCCCATGAACAAGGCGACGCCGAGCATTCCGTCATTGCCCACTACCGCAATCTCCGCCGACTCGCCGCCTTCCATCACGTACAGCAAGGACACAATGGCGTCGGTGGGAAAATAGACGTAGCGCAGGGTATGCCCGGATTCATACATGACTTCGCCCAGGTCCAGGTGCACCAGCTCCAAATGCGGAAACAGCCGCTCTACCGCCTCGGCATGCAGAGTAGCAAGCAGGTGGTTTTGCCGAGGCGACGAAGCTTCAGTCATATCAGCTACTCTGCGCCGATGACAGACAAGCGTCGAACTGCTGCAATGCAGAATCAATTCGAAGCAATGCCAAATATACATGACGCCGGGACACTGGTCCCAGGCTGACTTAAGGAATCTCTGAATAAGTCACCACATCGTCTTCGCTACACAACGTAGTGCTGACGAGTTCCCATCGTCAGCCAAACTACAAGAATGGGCGTTGCGGTTGCAGTGTAGGAGCGGGGCCCGACCCGCTCGCTCTTGACGTTGAGTTTCTCGAAAGACGTCGGACCAGAGCGAGCGGGTCAGGCCCCGCTCCTACAAAGGTTCGCGTCCGATTAGCGCGACACTTCTCGCTGAAGATCAGAACTGGGCGGTTTCAAGTCTGAAGCGCAACACTCTGTGTGAATAGATGAGCTTGAAGTAGCTCGTTGTATTTATCAAGCGGCGTTTTGAAGCCAAGCGCCTTTCGCGGGCGCGTGTTCAGCGACATGGCGATGTCGTTCAAGTACGACTGTGTTGCCGGTGACAGGTCGATGCCTTTCGGGAGGTACTGACGAATCAACCCGTTAGTGTTTTCGTTGGTGCCACGCTGCCAGGGTGAGTAGGGGTCGGCGAAAAAGATATCGATCTGCAAGCGCTGGGCGAGTTCCGCGTGGCGAGCCATCTCACTACCGCGATCATAGGTCAGTGTCTTTCGCATCAGCGTAGGCAGGTCTTGCATCGCACCGGTGAACGCGGCCAACGCCGAGGCTGCGCTGGCATCGGGCATCTGGGCCAATAGCGTCAGCCGGGTGGTGCGTTCAACCAGCGTGGCCACAGCGCTCTTGTTGCCCTTGCCCTTGATCAGGTCCGCTTCCCAATGACCAGGGATCAAGCGTGTCTCGACCTCTGCAGGCCGTGCAGTGATCGGCGTGATGTTCTTGAGGATCTCGCCCCGTTTCTTGCCACCGCTGCGCGGACGCCGCGAGCGTCCTGCCTGGCGCAGCAGGCCAAGCAGCTCCTTCTTTAGCTCACCTTTGGGCAAGGCATAGAGGGCGCGGTAGATGGTTTCGTGGCTCACGCGTTTTGCCGGATCATTGGGGTGCTCGTGTTTCAATCCCCCTGCAATTTGCTCCGGAGACCAGCCACAACGCAAGCGTTCCATCATGCCGCCCCAAAGCGGCGTGCCTGGTCGCAGCTTGCGACCAGCGCGCTGCCGGCCAAGTAGAGCAAGCTCAACCGCAACATCCGGATTGTAAGCGAGCGCGCCAACGCTTCCCCGTTTGCGTTCACGGGAAAACGTTGAAGCATCACGCCCAAGACACCGTGCAATGTGTCTGAGACTATCGCCCTTCGCCAACCCTATCTTCAGTTCTACCCGTTCCGATAGCGACAAATGATTGTATGTGTCCATGCTGCAATCCTCGACGGCTCGTCAAGGTGTTGCACTTCATTTCTGCGGCCGCCCAATCCCGCTGTGACAGTTCAACCCGACAAAATTCGCTAAGCCCTGGTAACCGCGATCTTTGATCCGTGGTCGCTGTGTCGGTGCCCGCAGCCATCACCGATCCCGACCTCGCCGACAACGTGG
>JANMUE010000274.1:0-27124 GCA_031391205.1 Lysobacterales bacterium | reverse complement strand
GGTCCGGACGCAGCGTCGCCGCCGCCATGCACAACCAATCGCCATAGCGGGACTGCAACGCGAGATCGTCTTCGCAATGATAGGCGAGCAGAAAATTCGACCAGTTCAGTTGCGCCAGACCAGGGGCACAGGTGCGCAAACGCTCAGCGGAATAATCGAGCGCCAATCTCGACAATCCCTGTTCAAAATTACGGCGGGCGTTGAATATGCTGTCGCGGTCGGCGTGCAACGCAGATAACGACAATTCCTGCGCCAGTGCCAGGCGCAGACTGGGCGATTGCGCGCCATAGGGGTACCGCCGCGTCAACGTACGCGTCAGCGTCTGGGCTGCGGCGCGGTCGTGTAGTGTGCTCAGTGTCGCGAACGCGACCTGCCCGATGTCGACCGCGCGCGCGGCTTCAAGTGACTCGGGCAGGGAACGCTCGATCAGATCGGCGTCGTTGAGCGTCAATGCCAACGCGCGCATTTCCGCGCCCTGCAGCGTCGCATCATCAAGCGCCATCAGCCTTCGCCTGGCGCTGTCGGTGTCGCCGCGATTGCGCTCGATCTCGGCGAGCAGACGGCGGGCACCCAGATCGTCGGGTCTACGTGACAACAGGGTCTGCAGAATCCGAATGGCTTCATCGTCATCCAGCGTTGCCGCACCATGCAGAACCAGATTGAATGCGGCATCGTCGTTATCCGGCCACAGCGTCAGTGCAATACGCCAGCGCTGTGCTGCGGCTATCAGATCCTGCTGCTCGGCGTCGCGATGTCCGATTTTGTTGAGTAGACGACTACGACTGCGTGCAATCGCTGTATCGTTCGGACGCAGGCGCAGCAATTCGTTCAGCGCGACGTCGGCATCGTCCAGACGCTGCAGCTGCATGGCTGCATTGGCCGCGATTGAAAGCGCGGCAACATCATCGCGGTCACGAGCTATCATGCCCTGCGCCAATGCATAGGCGCGTGCGGCGTCGCCTGTCGCATAGACGGCTTGCGCATGCGCCAGTTCGACTGAGGTACTCATGCGGATGCCGACCTGACCGCGATCAAGCGCGATCACAGATGCAATAAGGACTCACGCCGGCTTCCACGCCAGCCCAAGCTTGGCACCGTTGCTTCGCCCGAGCTCGCCGCTGATCCAGCGTCCGACGTCGACCAAGCGACCCAGATCGACGCCGCTGTCGAAGCCCATGCCGTGCAACAGATACACAACATCTTCGCTGGCAACATTGCCGCTGGCGCCTTCGGCATAGGGACAGCCACCGAGCCCGGCGACCGAGGCATCGACAACGCGTACACCCGCTTCGACACAGGCAAAGACATTGGCCAAGGCCTGGCCACGCGTGTCGTGGAAATGCACCGCCAACTGTGCCATGGGCACGACTTCGGCAACCGCATGCAGCATCGTACGCGCTGCTGCTGCAGTGCCGATGCCGATGGTGTCGCCCAGCGAAATTTCATAGCAGCCCAGTTCGTACAGTGCCTGCGCCACGCGCACGACATCGCGCAACGGCACCGCACCCTGATACGGGCAGCCCAGTGCTGTCGACACATAACCGCGCACCGGAATTCCGGCGCGCGCCGCGCGCTCCATCACCGGCTTGAAACGCGCTATGGATTCGTCGATCGAGGCATTGGTGTTGCGCTGGTTGAACGCTTCCGACGCCGCCGTGAACACGGCGATCTCGCCTACACCCACCGCCAGCGCACGCTCCATGCCTTGCAAGTTGGGCACCAGCACCGGATACCGCACGCCGTCCTGCTTGCGTATCGCTGTGTAGACTTCGGCGGCATCGGCCAGTTGCGGAATCCATTTCGGGCTGACGAAGCTGGTGGCTTCGACCGTGCGGTGGCCGGCATCGACCAGTCGCTCGATCAGCTGCACCTTGATCGCAGCCGGCACGATCTGCTTCTCGTTCTGCAGACCATCGCGCGGACCGACTTCGACGATGCGGATCGGTTCAGCCATCCTCAGGCCTCCGCTCCTCGATCGTGGTTTTGATCCTGGCGATTTCTTCATCGCTGGCTCGGCGCAGGATCATCCAGGGTTTGCGTTTGAACACGCCTTTACGCTTGATGACGATGTCAGTGTTCGCACTGGGGCCGTAGATCAGGTTTGAGATGCTGTCGGAGTTGAGGGACTTGCTGGCGTTGCTCGGCTTGGCGTGCTTCACCTCGGTTTGCCCAATGATTTCGCCATCCACGATCAGTCGTGCGACCAGACGATTGTCGATTTCGAAGGTGCGGATTTCATCCTTGTTGCGCACTTCATAGCGAACCAGCATGCTGGCCTTGTCGAAGGCACTGTCATCCTGCTTGGCCTCAGGCTCGTTCAGCGCCAGGTAGGCGTCGCCGCCATGGCGCACGTAGCGAATGGAAAAGTCTTCCTCTCCGTCCGATTCGCCGCCCGGTTCCAGCGTCTGGTATTGCGCGCAGTTCTCGGCCACCACCCAATACATCGGGCCATCGTCCTCGTCGTCTGCTTCGCCGGTGTTTTCGACGCGCCAACTGCCGACCCAGGACGCATCGCAATCGCTGACGTCGCCGCTGGGCAGGACCTCGAACCGCGTTTCCTGGCAGGCGGAAAGCAGGCTGACAGCGAGCAGCAAGGCTGCGATGCGCAGCGGCGCGAGCAACGTTGGAACGCGGTATCGAAGTTTCATGATGCCATCCTCGCAAGAAGTTGATCAGCCTGCACGAACTCGCCGACGATGCAGCGCAGCTCCGCCAGCAAACCGGCGCGCGGCGCACGCAGGGTCAATTCCATCTTCATCGCTTCCATCACGATCACCTCCTGATGTTCGACGACTTCGTCGCCAGCCGCGGCCTTGACCGCGATGATACGTCCCGGCATCGGCGCCAACAGGCGATCGCTGCCTTCGGCGGCAGCGGCTTGGAAAGCAAACGGCGCGACCGCATGCAGACGATGACGTTGACCTTCGTGCAAAACAACCCAATCGCCAGCCAGTTCGCGACAGCGCAACCTGAGGGCGCGTCCGTCGCGACGATACCCCAGCCAGCCTTGATGCAATCGCGCGCCATCAATATGGGCGTGCTCGTCGCCGACATCGAGCCGATAACGCCCGGCGTGGCCATGTGCGGCGATCTCGACGCGCTCGCTGCCGTTCTGAAAGCAGACTAGGCGCTTTCCGGGATGCCCAAGACGCCAGGCATCGGCCTGGGCCCAGGGTGAGTTGGTATCGTTCGATGTCGCCGCGCGTTGAAGCGCGTTGCTTTCCTCGTGTAGCAGCGCAGCGGTAGCCGCAGCAAACAGCACCTCCGCCGGGATGGCGGTGTCCGTCGCCAGCACTTCGTCGAGGTGACGGTCCAGATAGCCGGTATCGATGGTGCCATTGACCACCGTAGGATGGCGCAGCAGGCGCTCCAGAAATGCGACATTGCTCTTGGGGCCGAGCACATCGATCTCGGCCAGAGCATCGGTCATCCGACGCAATGCCACCGAGCGATCCTCGCCATGCACGATGAGCTTGGCGATCATCGGGTCGTAGAAGATGCTGACGGTATCGCCTTCGATCACGCCGGCGTCGATGCGCACATGCGCGTTCGTGGCCGGCAGGCGCAGCTTTTCTATGCGTCCCGAACCGGGCAGAAATCCCTGGTCCGGATCTTCTGCATAGAGCCGCACCTCGATCGCATGCCCGCTCGAGTGAATTTGATCCTGATTGAGCGGCAGTGGCTCGCCAGCAGCCACACGCAGCTGCCATTCAACCAGATCCAACCCCAGCACCATCTCGGTGACCGGATGCTCAACTTGCAGGCGCGTATTGATCTCCATGAAGTAGAAGCTGCCGCTCTGATCGACGATGAACTCCACCGTGCCGGCATTGCAGTAGTCGATCGCGCGCGCGGCTTGGATGGCGGCAGCGCCCATCTGCTGGCGCAGCTCGGCGGTGAGGAAAGGCGAGGGCGATTCTTCGATCACCTTCTGATAGCGGCGCTGCGCCGAGCATTCGCGCTCATGCAGATGCAGTGTATTGCCATGGCGATCGGCGAAGACCTGGATTTCGATATGGCGCGGGCGCTCGACATAGCGCTCCAGCAACACACGGTCACGGCCGAACGCCGTCTTGGATTCGCGCTGACAGGACTGCAGGTTCGAAGGAAATTCGGCGGTATTGCGCACGATGCGCATGCCCTTGCCGCCGCCGCCATGCGCAGCCTTGATCATCAGTGGATAGCCGATGCGGTCGGCTTCGCGCTGCAGCAGATCGGCATCCTGATTTTCGTCGGTATAGCCGGGTACGACCGGCACACCATGGCCGTGCATCAATACTTTGGCGCCGGCTTTGGAGCCCATCGTGCGCATCGACTGTGCCGATGGCCCTATGAATACGAGGCCGGCCGCTTCGACCTGCTCGGCGAAGTCGGCGTTCTCGGACAGGAATCCGTAGCCCGGATGGATCGCCTGCGCACCGCGTGCCAGGGCCGCCGCAATGATGGTGTCGCCGCGAAGATAGGAATGTGCCGGCTGAGCACCGCCGATATGCAGGGCCTCATCGGCCTGGCGCACGTGTTCGGCGTTGGCGTCTGCATCCGAGTAGACCGCCACCGTGGCGATACCGAGGCGACGACAGGTGCGCACGATGCGGCAGGCGATCTCGCCACGATTGGCAATCAGGATCTTGCTGAACACGCGCGGCTTCCTTGATTCGGCAGTGTGTGATTGTAGCCGTCTAGGGAAGCTCTGGATAAGCTATCACTTCAACTTCGCTCTACCGCTCAGTGCTTGCCATACCCTGAAAAACCTGCGGTTTTTCGCCCCCTGACTCAGGGGGCTATTGCGGCTCCGGACTTGTTGAGAGGTTCCCTCAAAGACAATTGCTCCCCCATCACGCCGTTACTGGCTGTACGTTGCCTTGCGCTTCTCCAGAAAGGCGCCCAGTCCTTCCTGGCCTTCGGCAGAGACGCGCAGCCGCGCGATCAATGCGGCGTTCTGCGCGTCGATGGTTTGCTGATCGTTGAGCGTCCGACCCGAAATCCGATCGAGCAGGCGCTTGCATTCGCCCACTGCGATAGGGCCATTGCTCAGTAATGCCTTCAATACACGGTCGCAGGCGTTGTCGAGTTGGTCCGCAGCAACGACCTCATGCACCAGATTCATGCGCAGTGCCTGAGTGGCATCGAACAACTCGGCGGTCTGAAACCATCGCCGCGCCTGCCGCGCACCGATGGCATCGATGACGTAGGGCGAGATCACGGCGGGTGCCAATCCTAGGCGCGCTTCGGTCAGCCCAAATTTTGCGGTATCGACGCTGATGGCGATATCGCAGCAGGCGATCAGGCCAACACCGCCACCGAAGGCGGCGCCGTTTATGCGGGCAATGGTGGGCTTGGGAAAATAAGCCAGGCTGCGCATCAGCCCGGCCAACTGCTCCGCATCGGCGCGGTTCTCGGCTTCGCCGGCACTGGCCATGCGCCGCATCCATTGCAGGTCGGCGCCTGCCGAAAACGATGCGCCGGCACCGGTAAGTACCAGCGCGCGTACATTATCGGCCTGGGCATATTTCGCCATTGCATCCAGCAACGCTTTTATCAGCACATCGTCGAACGCGTTGTGTACATCCGGTCGGGACAGCTCGATACGGGCAATAGCTCCATCGAGTCGGCAAGTGATGCGGGGCGCTGTGTCGGACATGATAAACGCCGAAGCTGAGAAGGCGCGAAGTTTAACGCCCGAGACAGCTGCCGCCATTACTGGATTGGGGCGAAACCGGAATGGCAGGCTTTCGGGTGCTTCCGACGTGAGATATGCGTTGTAAGGCGTTAATTATGAAAAGAAAATTTCTGCACCGTAGGGTCAAAAGGTCGTTCCTCATCGGTTCGGCGGCGCTTGTGGCTCAATCTTGATGCGCGCTAGAATAAGAATGATTCCTATCTACAGAGTCCGCAGGGCTGTACTGGCCGTCGGAACCGGGAGTGACATGTCGAAAGCTTGGCGTCTAGAAAATCAGGAATGTTTGCAGCGATTCATGCGCTCTGGATCGGGTCCATGAAGGGCAATGCGACCCTGCGGCTGGATGAGCTCGACATCGGGCAGGCAATGACCGTGCATGCTGTCGCGGCTGCCGAGCATGCCCCCGAGTGGTCGGGCTGGCTGCAGGAAATCGGTTTCCTGCCGGGCGAGCGCGTGATGCTGATGGCGCGCGGTTTTCCGGGTGGCGATCCGCTGGTGGTGCGGGTGGGCATGTCGACTTTTGCGCTGCGTGCCGCCGAAGCTGCCTGTGTGCACGTTGTGGTGGATGAGCCCGGAACCGCATCGTGAAGGAAGTCGTACTGCACCTGCAGAAGGCAGGTCGTCTGATCGCACTGGTGGGAAATCCGAACTGCGGCAAGACGGCTTTGTTTAATCTGCTGACCGGCAGCAGTCAAAAAGTTGCCAACTACGCTGGTGTGACCGTCGAGCGCAAGGAAGGGCAGCTGAGGTTGTCCAATGGCAAGACCGTGCGCATGCTGGACCTGCCGGGTACTTACAGCCTGCATCCGCGTTCACCGGATGAACGCGTGACCTGCGATGTGCTGGCAGGGCGGGCATTGGGCGAGCGGCGTCCGGATCTGGTCGTCTGCGTGGTCGATGCCACCAACCTGCGCCGCAGCCTGCGCCTGGTGCTTGCCGTCAAGCGCAGCGGATTGCCCTGCATTGTCGCGTTGAACATGGCCGATATGGCCGAGCGTCGCGGCATCCGCATCGATATCGCTTCGTTGTCACGCGAACTGGAATTGCCGGTGGTGCCGACCATCGCGGTGGTCGCGCAGGGTGCCGATACGCTGCGAGCGGCGATCGAGGACGAGCAATCCTGGAAGGTTTCCGCGCCGGTTGAAGCTGCCGCCACTGATGATCAGATGGACCACGACACGGTGCGCGGCATCCTGCAGCGGCTTGGCCTGGACACCCTGGTGCCGCACCTTGCCAGCGATCGCATTGATCGCGTGGTCCTGCATCCTTTGCTTGGCCTGGTCCTGCTGGCGGTGGTGCTGTTCCTGATTTTCCAGGCGGTGTTCGCCTGGGCCGAAGTGCCGATGTCGGCGATCGAATCCGCGACTGCATGGTTGGGGGAGCGGGCAGGGGCGTTGTTGCCCGAAGGCGCGATGCGCAGTCTGTTGGTCGATGGCATCATCGCTGGCCTCGGCGGTGTCCTGGTGTTCCTGCCGCAGATCGTGATCCTGTTTTTCTTCATTCTGGTGCTGGAAGAATCCGGCTATCTGCCGCGTGCGGCGTTTCTGCTCGATCGCATGATGGGCGGTGTCGGCCTGTCCGGGCGTTCCTTCATTCCGCTGCTGTCGAGTTTCGCCTGCGCGATTCCGGGCATCATGGCGGCGCGCACCATCGCCAATCCGCGCGATCGCATGGTGACGATCATGATTGCGCCGCTGATGACGTGTTCGGCGCGGCTGCCGGTCTATGCCTTGCTGATCGGCGCCTTCATCCCGCAGCGCGATGTCTGGGGTGGTCTGGAACTGCAGGGCGTGGTGCTGTTCTGCCTGTATTTCGCCGGCATCCTTGGGGCATTCGGCGTGGCCTGGGTGTTGAAGCGTTTCACCACCGGCTCTCAGGTGCGCTCGCTGATGATGGAGCTGCCGACCTATCACTGGCCAACGCTGCGCAATGTGGCGATGGGACTGTGGCAGCGGGTGATGATTTTTCTGAAGCGCGTCGGCGGCATCATCCTGGTGCTCACTATCTTGTTATGGTTTCTTTCCAGCTATCCGGCGCCGCCTGCGGGCGCTACCGGTGCGCCGATCGAGTACAGTTTTGCCGGCATGCTCGGCAAGGCGCTGGCGGTAGTGTTCGCACCGATCGGATTCAATTGGCAGATCAGCATCGCATTGGTGCCAGGGCTGGCCGCCCGCGAGGTATTGGTCAGCGCGCTGGGGACCGTCTATGCGTTGTCGGCGACCGGCGATGACACGGCGACTGCATTGGCGCCGCTGATCGCGAGCACCTGGAGCATGGCCACTGCATTGTCGTTGCTGGCGTGGTTTGTATTCGCACCGCAGTGCCTGGCGACGCTGGCCGCGATCAAGCGCGAAACCGGCGGCTGGCGTATGCCGTTGATCGCTGCTGGATATCTGTTCGCGCTGGCTTATCTCGCGTCCTTTATCACCTACCGGATCGCGTTGGCGATGAGCTGAGGCAGCGGGCGACCTCAGCGACGGGAGAGAAAATCTTCATTTGAGTCGCTGGTGCGCACGTTGCGCTGGTATTCGATCCAGGTCGAACGTGCGTGGCGGCGCGCGAATGCCGCGCCGATCAGCAGGCTCGTGCCAACGAAGAAACCGGTGTAGTGCATCGAGCGTGGGCCGGACAGCACTGCGATGAGGTAAGGCCCCACCGCGACAACGATGCCGAGGATTCGATAGAGCCGGGTCCGGTACACCCATTCGAACGGCAGAAAATGCGCGCCGACGATCGCGGCGAAGGCGACGGGCAGGTATTTCGGCGCACTGCTCCAGACCAGCAGGATCGCCGGGAAGGCAACGATCTGCACAAACAGTATCTGCAGCGTTAGCGGCAGCAACGGATCGGGGTTCATCGCCGGGAGATAGCCATGTCGCTTCTCGATCCACATCGCGATCGGCGTGGCCGGCATGCCGAGAAAGACATAGGCCCATGGCGCGATGCTGGCTGGCAGAAGATAAGTCAGTGCGCCGGCGACAAGCCACACCAGCCCGAAGACCAACAGGAATGGAAAACCTGCCAGCGACGCGAGGATGGCGTGTTGACGAATGGTGTTGACGTCACCAGGCGATTGCATGCGGACTCCTTTACATAGCCGTCTGCCCACGATTGCGCATTGGCGCTGATCGGAAGAATTCGATCAGGCTGCGGCAAGTTTAGTTCAGCGTGAGTCCGGACAGAAGGCAGTGTCGGGTCGGTGGCCAAGCAGTTCATTGCAACATCATTGGTATCGGTCAACCACACTCTTGCATTTAATTAATCGAACAATTAATATAAATTGATGAGCAAGCACGCAAAGTCTGGCGCGGGCGGAAAACCTTCTGCGGCGCGCCCGGCCAAATCCCGATCCGGCAAGCCACGAACTGCGGGACGACCACCAGCGGGCGGGGCGGGGCACCGCGATGCCTTGCTCGATGCGGCCCGACTGAGTTTCGCAACCAACGGATTTTCCGGCAGCAGCCTTCGCGATATCGCGATTGCCGCCAAGGTCACGCCGGCGCTGGCACATTACTATTTCAGCGACAAGACCGGTTTGCTGGCTGCGGTCATTGAGGAGCGCATGGCACCATTGGTGGCAGCTGTCGCCGGTGCGGTTGTCGCCGCTGGCCCGAATCCGGAAACCGCGCTGCGCGCATTCGTTCGCGCCTATACGCAGACCGGCGCGGCGCATCCGTGGCTGCCGCAGCTGATCCTGCGCGAAGTGCTGAGTGAGCAGGGCGCGCTGCGCGAGCAGTTCATCACGCGTTTTGCCAGCGGCATGGCCGGCATGCTCAAAGCGCACATCGTGAACGGGCAGGCGCAACGACTGTTTCGCCGCGATCTGGATCCAGCGGCAGCGGTGATGTCGATCATCTCACTTTGCATCTTTCCGTTCATTGCGGCGCCTTTGGTGTCGGTGGTGTTGGGCGTGCGCGCCGATCCTGCGCGCGCAGAAGCTTTGGCCGAGCATCACCTCGGCGTGCTGTTATCCGGATTCAAGGAGTCGTCATGAATCGCCCACAGCTTGCCGTGCTTTTGGGTTGTTGCTTTGTGCTGGTCGCCTGTTCATCGCCGTCCACTGACGTGCTGGGCACGCTGGAGCGCGATCGCATCACCTTGCCCTCGCCAGTCTTCGAGCGTATTGCCGATATCAAAGTGCGCGAAGGTGACAAAGTTCGCACCGGAGAAATCGTCCTGGTTCTGGAATCGCAACGTTCACGCGCCAGGCTCGACGCGCTGGCGGGCGAGGTTGCGCGGCTGCAGGCGAGCCTGGATGAAGCCCGTGTCGGCCCGCGTCCCGAGGCGATCGCCGAGGCGCGGGCGCGTTTGCGCAAGGCGCAGAGCCTGGCGCTGGACATGCGCCAGGAATACCAGCGTGTCGCCACCATCGTCGCGCGCAAACTGCTGCCCGCCGCCGAACTCGATCGCGCCCGCGCAGCGCGCGATGCCGCCGATGCCGAGGTGGCGGCGATTCGTTCCATGCTCGAATCGCTGCAGAACGGTACGCGCAGTGAGCAGATCACCCAGGTCGAATCGGCACTGCAGTCGGCACAGGCTCAGCTGGCCTCGGCACAGGTGGATCTGGACCGCACCGAGATTCGTGCGCCGCGTGACGGGATGGTGGAAAGTCTTCCGTACGAAGTCGGCGATCAGCCCATGCCGGGTGCGCCGCTCGCCATTTTGCTGGTCGGTGATCGGCCATATGCACGCGTCTACGTGCCGCAGCCGGTGCTGACGCAGTGGCGCGTCGGCACTGCTGTAGAAATAGTGATCGCTGGAGATGAAACGCAGCATGCCGGCAAGGTAAGGATGTTGCATAGCGCGCCGACGTTTACGCCCTACTATGCATTGGCGGGTGATGATGCGGCGCGCCTGTCCTATCTCGCCGAAGTCGAACTCGACAACGACGATGCCGCGCTGGCCGTGGGCATGCCGTTGTCTGCGCGCCTGCCGCAGGCGGCGAAACCTTAGCCATGTCCGACGTCAATCACCCGCCTGTGGACCTCGCGATCCGCGCACGTGGCGTCACCCGGCGTTTCGGCGATCTGGTCGCGGTCAATAACGTCGATCTGGATGTGCCGCGGGCCAGTGTGTATGGATTCCTCGGACCCAATGGTTCGGGCAAGTCGACGACGATCCGCATGCTGTGTGGATTGCTGACGCCGACATCGGGGCAGATCGATGTGCTCGGTCTGCGCATCCCCGAGCAGGCCGAACAGTTGAAGCGGCGCATCGGTTATATGACGCAGAAGTTTTCGCTGTTCGAGGACCTGAGCGTCCGCGAGAACCTCGATTTCATGGCAACGGTGCAGAGCCTGTCCGGACGTGCCAAACGCGCGCGCGTGGATGAACTGGTCGCGCAGTACCATTTCGAAGACCGCACCACGCAGCTTGCCGGCACCATGAGCGGAGGTCAGAAGCAGCGTCTGGGGCTGGCCTGCGCGGTGGTCCATAAGCCCGAATTGCTGTTGCTGGATGAGCCGACCAGCGCCGTCGATCCCGAATCACGCCGCGATTTCTGGGAGAAACTCTTTGATCTCGCCGATGCCGGCACCACGATTCTTGTGTCCACACATTACATGGACGAAGCCGAGCGCTGCCATCGTCTGGCGATTCTGGACCACGGTGTACTGGTGGCCGATGGCACACCGATGGAACTGGCTGCAGCGCTGCAAGGTCGTGCTCTTCGCGTGCACAGCAGCAAGGCGCGAGCCACTCGCGCGTTGATTGCGGCGCAGGCTGGAATCGCCAGCGTGGCGCAGATCGGCAATGAGCTCAGGGTGTTGACGGGTGCCGGGTTCAGCGATGTCGATGCCTTGCTCGGCACACTGCGCAGCCTGGATGCGGGTGTCAGCATCGAGCGGGTGGTACCGAATCTCGAAGATGTTTTCGTCGCCGCCACGCAGTGCAAACCCAAGCGCCCGGAAACGAGGACCAGCGCATGAATCTGCAACGGCTGTGTGCGGTCATCGTCAAGGAGGTACGGCAGCTGCGCCGCGACCGCATGACGATGGGCATGGTCATCGGCATTCCGGTGATTCAGCTGCTGCTGTTCGGATTCGCCATCAACATGGATGTGCGGCGCCTGCCGGCTGCAATCGCCGACGAAGCCAATACGGTAGGTTCCCGCGCCGTGGTACAGGATCTGCTGGCGACAGGTGTGATCGAACAGAGGGCCGCAGCACATACCGCCGACGAACTGGTCGAGCTGCTGCGTCAGGGTCGCATCAGCGTGGGCATCTCCATACCTCATGATTTCGAACGTCGTCGTGCCGAATCGCGCGAGTCGTTGCAGGTGCTGGTCGATGGTAGCGACAGCGTGGTGCAGAGTGCGGCACTGCAATTGAGTCAGTTGCCGATCGCCAGCGTCAGCACGACACCGGCGCGGGTCGAAGCGGCGATCAAGGTGCTTGCGTTCTATAACCCGGAGCGGCGTTCGGCCGTCAATATCGTGCCGGGACTGATCGGCGTGATCCTGACGCTGACCATGGTGCTGTTCACTGCCATCGCCATCGTGCGCGAACGCGAGCGCGGCAATATGGAGTTGCTGATCACGACTCCGATCACCAGCGCCGAGCTGATGATCGGCAAGGTGCTGCCCTATATCGCCTTCGGTCTGATCCAGACTACGGTGGTGCTGGTGCTGGGCGCGTGGATTTTTTCGGTGCCGATACGCGGCAGCGTGCTCGACGCGTATCTGGCGGCGCTGCTGTTGATTGCCGCCAATCTCAGTCTGGGTCTGTTGATCTCCACTCTGGCGCGTTCGCAATTCCAGGCAATGCAGATGGCCTTCTTCGTGTTTCTGCCATCGATCCTGCTGTCGGGTTTCATGTTTCCGTTCGCCGGCATGCCGAAATTCGCGCAATGGATTGCGCAGTTTTTGCCGTTGACGCATTTCATACGCCTGATTCGCGGCGTGCTGTTGCGCGGCGCTAATTTGTCGGAGCTGATGCCTTCGGTGCTGGCATTGGTGGCGTTTACCGTGGTGATGATGAGCTTGGCGATTTTGCGTTTTCGCAAGCGCCTGGATTGAATGCTTTTATTGATGCGGGTCATGTACCCGCATGTCTTTGTGGGTCCGACCTGTGGTCGGACGCTTCTTGCCGCATCGATCCGTCGAGAAAGAGCGTCCGACCACAGGTCGGACCCACAGGCTCAGCTCTCGAGCAAATGCCGCAACGTCTGCCGATCCGCCGCATGCAGGAATTTCGCCACCTTGCCGCGCAAGGTCTTGCGGTTCAATTCGCGCAGGGTGTCGCGTACATCGGGAATTGCATTGGGATGCATGCTGAAATCGGTTAGCCCGAGCGCGATCAGCAGGGCGGTATAGCGCGGGTCGCCAGCGATTTCGCCGCAGACGCTGATCGGGCGTTTGGCCTGGCGCGCACTGTCGAAGACCAGATACAGCATGCGCACGAAGGCTGGGTGCAGCGGGTCGTAATTGGCCACAACCGCAGCATTGTTGCGATCCGCGGCCAGTACGTATTGCGCCAGATCGTTGCTGCCAACAGCAAAGAAATCCGAAACACGCGCCAGCTCGCTGCTGATCAATACCGCGGCCGGCACTTCGATCATGATGCCCAGCGGCACGTCGTCGGCGACCGGCGTGCGCGTCAGGCGCAGATCGGCCATGCATTCTTCGTAAAGCTCGCGGGCGCTGCGCACCTCATCGACGGACGACACCATGGGCATCAGGATGCGCACCGGCCCGAATGCCGAAGCACGCAGCATCGCGCGCATCTGTACCGCAAACACATCGCGACGCGCCAGCGAAAAACGAATGCCACGCATACCCAATGCCGGGTTTTCTTCGTGGGCGATTTCCAGCGGTCCGCCTATGGCTTTGTCAGCACCCAGATCCAGCGTGCGTAACGTCACCGGTTTGCCGCCCATGGCGATCACCGCATCGCGGTACAAACGAAACTGTTCTTCCTCGCTCGGCAACTCGCGCCGGCGCATGAACATGAACTCGGTACGGAACAAGCCGATGCTGCTGGCACCTACGCGACGCGCCAATGCGATGGCATCGGCGTCTTCGGCGTTGGCGTGCAGCTGGATCAGGAAGCCATCCTTGGTGCGTGTCTCAACCAATTTCTCCCGCGCACGCCGCTTGACCGCTTTTTCCACCTCGCGTTGATGCGCGCGGAAGCGCGCCAGATCAATGGCATCGGGCTGCACGATAATCTGGCCGCGATCGCTGTCCATCAGGATCAGGTCGCCATCGTGGATCAGGTTCATCGCACCCTTGACGCCGCAGATCATAGGCATGCGATAGCTGCGCGCAAGAATCGCGGTGTGTGAATAGGGGCTGCTGGCGGTGGCGACAATCCCCAGCAGGCCTTGTTCCTGCAGTTGCGCCAGGTCGGCCGGCGCGACGGTTTCGCAGACCAGGATTTCACCGGCGGCACCGGACTTGCGCTCGGGCTCAGCACCGCCGCGTTGTAATGCGGCGAATACGCGTTGCACGACGTGGTCGATATCGTCGCGGCGTGCACGCAGATAGGGATTGTCGATCGCATCGAAGGAAGAAGCGAGCAGGTCGCGCTGGCGTTTCAACGCTGCCGTTGCATACAGATTTTCAGTACGGATCAGCGCGATCACACCCTCGGTGAAATCCGGGTCGTCGAGGATCATCGCGTGTGCCTCGATGATCTCGATCAGGTCGCGGGCCAAAGCGCCCGACAGGCGCTCGCTCAGCGACTGCAGTTCCCTACGTGTGATACCGAGCGCCGCTTCGAAGCGTTTGACTTCATTGGGTACTGCACTGTGCGCCAGCAGATCGGTTTCGATATCCAGATTGGCGGAATAGACTACCCGCGCCCGGCCCAGAGCCAGACCACGTGATGCGCTGGTGCCTTCCCATTCCGATCGCATACGTCTACTCGCCTTCGTCGAACTTGCGTCCGAACAGATCGACTACTGCCGCCATGGCGGCTGCTTCGTCATTTCCAACCACTCGAATTTTCACTGGTGTACCTTTGCCTGCGGCCAGAAGCATCAGTCCCATGATGCTCTTGGCGTTGATTTCGCGACCGCGGCAATTGAGAAACGTGTCGGCACTGAAGCTGGACGCCAACTGCACCAGCTTGGCCGAGGCACGGGCATGCAACCCGAGTTTATTGCTGATAACGATTTCCTGTTCAAGCATGGTCGATCACAACTCCATTGCGGGCGCCGGTGGTGGCCGTGGCGACCAATTCATCAAGATTCTGCTCGGAATAGTTCATTACACGCAGCAGCATGGGTAGATTCACGCCGGCGACTCGGCGCGCGCTGCAGCCCAGATTAACCAATCTGGCCGCTACATTGCTCGGAGTGGCGCCGTAGAGGTCGGTCAGGATCAGAATGCCGGCGCCTTGATCGAGCTCGCGAATGACCGCGGTGGCACGGATGAACACCTGATCGGGTTCTTCATGAAAACCGGCCTCGACCGCCGCTGTCTTCAGCGGCAAAGGGCCGATCACGCCGCGCACCGCGCCGAGCAGGGCGGGGCCGACACCGGAGTGAGTCAACAACAGCACGCTGACTTTCATTCCAGCTCCCGGTGAAAGGTCATGACATTTTCACGCGAATCGCGGAAGCTTTCGGCAAGGCGTTCGGCAATGTACACCGAGCGATGGCGCCCGCCGGTGCAGCCAACGCAGACGGTAATGTAGTTGCGTTGATCGGCCTCAAAGCGCGGCAACCAAGTAGCCAGCAGTGCACGCACCTGCTCGTAGAAATTCTCGACCTCGGGCAGCTTGGCGAAGTATTCGCGAATCGGCGCGTCGCGCCCGGACAATGGGCGCAGCGTCGGATCCCAGTGCGGGTTGGGCAGGCAGCGCGCGTCGAACGCGAAGTCGGCGTCGGGTGGTACGCCGCGCTTGTACGCGAAGGATTCGAACAGCAGCGACATCGATGCCGAATTGGTGCCGTATTCGGTGGCGAAGGTGCGGCGCAGCTGATGCACATTCAGATCGGACGAATCAACCACGCGATCGGCAATGGCGAGCAAAGGGCGCAGCAGCTTGCGTTCAAGTGCGATGGCATCGTTCAGCGCCAGGCCTTCATGCGTCAGCGGGTGCCGGCGCCGGGTATCGGAGAAGCGCTTGAGCAACACCTCGTCGCGGGTATCCAGGAACACCATTTCATAGTTGAGGCCGCTATGCGCGATCTGCGCCAGGATCTGCGGCAGACGCAGCAGGTCCTCGGGGCGATTGCGTACGTCCACGCCGACGGCAATGCGTGGATAGCGCCCCGGCTGGCCGGTATGCACGGCGTTCACCAGGTCGGGAATCAGTGCCGTGGGCAGATTGTCGACACAGTAGTAGTCCAGGTCTTCAAGCATGCGCAGCGCGACCGTTTTGCCCGAGCCCGACAGGCCGGACAGTACGATCAGCCGATCGCCGCTGGGCACCTGGTTGCGCGATGGCGGCGGCGGGGTAAATCGCAATGGAGGTTTTTCTACCATGGGTTTTGACGTCGCAACTGGTGCGCCTGACGATCAATGAAAGTCTGAGCGGGATCGATGCCCTTGCCGCGCAGGATGAAGCTGCGCGTCGCCGCCTCGACCAGCACGGCGAGGTTGCGGCCTGGGCCGACGGGCACGGTGATCTGCGGCACCTCGACATCGAGCACGCTGCGGGTGCTGGTGACGCCCTGCAGTCTTGCCATGCCATCGTTGCCATGGATGTCTTCGAGACGGCCCAGATGCACGATCAGACGCAGATATTTGTTGAGCTTGATCGAGGTATCGCCAAACATGTTGCGCACGTTGAGGATGCCAAGGCCGCGCACTTCCAGAAGATCCTGCAGCATCTCGGGGCAAGTGCCATCAATGACATCGGGCGCGATCAGCGTGAACTCGGGCGCGTCATCGGCGATCAGGCGATGCCCGCGCGTAATCAACTCCAGCGCGAGTTCGCTTTTGCCCGCACCGGCTTCACCCGTAATCAGCACGCCGATCGAATAGACCTCCATGAACACGCCATGCATTGATGTATTGCGGGCCAGGGCGCGCGACAGGTGGTACTGGATATAAGTGAGCAGCTCGTGCCCCGGTTTGGACGACACCCAGATCGGCGTATTCGATTCTTCGGCCGCTTCGCGCAGATCCGAAGGTATCGCCTGGTCGCGGGAGATGACGATGGCGGTGGGGCGATAGCCGATGATTTTGGCGATGGTGTCCCAGCGCTGACGCGAATCGAGTGCGTCCAGATAGTTGAGCTCATCGATGCCGATCAACTGCACCTTGTTCGGGTAGATGATGTTCAGATAGCCGACCAGGGAAGGCCGCCGTTGCAGGTCCTCGCCGGGTTCGATCATGCGCGATTCGCCGCGCGCGCCGGCAATCCAGCGCAGCTTCAGGCGATCGCTGAGCTGTTCGAATAATTCGCGGGCATTGATCTTGCGGATCATGTCGAAGCGATCTCCTGGAATCGCGTGGCGAGGACTTCCATCACGGTGGCGGCGCTGCCAGCGCGCCTCAGCATCGTACACGCCGCCTCGTCGCTGAACAGCTCGGCAACTTCCGACAGCAGCTCCAGATGCAGATCGGTCGAGTGCAGTGGTACCGCCAGTGCGAAGAACAGGTCGACAGCACGTCCGTCGGGCGCATTGAACGGGACCGGCCGCGTCGGCCGGACGAAAATTGCGCAGGGCGGTGCATTGGAATCCAGGCGCGCATGCGGAATGGCAACGCCATCGCCGAGGCCGGTGGAGCCGGTGTATTCGCGCGCACGCAGTCGATCGAGAATAGCGCTCTCGGTCAGCGCCGGATGACAATAATGCATATGCTGGGCCAGATGGCGCAGCAGGTGGTCGGCATCGCCAAGCGCGAGATCCAGAAAGATGCGCTCCGAGTTGAGGATATGACTGAGGCGCATGCGGTTTCCGGTGGCAACGATGGGCGAAGCAGGATCGAGTAGTGATGCTAGCGACTCGCCCGCGTTTCTCCCAGCCCGACGTTAGCGCCCGCGTGTAGCTCCGACCTGTGGTCGGACGCTTTCTCGCAAACTCCTCGGTGTTCTTGTGGCATCTCGTGCGCGGACGCGTCTTTTCGAGTCGAGAGTTTCGACAAGGCGTCCGACCACAGGCCGGACCCACAATCGAGATGTTGATTGCTTCATCCGCGCGGCCCTGTCCACGCCCTGCAATGCGCGAGAGGGCGGCGCCCCCTCGCGCACGATTCTGATCAGGTTCCGGTTTTGCGCGACTGTCCGTCGGCGCGGTGATGGTCGGTGACTTTTTCCTTGTGCTTGCGGACCTGGACATCGAGTTTGTCAGTGAGCAGATCAATCGCGGCGTACATATCGCTGGCCGTGGATTCAGCGTGGAAACGTTTGTGCGAGGCGACGATGGTGGCCTCGATGCGGTGGCTGTTCTTGTCCAGATGCATCACGACATGCGTGCCGATGAGAGGCTCGAAGTGGCGCACGATGCGCCCGAGTTTCTCGTTCGTGTATTCGCGCAATGCGGGAGTGACCTCGACGCCATGACCGGTGATTTCGATTTGCATGAAAAACCTCCACTTGCTGAGAGAGTGCGCTGGGCACCCAAGGAGCCGGCCCGGACTTCGGAAAACTGGGCCTGGCAAAAAATACGTGGGGTGTGTCGTCGCTGGATCAAGGTAGGTGTTGGCTCCTAGGCCAATCGGCAGCGGTCGCTGGAAGAGGGGATGTTCAATGCTTCGCGGTATTTTGCCACGGTACGGCGTGCTACAGCGATGCCATCACGTCGCAGTTGGTCCGCCAATGCCTGGTCACTTAGCGGTTTTTTAATGTTTTCGGCGTCAATCAGTTTTCGGATCATCGACTGGATCGCAATGGCTGAGGCTTCGCCACCCTCGGTAGTTGAGACTCCGCTGGAGAAAAATCGTTTCAACTCGAACACTCCACGCGGAGTGGCCATGTACTTGCGCGTGGTGGCGCGTGAAATAGTCGATTCGTGCAGGCCGACTTCCTCTGCGACCTGACGCAGTGTCAACGGTCGCAATGCCTCCGGGCCGTAGTCCAGGAACGCGCCTTGTTCGCGAATAATTGATTCGCCGACTTTCAGCAGGGTTTCGCCACGCTGGGCCAGGCTCTTGATCAGCCAGCGCGCCTCCTGCAATTGACCCTTGAGGTATTGCGCGGGTTCGCCGCGGCTTTCGCCTGCGAGCCGTTCGTAATGCCGGTTGATGGTCAACGTGGGCACGGTGTTGGACGCGAGCTGCAGCCGCCAGCGGCCGTTGATCTTGCGTGCGATCAGATCGGGAACGATGTAGTCGTCCTGATCACCGACGGTGGATTCGCCAGGCCGGGGATTCAACGAGCGGATCAAGTCTACTGCCGCCTTGAGCTCCAGACTGGTCACTACCAGCTTGGCCGCAAGCCGATCAGGATCCATCTTGGGTAAGTCCTCCAGATGCCGCTCGACCAGGATATGCGCCAACTCGAAGGCAGGATGATCCGGTTGTGCTTCGATCTGGCGCAGCAGGCATTCCTTCAGGTCACGCGTTGCCACTCCACAAGGTTCGCATTGCTGGACGCGGCGCAGTACCGCGGCGAATTCCTCGGGAGCCAGCTTCCATTCGGGTGCCAGTGCGGTCTGTATCGACTCGAAGGGTTCGCGCAAATAGCCATCGGCATCGATGGAGTCGATGATCGCGTCAGCAATGGCATGATCCTTGGGGTTCATGCGCATCAGGTCTACTTGGCGCCGCAGTTCCTCACGCAGATCGCTGCGCAGTACCGCGCGCGATTCCCAGGAGCTTTCCTCGTCGCCGTCGCTGCTGCCGCGCGGTTCGCTCCAGTCTGCCGACTCTTCGAACGCGTCCAGATCGAGCTGGTCATCTATGGCGATTTCTTCGGTGTTCTCGTCTTCCGACTTGGTTTCGACCGAATCTTCAGGGCCCAGCGCTTCGGGCTCATCGTCCTGGGCCGTGTCCTCCGGCCGTTCCAGCAAGGGGTTGGACTCCAACAGCTGGGTCAGCTCGATCTCCAGCTCCAGCGTCGACATCGCCAGCAACCGGATGGCCTGCGTCAGCTGAGGCGTGAGCTTCAGGCTCTGATGCAGCCCCATTTGTAAGGATGTTTTTACCAAGTCGGGCTTCCGGCAAGGGCCGGACGAACCGGCGTAAGCAATAATCGTTCCATAGGATTCTACGCATCTGTTTCGATTTGGGAAGCTTCATCCGCATATGGGCGAGAACAGGCTCGATGCGCGGCGTCATTCTTGAATCAGGCGCGGCGATGGGTCGTTCCGTCAGGCGAAATAGTCTTAAAAACATCATGTAACTATTTGTCTATAAATGAAAGTTAAGTGTGCGCATGCAGCTTGAATTTGGCCGCTTGGGTCGCTAAGTTCCGGTGTATGAGCACACCATCGGCACGGCAATTGCTTGCGTCTGGTCGATCCGCAGCCACAGTGGAAACCATGAACCTTCGTAGCGCCGAGCTTCGCCAGACCGCCCACGATCCGCATCGCACTCCGCCGTCGCGCTGGTTGCTGGCGCTGGAAGGACGGGCGTTCCTGGAATGGTCGGCCTTGGTGCTCAGCTGGCCCTTCATGGCGCGCGAGCCGCAGGGCGATGGTCACCCGGTCATGGTGCTGCCCGGCCTGATGACGGGTGATACCAGTACCTGGCCTTTGCGCACGTTTCTGGACCGCGCCGGTTACGTCGCTCTGCCCTGGGATCAAGGGCTCAACCGTGGCCCGGTGAACGGCACCGTCAAAAAGCTTACCGATCGTATCCGAGGCATCGAACGCGAACACGGTCGCAAGCTCAGCCTGGTGGGCTGGTCGCTGGGTGGCGCGATGGCGCATGCTCTGGCACAGCGCATGCCCGATCGGATACGCAGTGTCATCACCCTGGGTTCGCCACTGGATGGACATCCCCACGCGACAAACGCCTGGCGATTGTTCGAAGCTGTGAGCGGATTGCGCGTCACTGATCGGCGTCTGCGCGATCTGATGGGCAAGGCACCCAAGGTGCCGACCACCAACATTCTCAGTAAAAGTGACGGCATCGTGCACTGGCGTGCCAGCATGCTGCCGCAGTGCGCGCAGTCCGAAAGCATCGAAGTCAACGCCACGCACCTGGGCCTTGGCGTCAATCCCCTGGTGTTGTGGATGATCGCCGAGCGACTGTCGCAACCGGAAGGGGAATGGCGGCCTTTCGAGCGCAGCGGACCGTGGCGTTCCTTCCTGTTCCGCGATCCGCGCAAGCTGCGGATCGACGAACTTTACGCTCGCTGATGTGTCGAGCGGCGCACGTGCCGCTCGCTTTGTCTATCGACGAGATGCCTTACTGATCGGACCGATCCTCAGATGAGAACAAGGTCGTACCGGGCAACAGTCGTGGGCGCTGTCGCCACGCGTCCGTCGTGCAGCGTCATATGCCCCGCATCGCGGGAACATTCGGGTGTCCGCTGTGCAGTCTTTGACCATTCGCGTCGACAGATTCGTCGCTTGAATCCGAGCACCTCATTCAAAACCGTTGCGAAACAGTAAAGGACTGTTGCCGAAGACGACGAAGCTGCTGCCTGCGTTCATGGTGGCGTTGGGGTCGGCACCATCGGCGCCGATCAGGAAATCGCCTTTGCCATCGCCGTTGATATCCCCTGCAGACGCCACCGCGCGTCCAGTGAAATTGCCGAGTTGTACGCCATCGAGACGAAAACCGTTGCTGCCATTGAGCGTACTCAAGTTGATGCTGGCCGCGAATGCGGGGCTGCTACGCCCGTGTACGACATAGGCGCTGCCGGTGTTGTTGCCGGCGGAATCGGTCTGCGATGCACCCACTATCAGATCATCGATGCCATCGCCGTTGATATCGCCAGCGGTCGCGACGGCATTGCCGCTGCCATCGTCAGCGGCGACACCATCCAGTCGAAAGCCATTGCTGCCATTGAGCGTGCCCAGGCTGATTGTGGCCGCGAATGCGGGGCTGCTGCGTCCAAACAGCACATAGCTGCTGCCAGCCGCACTCAGTCCGCCAGGGTCCGCGGCGGGCGCGCCGACGATAACGTCGTCACGGCCATCGCCATTCACATCGCCAGCCGAGGCCACGGCCATTCCACTCAAATCGCTGGCGACCACGCCGTCGAGGCGAAAACCATTGCTGCCGTTCAATGTACTCAAGTTCAGCGCGGCCGGAAAACCGCTGACGCGGCCAAACACGACATAACTGCTGCCGGCATTCGAGCCGCTGCCAGGCGCGGCTCGGCGCGCACCAATGATGAGATCGTCAAAACCATCACCATTGACATCGCCCGCTCCCGCGACCGCGATGCCCGCATAGTCGAACCCGGCCGCACCGTCAAGACGAAATCCATTGCTGCCGTTCAAGGTTGCCAGACTGATCGATGCGGTAAAGGCGCTGCTGCGTCCGAACACGACATAGCTGCTGCCGGAGCTGCTGCCGTTGGAGCTGGCAGAAGGTGCGCCGACAATCACGTCATCGAAGCCATCTCCATTGACATCGCCCGCGCCGGACACCGATTCTCCGCTCAATGCATCTGCAGCCGTCCCGTCCAGCCGGAAGCCGTTGCTGCCATTCAGCGCGCCCAGATCGATGATGCTGGCGAAACCACCGGCACTGCGCCCGAATACCACATAGCTGCTGCCCGACTGCGCGCCGCCGTTGTCGGCAAACCGGGCACCGACAATCAGGTCATTCACACCGTCGCCATTGACATCGCCAGCGCCTGATACCGAATCGCCGCTATCGTCGTTGGCGACCACGCCTGTCAATCGGAAGCCGTTGCTGCCGTTCAAGGTGCTCAGGTTGAATGCGGGTGCGAACGCAGCGCCGGCCTGGCCGAATACCACATAACTGGTATTCGCATCAGAGCCGATGATGAGATCGTCGACGCCATCGCCATTGATATCGCCGATCCCGGAAAGCGTGGCGCCACTCAGGCTCTGGGCGGCAACGCCATTGATCCGAAAACCATTGCCGCCATCGAGGCTGGACAAAGGCACCACCTGCGCCTGCGCCCGCGATGACAATACGGGGCAACTCGCGCCAAACAACAGCGCGGCGCGCACTGCAATCATCAGCGGATGTCGTGTGTTTCGGGGACGAATCATGGCGGTTCCTTGAGTGCATTGAGTGGGTGGCGCACTATCAATGCGACAAAGGCGGCGAGGTCGCGCCAATGGCTTTTCAATGGACAAAGACAGAGTCGATCAGTGCTCCGCCGATATCATTACCGGCGACCATTGATCATCGTGACTCCAGATATTTACTCCGGTGATTTCCCCTGGCTCCAGGCCGGCTGCGCAATCCAGTTTCTGTGCAGAGCATCGGGATCAACCAGCTGAACTAGATCACGTTGGGAATGACATCCATGCGCATGGGCTTGACTATGGATAGCGCCTAGCCAGGCGGTATTCGCCGCGAACTGCCGAACGCTATTCGCCGTCGCACAGCATCCGGGTCATTCGTGTCTGCGTCCACGCGCTGCGGCTCAGCGGTCCGGCAACGGTATCGCGCAGATTGGCCAGCAGGAAATTGTCGGATTGAAAAATTGGCGTGAGCCATCGGCTCAGACGCTGAATACGGGTGACATGTTCTCGCCTTTCCGAATCGAAGCGATGCAATGCATAAACCGGGTCGGCATCGCGGGCCAGGCTTTGCGCGAGGCATTGCGCATCCCGCAACGCCAGGAGCAAGCCCTGTCCAAGTTGCGGGCTCATGCTGTGAGCAGCATCGCCGATGACTACCAGACGACCGTGGGTATATCGGCGCAGTACGACATCGCGATAGATATAGGGCAGCATAGGCGTATCGCTATCGGCGCTGTGCAACGCCGGCCGCAGTGTCGGGCATAGGCTGGCGATGCGATCTCGCCAAGGGCCGAGGCGTTGTCGTGAGCGTGCGTCGGTCGCTGAGACCTTGATGGCGATACTGATGCGCCGCGGTGCGAGCGCTGCGTCGGTGCCAACCGGCCAATACGAGACATGATGCGTGCCGTGAAAGTGCTGAGACAGCGTCTCACCACAGAGTTCTTGATCTTCCAGCAGGCAGACCAGCGCCGCCCAAGGATACTCGTGATCCCGACGCACCAGCATAGCTCGTTGTCGGCGCGTAGCCGAGTTGGCGCCATCGGCAGCAATGATGATGTCAAAGGGACCATGACGCCCATCGTTGCCATCGCGCAGCATGCCGGTGTTCTCGTCCGCATGGGCGATGGTGACGCCGCAACATACGCTATCGCGGCCCGGGTCCTGATCGCGCAATAGATTGAACAGCGCGCGTCGTTGTATGCCGATAGCAAAACAATCCGCCTGCGCGTGGTCGTAGCGAAAATCCATGATGCAGCGGCCGCTGGAATTTTGGCCCCAAAGTCGAGATACACGTGCACCCAGAGTGCGCAGCGGGGCACCGATGTCGAGATGGTCCAGCAGGGCAATCGTTGGTGGATGCAGCAACAGCCCGGCACCGCTGGTCCCAGGCTCGGTCGCCGCCTCGAAATGTTCGATCTGATGCCCCTGCCTGCGCAACCCGATGGCCGCAGCGATTCCGGCGATACCGTAGCCGATGATGGCGATTCGAAGCGTGTTCGGCATGGGTCGATAACGCTAGCGAGGGCGCATGACTTCGGCGGCGTCCGGTGTCAGCGGCGTGATGCCTTCGCGCGCAGGCAATTGATCCGGCGTCTGGATATTCCAGGCCAGACCGAGTCGTTCCAGCAGCTTCACAAATCCATAGCCGATATCCCACTGGCCGGGATACAGGCCATGGCGTGCCGACGCCGGAAACGCATGGTGGTTGTTGTGCCAGCTTTCGCCCATCGACGGGATCGCGGCCCAGGGCACGTTATGCGCCTGCACCGCGCCGTTGTTGACGATCCAGCTCTGCGGACCGTGCGAATGACAGATATAGCCGACGAACCAATGCATCGACACGCCGGTCGCGACACGCACACAGATACCCCACACCAGCCAGGGAAGACCGCCAAGTGCATATAGCAGCAGCGCGATCGGAATTTGCTGCAGCATCCATGTTTTTTGCAGGAAGCGATAGAAAGCATCATCGGCAATGCCGGGCCCTGGATCAAAACCTGGCGGCGTATTCAGATCGAGTCGGCAATGCAGGTTCCAGAACGCGTCCTTGATCATGCCCTGACCATGGCGCAGATAGGGATGGCAGTCACGCTGACGTTGCGCCCAGTCGCGAAAATCGTGCGATTGAATCACCCAGAACGGACCCTGCATGCCGACCAGGGTGCCGCACCAGACCAGGACATGTTCCAGCCAGCGTGGGCATTGGAAGGTGCGGTGAATCAGGCGCCGATGAAACCCCACCGAATGCCCTGCGCACATGCTGATCTCCAGCAACACGATGAAGACCGCGAATGCACCCCAGGTGAAATACATCGGCCCCAGCACCAGTGCGCCAGTCAGCATGCTGCCGTTCCACAACGACCGCCAGGGATCCCAAGTGACGCTGCCAGCCATGGGATCGGAAGCGGGATGAATGATCAGGGAGTTGACCTTGTACGGGCCGGACGTCGAGTCGTTCAATGCATTGCCGGGATCGTCAGCGGCCATCACCGATCTCCGGCGTCGCGCGAAACCCATTCTCGCTTCGCGACTTGTAGAGACTTAACCCGACTTCGCTGAGGTTGCCCAGCAGCAACTGCGCCACCCAGTCGGCGTAGAAGTTGAATTGCGTCGAAATCCGATAGTGCACGCGTGTGGTCAGGCGCGTCGAATCGCCTTCAGGCACGAGGGTGTAGTCGGTATCCAGCACATCGAAGTAATGCCCGCCGATGACAACATGATCATCGAGGGCCGCGCGAGGAAACGAATCGGCATCGAAGCGATAGGTCCAGCGCAGATAACGCTCGGGCTGCCATTGCTGAATCACCTCGTCGAAATGCACCTGCGCACCCCAACGCGAAGTCCTGACCAAGCCGGTTGTGGTTTGTCGTGTTATTGCCGACATCGGCATCGGCACACCAATGCGTAGCGCCAGCGCGTCGTGCATTTCTTCCGCGGTGATGCCCTGAATATCGTTCAATTGACGCCACACCGATGCAGGCGGCGCATTGACCAGAATGCTGCGTTCGATCATGCCGACATCGGAGTGCACTGGTAGACGGTCGCCGAACATGGCCAACGCGAGTGGCAGTGCGGCGAAGCTGTACAAGGTCGGCTTCGGCCAATTCGTCTTGCGGCAAATAAAACCCATCAACAAGCCACCAGCGGCGCCCAGCACGCAGAACATCGGGATGATCACGATGGCGCAGATCCAGCCTTCGATGAGGATCAGCAGTGTGCCGATCACGAACAGCATCGTCGCCATAGCCGGGGCATAAAAGTAGTAGTTCCAGCTCCGTCGCTGCCGTCGTTCGGCCAGATAGACCGTCACCATTCCAACCAGGACCGGCGCAAGAAAAATGAAGGCACCGGCCATAGCTGACCACGGCGATCCACCCGGGCCGGAAAATGCAAGACGCAACAGCACACCGGCCAGCGCGCCGGCGGCGATCGGATACTGCGCCAGTATCGGCAGCGATCGAAAACCAGAGAAATCCGCCCCCTCGGAGTGGCCCTGGCGTGGAGGCTGCTGAGGTTCGTCCATCGAGACCTTACCGGGCGGGCTGGTGTCGCGACTTCAGGTCGCCGCGGTCATGGCAGTGGCGAAGCGCGATCGTCTTCACTCGGTATCGGACACCGCAGCGATCAATCCCGCTGCCGTCAGCAACCGGCGCAGTTCGGCCACTTCGCGCTCCAGCTGAATGACGCGTTCTTCCAGCGCCGACTGCGAGCTGGCACGTGGCGTCGATTCGGCGGCGAGAAACGCGGCGATATCGGGGGTGCCGGATAACAGATGCATGTAGCGATCTTCGCGCTGGCCGGAGGCGCGGCCCATATTGATGATCAGCGTTGGCGTCTGCTCGGCCATGCGATCCAGGGTGTGGTGCACATCGTCGAGGTTTCCGAAGTCGGCCAAGCGCTCGCAGCGTGTCAATAGCTCGTTGAGTGTCTGCGGCCCGCGCAGCATCAGCATGACGAGCAAGGCCTGCTTGCGCAGTGTGAGCCCATAGGACTTGTCGAAACGATGCTGATAGCGCTCGACGCGGCCGCCGAATGCGCGTTCCACGAGTTCGCGATTTTCCAGTTCGCGGACGCAGTGCCCGACCTGTCCCGGCGTCAGGTCCATGATCGGATCGCGATTGGTCTTCTGGTTGCAGGCCAGTACCAGGGCGTTTACGGTCAATGGGTATTGGTCGGGTGTGGTTTTTTGCTTCTCGACCAGGCAGCCCAGGACACGGGCTTCGACTGCGGTCAGTTGCGGCAGGGTGTTGTCGGTATCGTTCATCGGGACAGTATCGCAGGGTTTGGACGTCGGCATTACGGGTGTTGTTATGGCAAATGTAGGAGCGGGGGGATCCGCCCCTCTCTTTCTAAAAATAAAAAAAATAAATCAAAATAATAGCCGCAGAACCACCAACCCAAAAACCCCCCCAAAAAAAAAACACCATATAA
>JANMUE010000050.1:0-7462 GCA_031391205.1 Lysobacterales bacterium | reverse complement strand
GAAGCGCAGCGCAACCCACCTATTCATACGAATCGAAAATGGTGGGTTGCGCTGCGCTTCACCCACCCTACGGTTCAATAATGCTTCAAACTTCGCGCGCGCTGCGCATTGGTGCGGATGCTGTCCCAGCGCACGGCTCGGATATCCGCCGCCGAGGCCAGCCAGGACGCGCCGATGCACAGGATATTGGGCTGCGCCAGATAATTCGGCGCGGCTTCCAGGCTGATGCCGCCGGTAGGGCAGAAGCGTGCCTGCGGAAACGGCCCGGCCAACGCCTTGGCGAGTTCCAGGCCGTTGATCGCGGCGGCAGGAAACAGTTTGAAACGTGTCAGTCCGGCGTTGAGTCCAAGCATCAGTTCGGACGCGGTCGCGATGCCGGGCAGAAGCGGAATCTGTATGCGTGCCGAAGCCTCGATCAATTCACGATCAATGCCGGGCGAAATCGCCAGCGTGGCGCCGGCGTCTTTTGCCGACTGAAGTTGCTGCGCATTCAGCACCGTGCCGACTGCGAGCGTGATCTCGGGCACCTCGCGCGCGATCGCTGCAATGCTGGCCAGTGCCGCATCACTGCGCAGCGTGACTTCGATGACGGCGACGCCACCTTCGACCAGGGTGCGCGCCAGCGGCACTGCGTGCGCCACATCTTCGATCACCACCACCGGCACGACCGGTGAGATCTGCATGAAACGGTCCAACGCACTTGTCATGACGGTCAGCCTCACTAGGGAACCTCTGAATTAAGTCACCACATCGACTTCGCTACACAGCTTATTGCTTGCCACACCCTGGCTCTCAACAGCGGAGCTGGTCAAAACCTGCGGTTTTTCGCCCCCTGACTCAGGGGGCTATTACTGCTCCGAACCGAAGTTCCCTAGGAATCAAACAGGACGCAGCCGCCAGCATCGGGCGTACTGACGATGTTGCGGAAATGGCTGAACAGCTCTCGGCCCAGGCCGAATTGATTGGCGGTCAGATCGCATTTTGCCAACTCACGCGCAGCGAATTCGGCTGCGTCCACGCGTACCGACAATTCCCCCGTGGTCGCATCCAGGCGCACCACATCGCCATCGCGCAGGCGTGCCAACGGCCCGCCAAGTTCGGCACCCGGCGTCACATGAATGGCCGCCGGCACCTTGCCAGACGCGCCGGACATGCGCCCGTCGGTGAGCAGCGCCACTTTGAAGCCCTTGTCCTGCAAGCTGGACAGCGCCGGCGTCAGCCGATGCAACTCAGGCATACCATTGGCACCGGGCCCCTGGAAACGCAGCACCGCGATCAGATCATGTTGCAACTCGCCGGCCTTGAACGCCGCGGCGAAGTCGTCCTGTGATTCGAATACGCGCACCGGCGCCTCGACAATCTGATGTTCTGGCTTGACCGCGGAAACCTTGACGATGCCCTTGCCGAGATTACCGGTGAGCAGGCGCAGCCCGCCATCGGGCGTAAACGGTTCATCGATGGAACGCAGTACATCAAGGTCGCCGGATTGCTCGGGCGCATCGCGCCACTGCAGCGCACCGTCGATCAGCAGCGGCTCGCGCGCGTAGTCGGCAAGTCCATCGCCCCAGATGGTGCGCACGTCGGCATGCACCAGGCCGCCCTTCAGCAACTCGCGCACCAGGAAACTCATGCCACCGGCGGCATGGAAATGATTCACATCGGCCGAGCCGTTCGGATAAATGCGCGTCAGCAGTGGCGTCACTGCCGAGATGCGCGCCATGTCTTCCCAGGTCAGCAGATAACCGCAAGCACGCGCCATCGCGACCAGATGCAGGGTGTGGTTGGTGGAACCGCCGGTCGCCATCAGACCGACCACCGCATTGACCAGCGCGCGCGCGTCGATCACATCGACCATCGGCCGATAACCGTCGCCGGCCATCGATGTGGTAGCGGCAGCACGCGCGACCGCAGCTTCGGTCAATGCGGCACGCAGTGGTGTGTTGGGGGCAACAAACGCGGCACCAGGCACATGCAGGCCAAGCAGCTCCATCAGCATCTGATTGGAATTGGCGGTGCCATAGAACGTGCAGGTTCCCGCAGCGTGATACGAGGCGGCTTCGGCTTCCATCAGTTCGGCACGGGTGGCACGGCCTTCGGCGTAGCGCTGGCGCACATCGGCCTTCTGTTTGTTGGGTAAGCCGGAAGGCATCGGGCCCGAGGGCACGAAGATGATCGGCAGATGCGCAAATGCCGCGGCCCCGATGAACAGCCCTGGCACGATCTTGTCGCAGATGCCCAGCATCAACGCTGCATCGAAGGAATCGTGGCTCAACGACACCGCGGTCGCCATCGCGATCACGTCGCGACTGAACAGCGACAGCTCCATGCCCGGCTGGCCCTGGGTGACACCATCGCACATCGCCGGCACACCACCGGCCACTTGCGCGGTGGCCCGCACTTTGCGCGCGGCGTTGCGAATCTGCGTGGGGAAACTCTCGTAGGGCTGATGCGCCGAGAGCATGTCGTTGTACGAGGTGACGATACCGATATTCGGCCACACCGCGGACTTGAGCGGCTGCTTGTCGTCGCCCATCGCTGCGATCACATGCGCCAGATTGGCGCAGGACAGGCGACCGCGCACCACCCCATCGGGACGGGCGCCGCGCATGCGCTGCACGTAGTCGGCGCGTAAAGCCTCGCTGCGCGTTTCGATTTCAGCAGTGACGTCGGCGATGGTGCGGTTCAGGGTCATGGTGGTCCAGGTGCCGCGATGAAATCAAATGTACGACGAGTAGGGTGGGTGCAATTCACCGATTTCGAAGGTTCGAGATTGGTGGGTTGCACCCACCCTACTCGCTCCAATAGATATCGATGTCGGGCATGCCCGGCTTGAACAATGCCGCTACCGGCAGCTGGGCGGTATCCTCGTCACGCATCGCCTGTAACAGCACCTCGCGTTTGCGCGCTCCGGTGATCGCCAACACGATACGCTTCGAGCGCAGAATATACGACCAGGTCAGTGTCAGGCGTTCGATGGCGGGGCTGACTTCGGGAGGCATCGGCGTGATCGGCAGCACGAGATCCTGGGCGTCCGGATCGATGGCCGATGCGAATCGGTTTGCGGACGGAAAACAGGACGCAAAATGTCCGTCCTCGCCCATGCCGAGCAGCGCCAGGTCCATGTTTGCCTCTAATGCCTGAACGCGCTGGGTAGCCATCCGCGCCGCTGCCTCCAGTGTGGGGACATCGGACCAGAGCCCGACGACTTCGCTATCGGCGTGGCCACGCAGCAGGCTGGCCTCGATCATGCGCTGATTGCTGGATTCGTGATCAGGCGCGACGAAGCGCTCGTCAACGATCAGCACACGCAATACTGACCAGGGCAAATCCATTGCCGCCAGACGCTCATACACCGGCTTGGGCGTGGAGCCGCCAGATGCACCGAACAGCACGCGACCCTGCACCGTCACCGCTGCGCGAAAATCCGCAGCGATGCTTGCAGTCAGTGCATCGACCAGCGCATCACGCGTCGCGAACGCGTGCCAGCGCGCGGGCGCGGCCTCAGCCATGCCACTGCGTTCCGGCCTGCTCCAGCATGCGATCGGCGGCCACAGGACCAGGCGTTCCGGCAGGATAGGTTTTGGGTGTCATGCCCACCTGTTTCCACGCCACATGAATACCGTCGATCCAGGCCCAGGCGGCTTCGAGCTCGTCGCGGCGCACGAACAAGGTGCCATTGCCGTGCAACGCATCCAGCAACAGGCGCTCATAGGCAATGCGGCGGCGCTCCTTCTGAAACGCCTCGGTCAGCGAGATGTTCAACGCCACCGGCTGCAGCTGCACCTGGTTCAGCCCCGGTCGCTTGCTCATCAATTCCAGTGTGATGGTTTCCTCCGGCTGCAGGCGGATCACCAGGCGGTTGGGCGCCAGCGCGCCTGCGAAGATGTTGTGCGGAACCTCGCGGAACTGCACCATGATCTCGCTGTAGCGTGTCTCCAGACGCTTGCCGGTGCGCAGGAAAAACGGCACGCCCTTCCAGCGCCAGTTGTCGATATGCGTCTGGATGGCGACATAGCTTTCGGTACGGCTGCCGGCGACGGCGCCGTCTTCCTGCAGATAGCCCGGCACACGCGAATCGCCGGATACCCCCGCGACATATTGTCCGGCGACGGTGTGCTGCTGCACCGTCGCCGCAGTCAGCGGACGCAGGCTTTGCATCACCTTGACCTTTTCATTGCGCACTGCGGCGGCATCGAGGCTGGCGGGTGGCTCCATCGCAACCAGCGCCAACGTCTGCAGAATATGGTTTTGCACCATGTCGCGAAGCGCGCCGGCATCATCGTAGTAGGACCAGCGCCCTTCCACACCAACGGTTTCCGCGATGGTGATCTGCACGTGGTCGATGCACTGTGCATTCCAGATCGGCTCGAACAGGCTGTTGCCGAAACGCAGCGCCAGAAGATTCTGTACGGTTTCCTTGCCGAGGTAGTGATCGACGCGGAACACCTGGTCTTCGCTGAAGATCGCGCCGACGGCATCGAGGATATCGCGACTGGAATCCAGGTCATGGCCGATGGGTTTTTCCAGCATCACGCGCGTGGTCGGCCGCGCCAGGCCCACCGATTGCAGATTGCGCGCCACGGTTTTGTACAGCGATGGCGAAGTTGACACATAGCACAGCAGCTCACCCGCGGGCCGCTGATCGATCTTTTCGGCCAGTCGTTTGAAGGCCGCGGGATCGCCTACATCCACGGCGACGTAATCGATCGCCGCCAGAAAACGCGCCAGCACATCGGCATCGATCGCCGGCATGTTGCTGTACTTGCGGATATTGGTATCCAGTGTGTTGCGAAACTCGGCGTCGGCAAGGTCGGAACGCGAGGTCCCGATCATGCGCAGGCCTTGCGGCAACAGACCGTCGCAGTGCAGATGGAACAGCGAGGGCCACAACATGCGCCGCGCCAGATCGCCGGTCGCGCCGAACAACAGAAATACAGGGGTAGCCATCCGTTCGCTCAATTCCAGTTCGTCAGCCGGTTTGGTCAGCCGGTTTCATCAGCCAGTACCGCCTCGCGCCAGCCAGTCCGCTCCGAGCGCTGCGGCACCCAGGTTGCCGAGATCCGGATTGACGATGTGCAGCACGGGGGTTTGCTTCAGCAACCCGGAGAAGCGTCCCTTGTCCAGAAAACTGACGCGGAAGGCTTCTGCGGACTCTCCATCCAGCAGGTGCATAAGCAGCCCGCCTGCCAGATAGACGCCTTGCCACGCACCATACATGAGCACGGCATCGCCTGCGAAGGCGCCGAGGATCGATGCCATCGTATTCATCGCAGCGCGCGCCGCCAGATCACCCGAGCGTGCTGCTTCGGAGACCTGCTCGGGCGTTTCGAAACGCGCCTTCAGGCCCAGCTTCAGAGACCAGGCCTGATACAAATTCAGCCAACCCTCGCCACCCAGCACACGTTCGTAGGAGACCCGACCAAAGCGCTGCATCAGGAAATCGAGGATGAAAAACTCTTCGGCATTGCGCGGCGCCAGGCTGATGTGACCGCCTTCGGTTTCGATCACGCTGATGTTGCCTGCCGCATCCTGCTTCAGTGCCGCCATGCCCAGCCCAGTGCCCGGCCCCAGCACGACGCGCATGCCGGCATCGCCGCCATCGCGCTGCGCGCAGGCGCCTACCGGACGCAGATCGACGCGGTCCAGCGTCGGCACGGCACGCGCGGCGGCAGCAAAATCGTTGACTACCAGCAGGCCCTGCAACCCAATCTCGCGTTGCAGCGCGGTAATGGAAAAACTCCAGTGGCTGTTGGTGAACTGCACCGCGTCATCGGTGACAGCACTGGCCACTGCGAGAATGGCGACGCCGGGGCGCTCGGTAGTCGGAACGGTGCTGAGGAAATGCTCGATCGCCTGTTGCAAAGTCGCGTGATCGCGCACGCGCAGGGTGCACGCGTGCGCGAGCTCGGCCTTCTGCGCCACGCTGGCGACAGCAGGCAGGCGCGCCAGCGCAAAGCGCGCATTGGTGCCGCCAATGTCGGCCACCAGCCAGCCCGCTTGCGCAGCGCCGTTCGGGCCGTATGCTCTGTCGCTCATGCCGCGCATCAACGAAACCTCTAGACCTGAGGAACCTCTGAACTTAGTCACCACATCGTCTTCGCCCACAGCTTTTTATCGCCACACGCTGGTCTTTACAGCAAAGGTGTTTATTTTTAACAATGTCAGCGATGCGCTCGTGACAGCGCATCTGATCAACCAGCAGTTTTTCGCCGCTGAATCAGATCCCAAAAGCCCCCTCCCCGGGACACCAACGCTTGCCACTGAAGAGCGCTACAATTAGCTGATGCTGACAGCGCTGTCAATTTTTAGACGAATAAATGCCTGCGTCTGGCAGAATGCGATGCTTGAATGACGCGCAGGGGAGAGCGTATGGCCAGTCGTGTACGGATCGAAGACGTGGCAGAAACGGCCGGCGTGTCAATGAAGACTGTGTCGCGGGTGCTCAACCGCGAACCCAACGTGCGCGAGGACACGCGCCTGCGTGTGCAGGCGGCAGTCGACGCGTTGAACTATAAGCCGCATCCCTCGGCGCGCAGCCTGGCCGGTCACAAGTCGTTCCTGATCGCCCTGCTTTATGACAATCCCTCCGCCAACTACCTGATGGAAGTGATGTCCGGCGTGCTGGTCGCCTGCGAAACCGAGCAATACAACATGATGATGTGCCCACTCGATTTCGGCAGCCCCAAGGTCATGCATGCCATCGAATCGATGATCGGCCACTCGCAACCCGATGGTCTGATCCTGACGCCACCGATGACCGACATGCCGGAACTGCTCAAGCATCTGGCCGAACTGCAACTCCCCTACGCCAGCATCTCGCCCATCATGCAAATCAAGTGCATGGGCGTGGACATGGATGAAACCCGCGCAGCGTTCGACATGGTGCAACATCTGGTTTCGCTCGGGCATAGACGCATCGGTCATATCACCGGGCACTACGCGCACGGTGCACGCCTATGGCGCCTCAATGGATACCGACAGGGCCTGGAACACGCTGGGCTGGAATTTGATCCGACCCTGGTCATTGAAGGCGAATTCAGTTTCGACTCCGGCGTGCGCGGTGCGGAGAAACTGCTGTCGCTCAAGCAGCGCCCGACCGCAGTATTTGCCGCAAACGACGACATGGCGGCAGGCGTCATCCGCGTGGTGCTGGAGCGCGGCCTGAGTGTGCCTGAAGATGTCTCGGTCTGCGGCTTCGACGACACGCCGATGTCTCGGCAGATTTTTCCGGCACTGACCACGGTGCGCCAGCCCAGCCGCGATATGGGCCGCGTCGCCGCGTTGGAACTCCTCGCCTCAATCCAGAAACGCGAACCCGGACGTATGCTGCGTGTGCCCTACGTGCTGCAGCTGCGGCGCTCGACTGGGCCCGCGCCGGTCTGACGCGATTGAGTTGTGGGAGCGGCCTCTGGCCGCGATGCTCTTTGGCCTTCCGCGCACCACATTCCTGACCGCAGCACCA
>JANMUE010000040.1:0-3113 GCA_031391205.1 Lysobacterales bacterium | reverse complement strand
GCTCGATCACCCAGACGGGGTGAGGTAAGCGTATTGAAAGCCACCAGATTGGCAGACGATCCCGAGTTGACCGTGATCAGGTACTTGACGCCCAAAAACTTGGCGAGGCGCTCTTCGAAGGCGCTGTTGAAACGCCCGGTGGTAAGCCAGCCATCCAATGAGGCTTCGACCATGAGTTGCATTTCTTTGGCGCCAATGACTTTGCCAGACACCGGTACAAGCGATTCACCAGGCACGAAGGGCTTCGGCGTGCTTGCAAGGTCGGCGTACTGTTGAACCAAATCGGCGATCTGCGCGCGCAGGGCTTGTTGGGGAATACTCATGCGAGGGTCTCGTATATCGTGCTGTTGTAACGGGTGATTTGATCCAGGCATATTTGGCGCATGTCGCTTTGTGTCAACCAAGCTTTGTGCCATTCAATGATGCGATCCAGGGCTAAGGGCAGATTCCAACGAGGCTCCCAAGCCAGGCGTTGCTTGGCCTTGGAAATATCCAGTTTGAGGTAATTTGCTTCGTGGGGGTGAGTGCCACCATCGAGTTGCCAATCTGCTTGACCACCCCACTTATTGGCCAGGTGTTTGACGATCCACTCTACGGGCCGAGCATCTTCATCCCGGGGACCAAAGTTCCAGCCTTCAGCAAAGGACTGGCCATCCGACCAGAGACGTTCAGCCAACATGAGATAGCCACTAAGAGGTTCGAGGACATGCTGCCAAGGCCTGATCGAGTTCGGGTTGCGGACAACGACGGGTTCGCCTTTCTCAAAGGCCCGCAATATATCCGGCACTAGGCGATCATGCGCCCAATCACCACCCCCGATTACGTTGCCAGCACGGGCAGAGGCCACCCCGGTGTTGCTGGCTTGAAAATACGAGCGCCGGTAGGCGCTGGTTACCAACTCGGCGCATCCCTTACTACTGCTATAAGGGTCGTGCCCACCCATGGCCTCGTCTTCCCGATAGCCCCAGATCCATTCCTTGTTTTCGTAACACTTGTCGGTGGTCACGTTGACGATGGCCCTGACCGTCCCTACTTTGCGAGCCGCTTCCAGTACGTGCACAACACCCATGACATTGGTGGAATAGGTTTCAATAGGTTCTTTATACGAATATCGCACCAGGGGCTGAGCTGCCAAATGTAAGACGATGTCTGGCTTGAATGCAGATATGTTAGTGGCGACTGTATCAAAGTCGCGAATATCTCCGATGACGGAGGTCATGCCCTCACCAACTCTTGCTTCGGTGAATAGGTTAGGTGTGGTAGGGGGGGCGAGTGCCAGTCCTTGCAGTTGTACTCCCAACGATTGGAGCCACAGGGATAGCCAACTCCCTTTGAAGCCAGTGTGCCCGGTGACGAAGACACGCTTGCCGTGCCAGAACTGCGGATCGATTCTCAAGTGTGTCACGGCATCAATCCCATTTCTTCCAAGGGGCTTTGCCGGTGACCCACAAATCTTCTAGTAGCTGCTTGTCTCGAAGAGTGTCCATGGGTTGCCAAAATCCATGATGTTCGTATGCCATCAATTGACCATCAGCCGCCAAGCCGATCAACGGCTCTTGTTCCCAAATGCTCGCATCATCCTTTATATAAGAAAGCACCTTTGGATTTAACACGAAGAAGCCACCGTTGATCATGGCGCCATCGCCCTTTGGCTTTTCTTTAAAACTAACCACTTGACGATTCTTAATATCCAAGGCGCCAAAGCGCCCGGGTGGGAACGTCGCAGTCAACGTGGCTGCTTTGCCATGCTGTCGATGAAAATCAATGGAAGCGCCAATATCGATGTCCCCAACGCCGTCCCCGTAGGTGAAGCAAAAAGCCTCTTCGTCGCGAACATATTTACCAACCCTTAGAAGACGCCCTCCAGTCATGGAGTCATCTCCAGTGTCAACCAAGGTGATATTCCATGGTTCAGCTCGCTTGTGATGCACGTCCATCCGATTGGATCGCATATCAAGCGTTACATCCGACATGTGCAAAAAATAATTCGCAAAATATTCTTTTATTACGTAGCCTTTGTAACCGCAGCAAATGACAAAATCATTGATTCCATGGTAGGAATACATTTTCAGTATGTGCCATAAAATAGGCCTGCCACCAACCTCAACCATGGGCTTTGGCCGGGTGCTTGTTTCCTCGCTCAACCGGGTTCCTAATCCACCTGCCAATATGACTGCTTTCATAATTTCTTGAGCTCAAGCCGAACAAAGAAAAGCATCAGAACGGAAATTACGCAGTGGTAATCCAGCCAATGTGAGGGATGCCCGTGCGCTTTCAATCATGTTGCTTGACCCACAAGCATAAACAACCGAATTTGATAAATCATGATGTGAGGCAAGGCAGGCTGTCTGCACATAACCACTTGCCCACCTATCTGATTCAGTTTCTCTTGAGAGAACGGGTGTGTATTGAAATACCATCCCTATTGCGCGGGGATCCCAATATAAATCGGGCAAGGTGCGGCCTCCCCAATAAACGTGCAAGGATTTTTGCTGATCTGACTTAAAGTCGTTAACAGCTAAAAACTCCAGAATTGCCTTTATGGGCGCCATCCCTGTGCCGGTCGCCAAAAATATCAAGTCTCGATCGGCAGTATCTCTCAAGAAAAAGGTGCCTTTCGGGCCATTCAATCGCAAGAGATCATTGTTTTTTGCTTGCTCAAACCAGTATCGGCTCATGGCACCGCCTGCCACTCGCCGTATATGTAATTCTATAAATCCATCAACTGCATACGCACTTGCAATTGAATAACTTCGACGCAATCCATTGAACCCAATTACGTCCACATACTGCCCCGGATGATACTGAAATGATTGCGTGGGCGGCAAGCGGAGCACCACCTTCATAACGTCAGAGCTCAACATCGTCAATTGATGAATCTTGCACGGTAGCGTCTTGATCTGATGCATGTAGATGTCTGTTAATGCATCAATATCTAGCGCAACATCGCCCATTGCTGACCGAGCGCAAGTCAGTATCCATCCAGACGTTTTTTCGACATCAGTGAGGCCTGATTCATCATGAATTATCAGCGTATCTCCGGAACGAACTCGTCCTTTGCAAGACCCGCAACGCCCTGTACAGCAACCGTGTTCCAGTACTACACCGGCGCG
>JANMUE010000038.1:0-1989 GCA_031391205.1 Lysobacterales bacterium | reverse complement strand
GCATCCATGCACGGCGGTCGTCTCTCGGCATCCTGCCTTCGACGACACTTGTGCATCCATGCACGGCGTGAGCGGCGATTGCATAAGTTGCGGCGGTGTCCAAGAATCGCGGCTCACGCCGCTCCTACATGGAACTCCATGTCCAAGATCGCCTCGGCCCGCGATATCGCGTTCATGTTGTACGACTGGCTGCAGGTCGAGCAATTGTGCGAACGCGAGCGATTTGCCGAACATGGCCGCGAGACGTTCGATGCGGTGCTGCAGTTGAGCGAGCGACTGGCGACGGACTATTTCGCCAACCACAATCGCAAGAACGACAGCAACGAGCCACAGTTCGATGGCGAGCACGTGCGCATCATTCCGGAGGTTGCGCCGGCGTTGCGTGCCTTCGCCGATGCCGGCCTGTTTGCTGCCTGTGCAGCGCCCGAGCTTGGCGGCATGCAACTGCCTTATGTGGTGGAGCGCGCCGCGTTCTCGTGGTTTCTTGCGGCCAATGTGGGGACCATCAGCTATCCGTTGCTGACCATGGCCAATGCCAATCTGATCGCGGCGCAGGGCACGCCGGCGCAGGTGCGGGTGTTTGCCGTGCCTGAGTACGCGGGGCGCTGGTTCGGCACGATGTGCCTGTCCGAGCCGCATGCGGGCTCGTCGCTCGGCGATATTCGTACGCGTGCCGATCGTGATGGTGAAGATGCGCTGGGTGAGCGTTATCGCATCGCCGGCAACAAGATGTGGATATCGGGCGGCGATCACGATCTGTGCGAGAACATCGTGCATCTCGTTCTGGCCAAGATACCGGATGCGAGCGGTGCGCTGCCAGCCGGCACCTCCGGGATATCGCTTTTTATCGTGCCGAAATTCCTGCCGTTGGCCGATGGCAGTATCGGTGCGCGCAACGACGTGGCATTGGCCGGGTTGAACCACAAACTCGGCCATCGCGGCACCACCAACTGCCTGCTCAACTTCGGCGAAGGCCGTTGGCAGCCGGACGGGCGTTCCGGCGCTATCGGCTGGCGCATCGGCGCACCGGGGCAGGGACTGAAATGCATGTTCCAGATGATGAATGAGGCGCGCGTCGGCGTCGGATTCGGGTCGATCATGCTGGGTTACACCGGCTATCTGCACGCGCTCGATTACGCGCGCTCGCGGCCACAGGGCCGACCCCTGGACCGCCGCGATCCAGCAAGCCCGCAGGTGCCGATCATTCAGCACACCGATGTGCGGCGTATGCTGCTGGCGCAGAAAAGCTATGTTGAAGGCGGTCTGGCGCTGGGCATGTATTCGGCTTGGTTGATCGATGAGGCGTCGACGCATCCGGATGCAGAAGTGCGCGCCGAATCGTCGCTACTGCTGGAACTGCTGACACCTATCGTCAAGGCATGGCCCGCCGAGTGGTGCCTGGCGGCCAACGATCTGGCGATCCAGGTGCATGGCGGGGCCGGCTATACCCGTGACTATCCGGTCGAGCAGTTCTGGCGCGACAACCGGCTCAATCCGATCCATGAAGGCACCAATGGCATCCAGGCGATCGATTTGCTGGGTCGCAAGGTCACGATGCAGCAGGGTGCGGCGTTGGCGCTTCTCGCGTCTCGGATCGAGGCGACGATAAGGGCAGCGTCCGCTACGAGCGATTCTGACAACGCGCAGCAATCGGCAAAGCTCGCCGCCGTCGTGCAAAGACTGCAGGAGGTAACGCAGCAGTTGAGCGATGAGGCCGACGTCGAGCGACGCCTGGCCAATGCACATACCTATCTGCTCGCCTTCGGGCATGTAATCGTAGCCTGGCTTTGGCTGAGTCAGACGTTGGCGGCGCAGACGCTGACCAGTGCGCCTGATCGCGATTTCGTCGCCGGCAAGCGGCAGGCCTGCCGCTATTTTTTCAACTGCGAGTTGAACAAAGTGCACGGCTGGCTGGATCTGGTCGCTTCGGGCGAGGATTCGGCGTTGACGATGCGCGAGGCTTGGTTCTAGTGGAAATGTAGGAGCGGC
>JANMUE010000032.1:0-2097 GCA_031391205.1 Lysobacterales bacterium | reverse complement strand
GTCTTGATGCCCTCGCGGTCATAGCGCGAGCCGGTCATGGTGTTGATCAGCGTGATATGCGGGTTCACCAACTGCGCCATGTCCTTGTCGCCGGTGGAGATCAGCACGTCGATGCCTTGTTGTGCTGCTTGTACTGCGAGCGTGCCGATCACATCGTCGGCTTCCACACCGGTAACTTGCAGCATCGGCAAACCCATGGCTTGCACCAGTTCCAGCAGCGGCTGCGTCTGCGCACGCAAATCATCCGGCATCGGCGCACGATGCGCCTTGTATTGCTCGAACAAGTCATCGCGGAAGGTCTTGCCCGGCGCATCGAATACCACCGCAATCAAATCCGGCTGCTCATCCTTGATGAGCTTGTGCAGCATGTTCGCCACGCCCAGTAGCGCGCCAGTGGGCTCACCCTTTGAATTGCTTAATGGTGGTAAAGCAAAGAAGGCTCGATACAGATACGACGAGCCATCCACCAATACCAACTTGGTCATGGTGCGGCCTGTGAAGAAGCGGCGCTGCTGGAGGATGAGCTACTTGAAGCCGGCGTGACGATCACCGGTGTACTGGGTTTCTCTGGCAGATACAAATCGCCTTTCAGGCCGCAAGCGGTACACAGTATTGTGGTTGCCAACAAAATTACAAAGCGAAACATACCAGCTCCGGCGTAGGGCGCACTCGTCAGTGCGCCGAATGAGTGATGTGCGGTGATCTGTCGTGTGTTGATCAAGACATCCGGCGCACATCTGCGTGCGGCGGATCAGTAGCCAACATGATAACCGGCCGGACGAACCTCTGAGTCACACATTGTGTGTCCAGTGGTCAGCTGGTTGATGTGGCCAGGGCCGCGTAGTGATCCTTCTGCTGCAACAGGCTCATCAGCCACACGCCTTGGGCGGTAGCATGAAACGTACCACGAACCTCGCCGGGATAGAGTGCGTACCACAGATCGGCAAAGCTCAACGTCAAGGAACCGATTCTTAGCAATGGTTGCTTGCCGGACCAGCTCCCATCAGCCAATTGTGCTTGGAGGATGTTCTTGATCCAGATTGGTTTGATCTTCGCGGCTGCGCCCGAGTCGACCAGCATCAGAACTCGCTGGATGTAGACATCAATAACTCGAGGGTCCCGGACCAACTTGCTGATGATCTTCTGTTGCAGGATTTGCACTCTGTCCGGCAGGTCTGCAATGCGATCACAGCCATACCGTTGCATGAAGCGAAACGCCATCAACTGGTGGGTCAGGCAGGCGGGCGTCGAGTCATGCTTGCCGCAATAGCTCACATCCTTCTGTCGGTCGATCTCTTCCTGTTCCGCGAAATCCCTGGAGCAGGAGATGCCATACAGTAAGTAACGCTGGTAAGCCCCATAATTGGAATAGCTGTACTCCGGAAAATGCGAGCCCCAGTACTTCTGAGGGGATACGAAGAACTGTGATACCGAGTTGGCTTCACCCGGAGCGCGGCTCGCCAGATACTTCGAATACAGGTCGTTAAGTCTTGTGTCGTGTGTCAACTGAGCGGCCTGCTCAATCATCCACCACAGCATCGGGTTTCGATCCGCAAGCACCTTGTCTTCATTCGCCTGCAGCCAGCCAATGCTTCGCTCAAAGCCCTGACGGATTTCGGCCTGATCCGGCACGGGAGCCTGGCGGTTATTCTGATAGACCAGCCGGCCGTAGAAGCCCGCAACCGCCAGCACAAACGCCAGCAGCACCAACAACATTTTTTTCATGAGATCCCCCGATACCGGACGGCTCCGGTCAAGGTGACCGGCCTTCATTCCTGAATGGTGCGCGTCGAAGGGTACCCCATTTCATTTGTCTGTTGTTCTGGCGAAGCGGCGAGACTTGCCTGCTTGCAGGACTGCTCGTAGTGCTCAGTGAGTGTCAGACATCCTGCGCACACAGGTGCGCGCGCTGCACGCCATGGCTATGGGCTTGATTGGACGAAGGGCCATGTGCTGTGGTCCTATTTCAAATACTTCTTCCCCACCCGCTTGTAAGCCTCGCGAAACGGAATGCCCTCTGTCTTCACCAACTCATAGGCTTCCGCAGCGGCATTGATCGATGCATCCATCTCAATGTTCTCAGGACGGAACTTCACC
>JANMUE010000604.1:0-14722 GCA_031391205.1 Lysobacterales bacterium | reverse complement strand
TGATTTGACTCTCAGGAGTAGAGCAAAGGCTTCGCGGCTCACGCCGCTCCTACAGGTGCAAGACCCACCCCCGCACCATGGCTACAATGCCGCATCTTTTCCGACGGCAGCCACATGACCACCGACGACCCCTGGCGCAATTCGCGCCGCCCTGGCGCTGGCAAATCCGGCCCTTCCAAGCGGCCACCCGCTGTAGTGCGAACACCTGTGGTGCGCGACGAAGACGAGGAACGTCCACGCGACCCGCGCCGCGAGCAACGCGACCGCGAGCTGCGCATCTTCGGCATCAATGCCTGCCTCGCCGTGTACAAACACCGGCCGCAGGGCATCCGCAAGATCTATCTGACCGAAGCGCGTCTTGATCGATTTCGCAGCGTGCTGACCTGGTGCGCCGGCGAGCGCATCGGCTATCGCATAGTAGAAACTGCCGATCTCGACAAGCTCACCCAGAGTCAGCACCACGAAGGCGTCTGCTTCGAAACCATCCCGCCCGCGCCATTGACGCTGGACGATTTGATTCAGCGCATCGGCAGGCCCGAGCACAGCTGGCTGGTCTGGCTGGATGGCGTCGGCAATCCGCACAACCTCGGTGCCATTCTGCGCAGCGCGGCGCACTTTGGCTGTGGCGGGCTGATTCTGCATCGTGATGCACTCGGATTGTCTGGCGCCGCCTGCCGCGTCGCCGAGGGCGGCGCCGAAGTCGTGCCGATCGCCCGCGTCAGCGACGCCGCCGGCAGCATGGCCAAGCTCAAGCTCTACGGTTATCAAGGCATCGCTACCGTGGTGCGCGGCGGCGACGACGTATTCCACGCGCAGCTGCCTGCGAAGGCAGTGCTGGTGATGGGCGCCGAAGGCGAGGGCATGTCGTCCAGCCTGATCGCCGCCTGTGATCAGCACCTGGGCATTCCTGGCAGCGGCGCCGTCGAAAGCTTGAACGTCAGTGCGGCATTTGCGGTCTTTGCCGCAGCACTGTCGCGCGGTTGATGGCATCTGTGGGTCCGCGCTGCGCGCGGACGCTCTTTCGCCAGACTATGCACACATCAAGAGCGTCCGACCGCAGGTCGGACCCACAATCGGATATCGCAAATCAATGAACTTCCGCTACGCCCTACTCCTCCTCGTTCTTCATCTTCCAGTCTTCGCCGCAACGCCCGCCCCAGCCGCACCCCGCCCCTTCGACCTCAACTACACCATCGAACCCCAGCCCAAAACTGACCAGGCGCGCGTCACCATCGCGCTCGGCAAGGGCGGCGATCTGGTCAGCGAGCTGAGCTTCGCGGTAGATGCCAGGCGTTTCACCAGCTTCACCGCCACCGGCGTATTCAAGAACGCCGGCGGCAAGGCGAGCTGGAAGCCCAACGGTGTCGGCGCCAAACTCAGCTATCTGGTCAAGATCAGCCATACCCGCAGCAACGGTCATTTCGATGCGCGTATGACCGCGGACTGGGCACTGTTTCGTGGCGACAAGGTCATCCCGCGCATCAAAGCGCGCATGAAGAAAGGCGCAACCTCGAATGCAAAGCTCTACTTCAAATTACCGGCCGGTTGGACCCACCTCGACACCGGATGGCTGCGCATTCCCGGCGGCCCCTTCCTGATCGACAGCCCGGATCGCAAGTTCGATCGCCCGATTGGCTGGATGATCGCCGGCAAGATCGGCACGCGCCGCGATCAGCTGGGTTTCACTGAAGTCGCTGTCGCTGCGCCCAAAGGCGACCCGCTGGATCGCATGGACACGCTGACGATGATCAATTTCGTCTGGTCCGAATTCGAAAGCGCGTTCGGAAAAACCCCGCGCAAGATCCTGATCGTCGGCGCCGGCGACCCGATGTGGCGCGGCGGACTGTCGGCGCCCAACTCGCTGTTCCTGCATTCGGAGCGTCCGCTGATCAGCGAGAACGCCACCAGCACGCTAGTGCATGAACTCGTGCACGTCGTCACCCGCATCCGCGGCGAAGATCGCTCCGACTGGATCGCCGAAGGACTGGCCGAGTTCTATTCCATCGAGCTGATCTACCGCGCCGGCGGCATGACCGATGCCCGGCACGACAAGGTGTTCCAGGGGCTCAAGGAGTGGAGCGGCAACGTCAAGACACTGCGCAGCGACAGCAGCAATGCCGAGATCACTGCGCGCGCAGTGCTGCTGCTGCGCGAACTCGACCAGGAAATCCGCAGCCGCAGCAATGACCGCAAATCCATCGACGACCTGGCACGCGCGCTACGGGCCTTGCGCAAAGTCTCGACCAGCGAATTCATCGCCACCGCGGAAAAAATCATCGGTGGCAAGTCCAAGGTAATGGATACGCCGTTGCTGCGTTGACGCGCATCGGACGAGATCATGGCATGGTCGACAATTTCAACTTACCCGAATCGCTGGCTCGATGTAGATGCGGGGCCTGACCCGCATGCCCTTGATCTGCGGCGATGGTGCGGCAGTCAAGAGCGTGCGGGCCTGGCCCCATCGACGTCAAGTTGTTCTGCCTCATCGAAGCGTTTTGCGCCGAGATGGCTACGCACCTCGCTCCGAAGGGGCAATTCAATTTAGCCCAGGGCAACGCCCTGGGTAAATCGTGCACGACACAGCAATCCCTGAAAGGGCGAGTCAAAATGCGCGCACTTGAATCGCCCTTTCAGGGCTTGGAGATAGCGCGTCATCGTACCCAGGGCGTTGCCCTGGGCTAAATTGAATTGCCCTTCGGGGCTACAGCACGTTGCACCCAGTCGATATGCGATCCCGAATGAATGCCCGCTCCTCATCACCGCGCGCTCTACTACTGATACTGGCCGCAGCATTGCTGATCCAGCTTCCGCTGATCACCAATGCCGGCTACTTCAGCCATGACGAACTGCAATGGGCTTACTGGGCGGAAGCCAAGTCGTGGTCCCAGCTGTGGTCGGGTGGTGGTTGGGATTTGCAGCAGTTCCAGTTCCGTCCGCTCACGTTTACATTCTGGATGGCGCTGTCGAAACTGTTCTTCGAATCGCCCTGGTTGATGCATGCCTGCATCGCCTTGCTGGGCGCAATCAATGCCGCTCTTATCGCCGCATGGATGCAACAACTCGGCGTCGCCAGAAGAACCGCCGTGATCGCCGCACTGATATGGCTGCTCAACCCATACGCGATGATGACGCACGGCTGGGTCGGCGCACTGGCCGATGTGCTTTGGGTGATGCTGATCTTGATCACCACGATCGGCGTACGCAGGCTGTCGCTTCGATCTGCCTTCAGCACGAATTCCAGAGTCATGCTGCTCGCCGGAGCCGGCACTGCAGTGGCGCTGCTCTGCAAGGAAGCCGCGCTGGTTGCGCCGGCGGTTTTTCTTGCCTGCACCCTTATCTACGCAGAGCGTCGCGCGATGCTCTATGCGACCGCGGGCAGTAGTGTCGCCGTCTCCCTCTATCTGATACTCCGATTGACACCGATCCTGGACGGCGCGGCTGCCAGTGACGCTTATGCGCTGACATCGGCGGCGCCTGCTATGCGCTGGGTCGAATACCTGATCTTCCCCGCCACGTTGCAGACATTCGATCCCTCATTGATTGGCGCAAGCAACCCCGGCACCCGCGAATGGCTTTCCATCCTGTCGATCACATCGCTCAGCATTGCCCTGTTTCTGCGCTGTCCGCGCCTGGCTTTGCTGTGGGTACTCGCTCCCCTCGCCGCCCTGATTCCGGTTCTGCTGCTGGCCAAGAGCTTCAGCCACTACGCGTACGCAGCGAGCATCGCTGCCGCGGTCGTGCTCGCCATCGCCCTGCCCCGACTGCGCGGCTGGCCGCGTATCGTTCTGTCGGTCTGGCTGATCCTGGTAAGCGTGCATGGGCTGCAGGTCGCAAACAAACTTCGGCAGATGGGCGCCAGGCAATCCATACTGCTGGACGGCACAGACCGGGTGCTGCGACATTACTCCTACAGTTCGATCAGTATTCGCGCCGAATCCGCCGAAGACGAACCACTGCTGCTGCGCTCACTGTCCCATGTGCCCGGATACCGCAGTTTGAATTGGGATGGCCGAGTACAGCTATTGCGCAGCGGTAGTCCATCTGCAACCCATGTCATGCGGCCGAGTGGCGAACTGCAGTCGGTGACCGCACCGTAAGCGGGCCATCTCGCTATCAATCGCGGCCGAACAACCGGCTCAACGCTATACGCGGCTCCGCGGCAACATCGAAGTTGAGCCAGGACAGCAGCAATTGCATGCCCAGGATGATGGGCAGGGCCGAAAGCATCACCGTGCCGGCGCTGGCGGTCTGTGCAGTGCGCAGAGATTCGGCCCAGGAGATACTTCCGAATACCACACCGAACAGCATCAGCGCGCTACCCAGCACCAGCTCCAGCGAGGCCAGCGAGAATCCGCGGATGAAGTAGCTGTAGACGATGCGACGTGTGAAGTTGCGCAAGTGTCCGCCCAGGAATGGCAGCAGCACGCGCGTGGGCCGCAGGCTGGACGACTCGTCGGCGTAGCACGCACTCATTGGAAAGTCGCACACCACCGCCCTCGCCTGATTCAGATGAAACAGCATGTCCGATTCGAAAAAATACCGCCTGGCCAGCCGATCCAGTGGTATGCGTTTGAGCGCAACACCATGGATGGCCGTAAACCCGTTGGTCGGGTCGAAACTCTGCCAATAGCCTGACGATAGCTTGGTCAGAAACGACAGCACCGCATTGCCGAACAGGCGCAGCCTGGGCATGCCGGTGACATCGCTCAGATGGTAAAAGCGATTGCCCTTGCTGTAATCCGCCTCACCGGAAAAGATCGGATGCACCAGTCCCGCAATAAGGCCAGGGTCCATCTGTCCATCACCATCGAGCTTGACCACGACGTCTGCGTCATCCGCCAGCGCAGCTGCATAGCCGGCGCTGACGGCGCCACCTACGCCCTGATTTACCGAGTGACGAAGGACCCGCACCCTGCTGTCCTGACAGTGGCTTTCAACCACATCGCCCGACTTTTCTGGACAGGCGTCATCCACGACATAGATGTGGCTCACTTCATGCCCGATCTTCGCGAGGACACCGAGAATCTGCGCCTTGACGCGATAACAGGGGATGACGACAGCGATCCGTTGAGTGGCGTTGTTCATGGTTGCAATTGCGCTTCCGGGTCTATCGTCATGATCAGGCAAACTGCCAAGCATTCAGAACAAACGCAATCGCGGCGCGAGATCGCGTTCTCTGGGTGAATCGGGCCGCAGCAGCGCTGTAGCCTCGATCATAGCTACCGGATCGTTGGGGCCATAAGCCTGTAGACGCAGCTCCCATTCCTTGGTGCCCTCAGGCAATTGAACTATGGGTATCAGAACGAGCATATCGTCGGCGCCGCAATACGCGATGTGCTCGCCTAACGCGCGTTCCCCGAAAGCGCCGCGCGCAAATCCATTCAGCGCGACACCCCAGCCCTTCCTGGGACAGCGCATCCGCATCGACACCTCCGCAATATACGGACGTAGCGGGTCCACCGGCAGCCGATAATGACGTCCGTCTCCGTACAGTGGCTTTTCGTCGGTCTGATAGTTGGACAACTGCAGAGTTGGACGCATCACCTTGTAGAGCGCCACCGGGCCCTGTCTATCCAGCAGCTGGCCACGCTTGGCAATCGCAGCCGCATAGGCTGGCGAGGCCAATTCTGGACGAACCAGCAGGTGATCCACTCCATACTCATCCAGAAAATCCAGAAACAACTGCCCACTCAGATCCTGCTGCAGCGCAGGCGAGCGCCACCAATACTCGGTTGCGTACCAGGAAAGCACCAGTCCGCGACCGGCAAGCTCGGCCGAGACCGGTGCCGTGTTGTCCGCGCCCACAAGTACGACGGGGTACTTGTCCTTTCGTGCAAGCAGCGCTCGCAGCAGTTTTCGTTCCGGCGTGACGTCCTCCAGCACTTTCTCGCCATACCCGGCAGTGCCATAGCGGGTGTAGTTGGTGATGGTGCCGTTGCGCAGATGCCAGCTGGCCTGGCACATGAAATGCACATTGAGGAACACAATCGCGACAACCGCCGCCTTGATCCACGCATTGAACCGGCTTCGCGACAGCATAATCGTCATGATCGCTGCCACCAGCGCCAACGCCGGAATGAGATAGCGGAGATATTGCATTTGCAGAAAGAGAATGGCGATCGCCGCACAGGCGACCAGCGCCAGTGAACGCAACGATGGCACCAGGAGCGCGACCAAAATGCTGGCGCCAAAGGCCAGCCACTGGAAACCGAAACTGCCGTCCAGTGTTTCCACATATCTGCTGGTATCGAACGTCGCCTGGTACAGCGCATCCCAACTCAGCAGCCCGACAAACGTCGTGTTCGAAAAATCCTCCAGTGGCATCAACGACGACTTGAATACACTGTTGTACAGCGGCAGTAAGGGATTGCCGCTCAACACTGCCGCATAGACATAGCTGGAACCCGCCACGACGACACCCGCGACCAACCCCAGAGCCAACCAGCTCAATCGAGTCGGACGGTGACGCACCAGCCACCAGATCAACGCAGGCGCAATGAATGCAAGATTGCTGAATTTCAGTGCGAGCAGGAACGCCGACAGAATGGCCACCACCAGCACCTGGGCGCGACCATGACTGCCACGTTCGTCCAGCACCCGGTCACAGAGCGCAAGAAATACCGCAATACTGGCCAGCTCGGTCTGCATCGAGTTGGTGAGTGCATGCAGCAGAGGCATGCTCACGAACAGAGCGATACCCAGCCAGCGCCAGGCAGCATCCACCCCAAATCGACCGCTGATACGCCACAGCAGCGCCACAGCGAGCAGGATCCAGACCGTGTTCAACGCCGCAATCGTCTCGCTACCACTCAGAACCATCACGATGCCGTGCAATACGTCACCGGCCCAGGGTGCGGTCGCCCAGATCTGATCCTGTACATTGAAGTGGTAGTACCCATCGGCGCGCAGTTGTGATGGCAGCGCCAGGTGATAGGCCACATCGTCACTAATCACTACGGGAAGCCACGAGGCGCTCAAGGCCATGACCATAACGATTAACGCCAGAGCCAGCGGCCAACCGCCCGAAAACGGAGCACGCACCTCGTAGAATGCTGTGCGCGCAGCGATCGAAATGGCATTCCCCTGCCAAACCACCAGCAACGCAAGGCAGACGAAATAGACCCATTGGAAATGCACGGTGTAGGGCAATATCCAGCCCACGACGCCAGCGATCAGCCCCATCCCGACCAGGATCCGTTCCATCCAGGAAGATTCCTGTCCGCGCATCACAACGGCTTCTCCCACGGCCATCCCGGCAAAAACCAGCAATACGGTCGCCAATAGCGGTCCAAGCCCGACGAGTGCGATGTGCAGCAACAACAACGACAGCCCCAAAGCAATGATGGGCCGCAGACGCAACAACAAAATCACCGCAGTGGACGCAAGGCCGGCACCCACGCTCAACCACAACAGATCGCGAAAGCGATAACGCGGAAGCGCAGTGTAGATATCGACGTTGTACAAACCCCAGGCAAGGGAACCGACGCCAAGGATTATTGCCATAACAAGCAGCACTTGAATCGTCGCCGATAGCGGGGCGGTCGAAACGGATATCGGTTGATTCATGAGCAGGGCGGCCGTGGAAAGTAGTGGATGTTAGGCAGTTTCCGCATTCAGTGACAGATGGATCACGGCGATTATCCGCGACGAGGAGCCGACAGTAGGGAAACTCTTCGGTATCATCCAATTTTTGTATCGGCGTTATCACGCTGCCTCTTTCCACTGCAATACGCCCAAACAAAGCTCCAACAATGACCCATTTCGTTCTACCCCGACTGCCGCAGCGCGACATTTCCCGGCCTGCTCCGAAGCTCAGCGTCGTCATTCCCGCCTTCAACGAGGAGGAAGTGATTGCCGAGACGCATCGCCGTCTTCGCGCAGCCTGCGTGGCCGTAGTGGGCGATGACTTCGAGGTGATTTACGTCGACGATGGTTCGCGCGATCGCACCTGGGCAATGTTGACCGAGCTCGCGGCTGTCGATTCGAACGTGGTTGCCGTCAGCCTGTCGCGCAATTTTGGTCATCAGCTGGCGCTGAGTACGGGATTGGAACTCTGCCGTGGCGAGCGCATCCTGATGATCGACGCCGACCTTCAGGATCCTCCCGAACTGCTGGGTGAAATGATGACGACAATCGACTCTGGCGCCGACATCGCCTTTGGCCAGCGCACCGAACGTCTCGGCGAAACCGCATTCAAGCGTGGCACGGCAGCAGCCTTCTATCGCATCCTGGACCGCATGACCGACGTCGATATACCCGCCGATACCGGCGATTTTCGATTAGTAACGCGACAGGTGCTTGAAGCATTGAAACAACTGCCGGAAAGCCATCGTTTCGTTCGCGGCCTGTTTGCCTGGCTGGGGTTTCGCCAGGTGGCGGTGCCCTATGTGCGCCAGATTCGCTTCGCCGGCGAGACCAAATACCCTCTGCGGCGCATGCTCCGGCTCGCGGTTGACGCTATTACCGGATTCTCTACTGTGCCTCTTCGCGCTGCGCTGTGGCTGTCGATGGTGGGCTTTGCACTCGCGATGATCGTGGGTGCCTATGCGCTGGGTTCATGGATGTTTTTCGACACGGTGCGCGGCTGGGCCAGTATCGTCGGCGTAATCGCATTGTTCGCGTCGGCACAGCTGCTTTGTCTCGGCATTCTTGGCGAATACATCGGCCGCATGTTCATGCAGTCCAAGGGTCGACCGCTGGCAATCGTCCGTGAAGTTGTTACTCAGGCTGCAGGAATCCGCGCATCGTGAATCACCTGCATGTCCTTCTGCTGCTCGCCTGCCTGACCGCGGCTGCAGGTCAGATGTTGCTCAAGGCCGGTGCGCACGGTCGCGTTCAATGGCTGGAATTCGTCAACTGGCAGGTGTTCGCCGGGCTCAGCGGATATGCGGTCAGCACATTGCTCTGGATGTATTGCCTGTCCAAGCTGCCGCTCAGGGTGGTCTATCCCTATACCGCGCTGACCTTCGTACTGGTGGTCGCCGGTGCCGTACTCATCTTCAATGAGCGCGCTGGTTGGCGTGCCGGAGCGGGCACTGCACTGGTACTCGCGGGCCTGCTGATGATCATGTCGGACCGCAGCTGATGAATGCAGAATCGCCGCTACGCACACCCTGGTTGCGCATCCTGCTGGTGCTCGTCGCCTCGCGTTTACTGCTGTTCATCGTCGGGGTATTCACGCTGCTGCTGAACGGTCAGGAGGCGCATCTGAATGGCGCGGATTGGCTGGAGCTGTCGTGTCGGTGGGACTGCGCCTGGTATCGGGGCATTGCCGAAGACGGTTATAGCGCGCCCAGCGCTGCGCTCAACGGCGGCGTTACCAATTGGGCGTTCTATCCGCTGATGCCCATGTTGGTGAGCTCATTGCAATATCTACCAGGGCTGCAGGATTTCAATGCTGCGGCGGGTCTGCTGTCCAACCTCTGCTTCTTTGTGGCTCTAGGCCTGATCCATCGCTACACCCGAGTTACCGGCAATTCCGAACGCGTTGCTGCGACGGCGGTGTTGATGATTGCGTTTCTGCCGCAGAGCATCGTATTTTCTGCGCCGTATACCGAAAGCCTGTTTCTGTGTCTGCTTGCCGGCTGCATGCTGGCGCTGCGTTTGCAGCACTATCTGCTCGCCGGCATCTGCGCAGCGCTGCTATCGGCCACGCGCTCCAGTGGTGTTTTCGTCATCGTCTTCATCCTGGTCCAGTTGTACATGCAACTGGGGTCGAGTACTTTTTTCCGGCCTTGGCGCGCGCCGCAGGCTTTCATTCCTCTGCTGATGGCACCATTGGGCGCCTTTGCCTTCTGGAGTTACGCCTTCGCCACCACCGGCGACGCCTTCGCCATGTCCACCAGCGTCCGGCACGGATGGGGCTGGGCGTGGGAATCACCGTTGGCCAATCTGTCGATGTTCTGGAAGACCAGCACCGACGCGCGCTTCTGGGTGCTGGGCAGCTTGTTTACTGGCGTATGCAGCGTGCTGTTGTTGCGTTATCGCTGGTACGCGGAGTTCGCGTTCTGTGCGGTGGTGTTCCTGCTGATCTGGGGGGGCACCGTACCCAATTCGATGTGGCGCTACAGCATGATTCTGTTCCCGGTATGGATAGGGCTGGCGCGCGCGCTGGAAACCCGCGAATCCATGCGTATGGCGATGTTTGCGGCGATGGGCCTGATCGGTGGATTGATCATGCATGCCTGGGCGCTGAGCATGAGGGTGGCGATATGAGCCAGATGCGCTGGACCGAATCACCGAAGGCGCGCTGGGGCCTGTTGATATTCCTGCTCGCTTGGGGGCTGGGCTATATCGCCTGGTTCGTGCACCTGATCTTGCATAGCCAAGACTTCGTCGTGCGCGAACGCGCAGCCGCGGTATGCAATGCCGCTCGCGGCGCCGATGCAAGCCCCAACGTTTTCGAGTTCAATCAGGAAAAGGCCGACCGCAACATGCTTGCTGGAGGCTGGGGCGCACCGGAGTTCTGGGGTACCTGGAGCGGCGACAAGCGTGCAGTGCTGGTTCTGCCGGTCCCCGCGTCGATCAACAGCGACGAAGCCAGGCTTCAGCTCGATCTGCTGGTACCGACCAACGAAAAATTCCCCACGTTGAAGGTGCACGTCTCGGCACTGGGACGCCAGCTGGAACCGATGCTATTGAGTGAAACGCGCAAGGAAGAACCCCAGTTTATCAAGTTTCCTGCGGGCAGCCTGCGCGACCGTCGTTGCATCGAGATCGGATTCACCTTCGAAACCCCATATCGGCCGATCAAACACCGGATCGGAAAGGATGCACGATTGATGGGGATGGGTCTGGTGCGTGCAACCTGGCTGGAAGATCTGCCGTCGAGTACGACAACGCCGAATAGCGAATGATCCAAATCCATTCTTCGACGCAGGCGCCACCCACATGATATCGAAGAGCACATACGCCAGATCATCCGAACTTACCGATGCGTTCCCATTGCGCGAGTCAATTCACCACGTGGTGAGCTCAAAATCCTGCTCAAGCGCCGTGACACGCACATTCAGCGCCAGTATCGCAACATCCGTCAGACACGAGCAGAGCTTGAAGTCGTTCAGCATCAGATGCTGCACTATCGCAGTACCAGCTTCTACCGCATTCTCGAATTCCTCGGGCGCATCTAGAACCGGTTGAAAAAACCGTTCCGACGACGCCTCTTCGGTCACATCCGATCTTTTGCAGCAGCGCAGTCTTATCGACTCCGCTGCACCCGAATCCTCCCGAACCGGCCAAACGTCGGCTCAGTATTTCAACAGAGGGACTTCAGATGCTTCACCCGTTCAAGTTGATTCGGAGATGGTGGCAGGCGAAAACAGATCCCGTCGCTGTGGACGAACCTGTGCACAATGATGCGCCTTCTCCCGTATTCATCGAACCTGTGCACAATGATGCGCCTTCTCACGTATTCACCGAACCCGAGCAACATGATGCGACGCCAATAGAAAGTCCGGCAGCAGCTTTAACCTACGACGACCGCCGCAGGCAGGAAACCAGCCGCTTTGCCGGCGAACTCGATATCAACAATCTTCCGGCCATCTTCCACTACTGGTCCAACAAGTATCTTCGACCTGAGCTGGAAGCATTTGGGTACAAACACCCGGAGCATTTCTTCGAGACTGAGTTCGCGAAAATTGTCGAAGCCAGCCCCGGCAGAATTTCGCGGTTCGCCAGTCTGGGCTCAGGCAATGGCGACGCGGAGGTGCGCATTGCACAAGGTCTACTCGCGCGCGGACTGAGCGAGTTCTGCATCGACTGCCTGGAATTGACGCCGGAAATGAACGTGCGCACCATGGAGCTTGCGCTGCAATCGGGCGTCGCTGCTCAGATTCGCGCGGTTGCCGTGGATCTGAATGACTGGAAACCAGAATATCCGTACGCCGCGGTGATGGCGAATCAGTCGCTGCACCACATGGTCGAGCTGGAGCGCATCTTCGACACCGTAGGCCGGGCGTTGACCTCCGACGGGCGATTCCTGGTGTCCGATATGATCGGCCGCAACGGCCATCAACGTTGGCCCGAGGCGCTGGAGATTGTTCGCGTATTCTGGAGTGAGCTTCCAGAACATTACCGGCAAAATCTTCAGCTCAATCGCGACGAGCCCGAATTCCTGGATTGGGATTGCTCATCCGAGGGTTTTGAGGGCATACGTTCGCAGGACATACTCGCCTTGCTCTGCAAACTCTTCCATTTCGAACTGTTTCTGCCGTTTGCAAATGTCGTCGATCCGTTCATCGATAGAAGCTTCGGACATCATTTTGATGCCGAAGCAGAATGGGATCGTGATTTCATCGACCGAGTACACGCCCGCGACGAACAGGAACTGCGCGCCGGCAATATCAAACCGGCGCACCTGATCGCCGTGTTGACCAAGGAACCAACACCTGTAAGACGTTGGCGCCCAGGCTTCAGTCCGGAAACGTCTATCCGTCACTGAAGTGGGCAAAAATATTTCACTGTGCCCGATCAATCCGCCAGCTACCGACCGCTTGACGATGTCACCGGAGAAGTGAATCGCTGAGCCGCATCCGCACTCATCCAAGCAAACACCACATACGCCGCGACGTTCTGATCCAGCGCTGCCGGGTCGATCTTGTCCAGGGTGTCGTCGTCGGTGTGGTGCAGGTCGAAGTAGTCGGTGCCGTCCTGAAGGAGTTCGAACATGGGCACACCCAGCTTTCCGAGGGCGTTGACATCGGCGCCGCCGCCAGCGTCGTTGCTGCCGGATTCTATGCCGAGCGCGTCGAGCACGCCGCGAATCTGCGCGACGGCGGGAAGAAATTGCGCATCGACGCGGGAATCGAAACGATAGATGCGACCGGCGCCGAAATCCGACTCTGCGCCGGCGACATGTTGTCTGGCGTCGTTGGCAACGGCATAGGCTCGGCCGCCGTAGACACCCTGCTCTTCATTGGCGAAGGCGACCACACGCAGGCTGCGACGCGGGCGCTGGCCCGATTTCGCGATCAGCGCACCCGCTGCCATGGTGATGGCCACGCCGGCACCGTCGTCAATGGCGCCGGTGCCCATATCCCAGGAGTCCAGGTGCCCGCCGATGACGACGAACTCTTCAGGTTTTTCGCGCCCGGTGATTTCGCCGATGACGTTGTGGCTGGTGTATTCGCCGGCGAGTGCGGCTTCGATCATCAGTTCGATCTCGACTGGCTTCTTCAGGCGCAGCAGGCGTTCGACCTGATCGGCATCGGGGACGCTGAGTGCGGCGGCGGGCACGGCGGTCAGCGCGATGTAGCTGCCGTCGCCAAGCTTGGTCGCACGCTTCATGGCCTCGGGATCGCTGGCGATCTGACTGGACGCAAGCCCGACCCCGGTGTGCGGAAAACGATGGCTGTCGGTGCCGATGGAACGAATCAGCAGCGCGCTCGCGCCCTTGTTCGCTGCAATGGCGGCACCTTCAACACGAACGGAAACGGCGTGGCCATAGTCGCCGCCATTGCGGCGCCTGGTCATGGCATGCGAGACGTAGGCAATTTTGCCTTTCACCGTAAAGGGGTCGGCGGCCTTCAACGCGTCGAAGTTGGCAAAGCCGACAACTTCGGCACGCAGGCCTTTCCTCGGCGTGGCGCTGGACCATCCCAGTGCCGTCACTGCCAGAGACTGCGGTGCCGGCGAGACGATGGCGGCATGCTCACGACCACGTTTCCATACGGGAAATGTCACCGGCTGCAGGATCACGCGATCGAATCCGAGCTCCTTGAACTTAGCCTCGGCCCAGCGCACTGCACGCGCGTCCGCCTCGGTGCCGGCCATGCGCTGCCCGACTTCGGTGGTCAGCGATTCGACGATGGCGTAGGCGCCGCTGCCTTTGCGTGCCTGTTCTCGTAACGCGGTGGCAGTGGCGATCTGCGCCGCATCGAATGCGGGCGCTGTGGTTGTCACTTCGGCGGCAAACGCAAAACCGCAGCACTGCAAAAGACCGACGAGAAGAATCCTGCGCATGAGCGACTCCTGGACGAGCGAGCATTGTGCCAGAGCGGCTGCTGGAATTTTCCTGACAGGTAAGCGATAGCCGGAATGTGAGAGCGGCCTGCGGCCGCGAGCAAGGTTTCCGAAAACCTGTTCGCGGCCGGAGGCCGCTCCCACGGTGCAGTTCGCAAACGCTATGCAGCGCGATTCTTCAGCAGATCGCGGATTTCGGTCAGCAACTTTTCTTCGTTGCTCGGCTCGGGCGGAACCACGGGCGCGGCGGCTTCCTTCTTCTTCAGCGTGTTGATCGCCTTGATGGCGAGGAAGATAACAAAGGCAACGATGATGAAATCCAGTATCGACTGGATGAAGGCACCATAGCCAATGGCGACCTCTGGAATCACAGTGCCATCGGGCCCGATTTTCTCACCGACCTGAATCGCCATGTCGGAAAAATTGTGTCCCGATGTCATCCAGCCGATGATGGGCATGATGATCTTTTCAACCAACGACGTGACGATCTTGCCGAATGCCGCGCCGATGACTACGGCGACGGCCAGATCGACGACGTTGCCGCGCATTGCGAACTCTTTGAACTCTTTGATCATGCCCATGGAGGATCTCCTGAAAAGGGAATGTGGGAGCGGTGTCCCGCCGCGATGCTTTTGCCTTTGATCTTGTAGAGCGGGGCTTGCTCCGCTGCTTTTGAGCTTTTCTGGACGTTGGCTAAAGATCAAGCACCGCGGAGCACGCCCCGCTCTACAAGATCAAAATCCAGAGCAGGAGCATCGCGGCG
>JANMUE010000598.1:0-4594 GCA_031391205.1 Lysobacterales bacterium | reverse complement strand
CGCCGCGATGCTCTTGCTTTGACTATCAAGCGTAGAGCAAGAGCTTCGCGGCGGGACGCCGCTCCCACATTGCCGACCTACAACAGCGACAGGAGGTCACGATGTTCGAAGCACCGGTTCTGCAGTCCGACGATCTGGCTGTCATTCCGCGCTTTGCGGTGTTCGGTTCGCCGATCGCGCATTCCAAATCACCGCTGATCCAGCGTCGCTTCGGCGAGCAGCTCGGCATCGCGCTGGAGTATCGCGCCATCGAATGCCCGGCCGGGCAAATCGAATCGGCGCTCGCCGCTTTCGCGCGCGACGGTGGCCGCGGCGCCAATATCACCCTGCCGCATAAAGTCGATGCGCTGGCCGCCTGCCGCGGCGTTACAGATCGCGCGCGCCGCGCCGGTGTGGTCAACGCGCTGCGTCGCGATGGGGATGCCTGGTATGGCGACAACACCGATGGCAGCGGGCTGATTTCGGATCTCGCGGAACGTCATCGGCTGGACCTGCGTTCACGCCGCGTATTGATGCTGGGCGCCGGCGGGGCAGCGCAGGGCGTGCTTCCAGCGATTCTGGATGCGAGTGTCGATTCCGTCGTGATCTGCAATCGAACCGCCGACCGCGCCGACAAGCTTTCTGACTGGCTGGGCGAGCCGACGCGTGTACGCACCGTCTACTGGGAGGATTTGAAGGACGCGGGCATGTTCGATCTGATCATCAACGCGACCAGTGCCGGGCACGGACTGGGCATGATGGACCTGCCCTTCGCCATCGCCGGCCGCCGCAGCGTCGCCTACGATTTGAGCTATGGCACCGCGGCGCTGGCCTTCCTGGCCTGGGCGCGGGCGGCACATTGCGAGCACGCGCTGGATGGCCTGGGCATGCTGGTCGAGCAGGCCGCCGATTCGTTTCAACTCTGGCACGGGCAACGCCCGGATACCGAGACGGTGTATCGCCAATTGCGGGCCGCAGCATGAAAGACACGGTCGAGTCGGGCATCACCCATGTCTATCATTTCGCCGATCCTCTGGCCTGGAAGCACGCACAGAACAGCGGTGTGTATGCGCCCGAGGGCTTGTCCAGCGAAGGCTTTATCCACGCCGCAACGCACGAGCAGATCGAAGGCGTCGTCGACCGCCATCTGCGCGGCCACGGTCCACGCATTCAACTGACGCTGGACTGCCTCGCACTCAGCGACATCCTGCAATGGGAGTGGAGCAATGCCGGCGGCGATCTGTATCCGCATGTGTTCGGGCCGATTCCGTTGGCTGCGGTGATTGAGAGCGTGCCGTTCGATCCGGATCAGCCATGAATGTGGGTCCGACCTGCGGTCGGACGCTCTGTTCTGTGCAACAACATCGTGGGAGCGGCTGTTGTGGGAGCGGCGTCCCCCACAACAGCAAAGCTCCCAGACCTCACACACCCAGCTTGAGATCCCAGGCCTCGACACGATCCAGACGAATCTTGTTGGCGAACAGCGAGAACGCCAGCATGCCGGCCAGTCCATTGGCGCGCTGAACCCAGGGCGGCAGGTACAACGGCTGGGTGATGTAGCCCGAATCGAACCAGGGTTCCAGCGCGATCACATCGTGCAGCGTCATCTTGCCGGCGAAGAGGTTGCGACACAGCTTCAGGCGCTTGTGCTTGAGCGCCCAGCGAAAAAACGTGTGCACACTGAGCAGGCCGTGCAGATATACCGTGTCCTTGGTGAATGCGGCACCGCCGGTCAGTGGCGCACCGCGAAACACGCGCGCGGCCGACGCAAAACTGTCGCTGTCGGTCTGGCCATGACTCTGGAAGAAACGGAACACCTGAATGAAGTCGGCGCCATTGAGCGCCATATCGATGGCGATGATGCGCAGGCTGATGCGTTTCATGCGGCCGATGTCGATCGAACCGGTGATCAGCTCGGCGAACGTGGCCAGACCTTCCTGGGTCGCAGTGATGCGCGGCGAGTTGCGTGCCATCGACGCCAGATGCGGCTGTTCGCGGCCGTTGAGCGCGGTCAGCGAGTGCACGAAGGCCTCGTGCTCCAGCAACTGATGTCGATCGTATTCCGAGAACGCCGTGGCCGAGCGCAGGCGGATGCGGGTCGGGCCTGCCGCCGCCTTGGCGGTCAGACGGGGATCGATCTCGACACTGATGTGGTGGTGCACGAAGAATGCATCGAGACGCTCCTGCAGTTCGCGCTGCATGATTTCCGCGGACAGGCAGTAGTCCGCTTCAGCGGTGGCCAATTCGCTGGAGAGCTCATCGGCAAGCTCGATGAAATGTTCGGCGGCATCAAGATTGTGTGCATCGCTGCCGGCCAGCACATCGCCGGGCATGCCGAACAGCTTGGCCGAGTGTTCAGTAACTGCCAGGGTGCCGGCGGCATCGATCAGGCGCGTGGCGATTTCCCAGCTCTCGGCGGTGCGTCGGATATAGTTTCCGACTGGATGATCGTCGGCATAGCGGCACTCGTGCTGGATCGCGTCGAGTTCCTCGCGCGTTTCTTCGTAGTCGCGGGATTCGTATTCGGGCTCGGGAAGTCGCACCACGCCATGGTGCAGATCTTCGAGAAATTTCTGCTGGATGCTGGCCGGCCAACTCACCGCATCCAGCATGCGAATACCGCGGGCCGCCCTGACCAGCCGTTTGTCGAGTTCGGCGAAGTAGAGAAGGTCGGGGTCGTTCGGCTGCATCAACGCTTGCCGTATTTCTCGGTGAGGCGCTTGCCGAATGCTTTGTTCGCGACCCGGTCGGCAGCGCGTTTTTCGCCGGCTGCCGCACGCAATTGGGCGGCGGCCTGCTCGGCGTGCAGTTTGAGATAACTCTGATAGCGCTCGGCATCGAGCGAGCCATCCGCCAGCGCGGCGTTGATCGCGCAGCCGGGTTGCTCGGCCTGATGACCGCAGTCGCTGAAGCGGCAGGCGCTGGTCAAGGCTTCGATATCGGCGAAGGTGCTGGCATCGATGGCTTCTTCGCCCATCAGCTTGATTTCACGCATGCCCGGTGTGTCGATCAGGCAGGCACCCGTCGCCAGTGCGATCAGTGCGCGGTGTGTGGTGGTATGGCGGCCACGCGAATCGTTTTCGCGCACTTCGTTCGTGCGCATTTTCTCGATGCCGAGCAGGGTATTGGTCAGCGTCGATTTGCCGGCTCCGGACGAACCGACCAGCACAAAGGTATTGCCGGCGCCGAGATATGGTGCCAGCACCTGCACCGTCTGCGGTGATTTTGCATTGATCGCGATCACCGGCACCGAGCCCGCGACGTGGTGCACCTGGGCAATGGCGGTGGCGGCATCCGCACACTGATCGGACTTGGTCAGCAGCACCAGTGGATGTGCACCGGAATCCTGCACGATGGCGAGATAGCGTTCAATGCGGCGCGGATTGAAGTCGCCATCCAGGCCGCAGACGATGAACACCCAGTCGATATTGGTGGCAATGATCTGAGCGCGATGCTTCTCGCCTGCTGCAGCGCGCTGTAGCCGCGAACGCCGCGGCAGAAAGCTGCGGATCATCAGATTCCCGTCGTCCGCTGGTGCGATCCATACCCAGTCGCCGACCGCGGGGCGCTGATCCGGATTGACGCTGGGTTTACGCAGCGACGATTGAATCCCCGCCTCAAGCACTTCGCTGCCGTCATGCACCTCATAACCCGTGCGGTGCTGCGCCACCACGCGGGCGAGCCGGGCATCGCTGCACGGTGCGGGCGTCAGCACTTCTGCATCCGCATCACTCCAGCCAAGGGCGCGCAAACTGTGGAACGGCGATTCTTCGGTCATGGCGCATTGTAGGCCAGTGCCGCGGATACGCCAGCTTCAGGCCCTGTCCATGGCGCGGCATTTTGACATGTCGACCGTGAAACCCTTCTCCCGCTTGCGGGAGCAGGTGCAGCAGGCGGATGAGGGAAACGTTCGACAAACTTCGGTATTGCTGCGCCGCTGTCGCAAACACCCCACACCATCGCACATTTCCCTCACCCTAGTCCTCTCCCGTGAAACGGGAGAGGGGACTCAAAAAATCCCTTCTCCAGCCCTATGCGGGAGAGGGGATCATGCGCGCCGCGGAACAGTGTGAATTTCAAGCTGGATCACTACCGGCTCTTCACACGATTCCCGTCTTGTTTCACGGACGCCTTTCCGTTTCTTCACGTCGCCACGCGCAGACTCGTAGGCACCCGTTGGAGGTTGCCGTTATGCGCGCTTTGGTGGTGTTCGTGCTGCTGCTTTCCGGGCTGTCGCTGCTCGCCTTCGGCGCAGCAATTGCTTACGCACCGCTGCAGGTCATGGCGATGGCCGATGTCGTCAGCACCGGCGCCGCTGCCGCGGTCGAGCTGCGCGCGTTTTACGGCGGCCTTGAACTCGCGCTGGGTGCCCTGATCCTGATCTGCGCCTGGCGGCCTGAGCGGCGCCGCGATGGCCTCTGGCTGACCTTGTTCGTCTATGCCGGCATCGGCATCACGCGTGGCGCCGGTATGTTGATCCAAGACGTTTACACCAGCTTTCTTGGCATCGCATTGATGGTGGAGCTGGGGACAGCAGCGCTGGCGGCGGTGGCATTGCGTGGGAGCGGCGTCCCGCCGCGAAACGGATTCGCAGGTCTATCGCGGCGGGACGCCG
>JANMUE010000597.1:0-12241 GCA_031391205.1 Lysobacterales bacterium | reverse complement strand
CGCCGCGATGCTCTTGTTCTGACTATCAAAAGCAGAGCAAGAGCATCGCGGCGGGACGCCGCTCCCACTACCCCGCTCCCACGGTCTATCGCAGGCGGTAATGACCGGTGATCTTCCACGCCAACAGCACATCCTCTTCCTGCGTACCGCCGCTGATGTTGTGCAGCACCAGCGGCCGCGCCGCGAACCGCCGATCGGAGACGATGCCGATATGGTCCAGCCCGCCCGGCAGTTTCCAGCTGACGATATCGCCCGGTTTGAAGTCTTTCACGTCGGTGGACAGCGCCAATACCTCGGCATGATGGGCGAACCAGATCTGCAGGTTGGGCACACGGCGATGATCGATGTTGCGATCGATACGGCGATCGCGCTTCGCATAGCGCTCGGGATGGCGTTTGCGATCCTCGTGCACCTGACGTTGCAGATCGATGTCCACGCTGCGCAACGCGCGAATCAGTACATCGGTGCAGACGCCGGTTTCGATCGGCACATCGCCGTTGGGATAACCCAGGCGCCGATAGCTGCCGTCGTAGCGGGTGGTGACGCCGATCTGGCTGCGGGCCGCATTGACCACGCGCTGCGCGGTCGATAACTCGGGCTCGGCGCTCGCCAGTGCAGACAGAAGCAACGTTGCACCGAACAGAGCACCACGCATCCAGCCGGCCATCGCCATGCGATGCCGCGATATGGCCGCGGCCCCTGCGTCAGGAGAGATAGTCATCGGGTACCGGCAATCCCTGGATGCGGAAGAACGAAAGCTGATCGAAGTAGCCGCGCTGGAACACGATCCGATCGTCACGCACCTGGAAGAATCCGCAGCCACGAAGGCCCAGCGGATCGCTCCATTCCAGAATGGCCCAATCGCCGCACTCGAACAGGTTTTCACGCACGCAGACCATGGTGGCGCGGCCGAATTCGATTTCGAACATGCGCCGGATCGCGGCACGGCCATGCAACGGCGTCGTCACGACCTGGTGATTGATCGCGTCCTCGGCATACAGTGCCGCCATGCCATCGATATCACCGGCGTTGAAGCGATCGATCCATTGCTCAACCAATTGTGTGGGTGTCATGAGCGGCCTATCGGTAGATATAGAAACGCGAGGAGAGAAAACTCAGCCCGGCGAGAAAAGCCTCGATCACCGGCTTGGCCAGATACGGCGCGTGAGCACCGAAAATCTCGCGCGAATGATGCATCAATAGTGTGCCCAATGCCGTCCACGCCACCCAGGCGATCACGAAGCGCAACATGCGGTGCCGACCCAGACGCGCGACACCGGCTTCGGCAAAGGTGATGCGCCCGTTGAGATAAAAGCCCAGGCAGGCGCCCGCGGCACGCCCCAGCACATTCGCTGGCACCAGCGGCATGCCGAGATAAAACAACAGGCTGAAGACAGCCCAATCGACCAGCACCAGTACCAGGCCGACGATGATGAACAGCACCAGTTGTCTGGAAAGCTTGAGCAGCATGGTATGCGGGCGTGGGTCGGGTGGGCACTTTAACGTGCTCGGCGGAAACGTAGGGCGGCGGTGGTCTCTCGGCATCCTGCCTTCGACGACACTGGTGCATCCATGCACGGCGTGAGCCGCGTTGCTCTTGATCTTGCCCTGAATCCCAAACAGTAAAGCAAGATCAAGAGCATCGCGGCTCACGCCGCTCCTACATTTCCGCCCACCGCCGCTCGCGCCACCGCCCACACCTGCACCGATGCCGCACCGGCACGCTTCAGGGTCTTGGCGCACTCGCGCACCGTAGCCGCGGTGGTGATCACATCATCGACCAGCACAATATGACGATCGCGCACATCGGCATCGACCACAAATGCACCGCGCACATTGCGGCGTCTATGCAGGGCGTTCAGGCCAGTTTGTCGGGGTGTGGCACGCGTACGATGCATGCCTTGAGCCGCAAGCCCGATGCCGGAAAGCCGCGCCAGTGGCTTGGCCAGTTCCAGCGCCTGATTGAAACCGCGTTCGCCCAGCCTATCCTGGTGCAGCGGAATCGGCATCATCAGTCGGGCTGATCCGTCTGCAATCGGTGCGATATGTTCCGTAAGATAGGCGTTCAGCAGATGGGCGAGCACAGCGCCCGCCGCCAGATCGGCGCCAAACTTGAAGCGTGTTACCAGGCTATCGAGCGGCCACTCATAGCGGAATGCACACAGCGCCGCATCGAACTCCGGAACGGCTTTCATGCAGCGGCCGCAGCGCGCCTCGGGCTGGTTCAGCGGCAATGCACAACGCGCGCAGCAGGCCCGGTTCCAGGGCAGATCGGCCTCGCAACGGACGCAGAGATCGAGCTCGCGTTCACTGGCGCCGCCGCACTGCACACAGCAACCGGGCAACCAACGGAACGAAAACCGTCGCAGAAGACCGTCAACCTGATCGGGCGCATTCACGTTGACAGGCCCTCCCTGGGCATCGACACTGCCGCCACTTTATCGCCTGGAAGCGTGTAGATGACCACCCCACTGCGCCACGACTGGAGCCGCGACGAGGTTCTGGCCCTGTTCGATCTGCCGTTCAACGACCTCTTGTTTCGTGCGCACAGCCTGCATCGCCAGCACCACGACGCCAATGCCGTGCAGGTGTCGACGCTGCTATCGATCAAGACCGGCGCCTGTCCCGAGGACTGCGCCTACTGCCCGCAGAGCGCGCGTTTCGACACCGGCCTGAAAGTCGAAAAGCTGATGCCGCTGGACGCCGTGGTGGCACGTGCGCGCGTCGCCAAGGAGAGCGGTGCGTCGCGCTTTTGCATGGGCGCGGCCTGGCGTTCGCCGCGCGACAAGGACTTGGCCAAGGTGGCCGACATGGTGCGCGAGGTGAAAGCGCTGGGCCTGGAGACCTGCGCCACGCTGGGCATGCTCGATGCCGGCCAGGCGCGCACGCTGAAGGACGCCGGCCTGGACTATTACAATCACAATCTCGACACCAGCCCGGAGTATTACGGCGAGATCATCAGCACGCGCTGCTACCAGGATCGCCTGGACACATTGGCGCATGTGCGCGACGCCGGCATGAAAACCTGCTGCGGTGGTATCGTCGGCATGGGCGAATCGCGCAATGATCGCGCCGGCCTGCTACAGGCACTGGCCAACCTGCCGGCGCATCCGGATTCGGTGCCGATCAATCGCTTGGTGCAAGTTGCTGGCACGCCGCTGGCCGATGCCCCCGAGCTTGAGGCCTTCGAATTCGTGCGCAGCATCGCAGTGGCGCGCATCCTGATGCCGGCCGCGATGGTGCGCCTCTCAGCCGGGCGCGAGGCGATGAGCGAAGAACTGCAGGCACTGTGCTTTTTCGCCGGCGCCAATTCGATCTTCTACGGCGAGAAACTGCTGACTACAGGCAATCCCGATACCGAGGCCGATCGCGCGCTGTTCGCGAAGCTTGGACTTAAACCCATGCAAGTGGAGATCGATACCGAAACCGTGCATGCGGATATTGTCGAGCGTGGGATTGCGGCATAGAGAAGTTTCCTGTGGGAGCGGCGTCCCGCCGCGATGCTCTGGATTGTCGTCATGAGCAGAGCAAAAGCATCGCGCCGGGACGCCGCTCCCACAAGAGCATCCTAACCATGACGCGCCTCTCCCTCATCGATCGCCTGACCCAGGCCCACGCCGAACACGCGCGTGCAGGCTTGCTGCGCCGTGTCCGCACAGTGACGCAGGCACAGGGATTGCGGCTGCAGATCAACGGCCGCAATCTGATCAACTTCGCCAGCAACGATTACCTCGGGCTCGCTCAGGATGCACGCATCGTACGCGCGCTGCAGGACGCGGCCAACAATTGGGGTGTAGGCGCCGCCGCTGCGCATCTGCTGGGCGGGCATCGTCAGCCACATCAGCAGTTGGAGGAAGAGATCGCCGACTGGCTGGGCTACCCGCGCGCGCTGCTGTTCTCCACCGGCATGATGGCGAATATCGGCGTGCTGTCGGCATTGCTGGGGCGCAGCGACGTCTGTGTGCAGGACAAACTCAACCACGCCAGCCTGATCGACGGCGCCAGACTCAGCGGCTGTGATCTGCGGCGCTATGCGCATGCCGACGTCGCAGCTGCCGATCGTCAGCTGCGGTCGACGGCGGTGGCCGCCGCATTGCTGGCAACCGATGGCGTCTTCAGCATGGACGGTGATGTTGCGCCGCTACGAGAGTTGTCCACGCTGTGCGCGCGTGAACAGGCCACATTGATGGTCGATGATGCGCACGGTGTCGGCGTGATCGGGCCGCAGGGACGTGGCACCGTTGCCGACGCCGGACTCGGCCCACAGGATGTTCCACTGCTCATGGTGACACTGGGCAAGGCGATCGGTTGCTTCGGCGCCGTGGTGCTGGGCAGCGACGGTGTCATCGATGCGCTGCTGCAATTCGCACGCAGTTATGTGTACACCACCGCGATACCGCCGGCGCTGGCCGCGGCCACGCTACAGGCGGTGCGCATCGCCCGCGATGATCAGGGCCGGCGCGACAAGCTGCAGATGCTGATTGCGCAGTTTCGCCAGGGCGCTGCCTGGCGTGGGCTGCAGGTGGTGGCTTCGAATACGGCGATTCAACCGTTGCTGATCGGCTCGTCTGAGCAGGCGACGAGTACGGCGGCGCTGCTGGAACAGGACGGCTTCTATGTGCCGGCGATTCGTCCGCCTACGGTTCCTGAAGGCGCGGCGCGACTGCGCATCACCTTGTCGGCGGCGCATGAGGTAAGCGATGTGGTGGGGTTGCTGGATGCATTGGAGCGCGCGGCTGGCGCGGCTGATTCGATGCAGAATGGCCGTTGAATTTCTCATGAGCAATCGCGGCTTGAACAGCTCCGCTGTTGAAAGCCGCCGCTCCTAAATTTTTTTTTGAACATGCATATTCAAACGCTGGGCCAGGGCCCGGACATCGCGCTGATCCATGGCTGGGCCATGCATGGCGGCATTTTTCATGAGCTGACCGCGCGGCTCGCGGAGTCGTGTCGCGTGCACGTTGTGGATTTGCCCGGCCATGGCTCCAGCCGTGACGATATAACTGGGCTCGATCTGCACGATACGGCACTGCGCCTCTGTCACCTGCTGCCACCGTCAATCTGGATCGGTTGGTCGCTGGGCGGACTGGTGGCAATGCGTGCGGCCATCGAGTATCCGCAAGCGGTGCGCGGAATCGGGCTGATCTGTGCATCGCCGCGATTCGTCGTGGGTGATGACTGGAAGCGGGGCGTGGCATTGACGGTGTTCGAGCAGTTCGGCACTGATCTCTTGCAGGATTATCGCGGCACCTTGGAACGCTTTCTGGCGCTAGAGGTGCACGGCGACGAGCACGCCATCGCCTGCCTGCGGGAGCTGCGCGCGCGCCTGTTCGAACGCGGCGAACCGGCACGTGCCGCACTCGAGCAGGGGCTGAAAATACTTGAGTACACTGATCTTCGCGATCAGTTGTCACGCATCACCTGTCCCAATCTCTGGATCGCCGGCAGTCGCGATCGCCTGGTGCCGGCCGCGGCAATGGAATGGTCGTCGCAGGCTGCGCGCGGGAGCTTTCATCGTGTCGCCCGCGCCGGCCATGCGCCTTTCATCACGCATCGCGAAGAAGTCGTTGAGCAATTGCACACCCTGGTACAAAAGGTGGAGATCGAATGAGCCTGGACCTGACCCGGGTGCGCCGTGCCTTCGGCCGCGCCGCGCCTCGCTACGATGCCATCGCCGTGCTGCAGCACGAAGTCGAAGCGCAGTTGCTGGAGCGGCTGGAAATCCTGGCGACGCCGCCAGAGACATTGCTGGCGCAGGCACGCGCAGCCGGAATCGCACCACCGTTCAAGGTGCCGCCTGCGCGTATTCTGGACGTAGGCTGCGGCACCGGGCGCGCATCCGCGGCGCTGCAGAAGCGCTATCCCAAGGCCGAGGTGCTGGCACTGGACATGGCCCTGCCGATGCTGCGCGAAGCACGCAAGCAGGTAGGATGGTGGCGGCCGTTCCGTCGTGTCTGCGGCGATGCGCGCGCGCTGCCGATTGCCGATCAGAGCGTGGATCTGCTGTTCTCCAACCTCTGCCTGCAGTGGATCGAGAATCTGCCGGAAGTATTCGCCGAGTTTCGCCGTGTGCTGCGGCCCGGTGGCTGGTTGATGTTCACCAGCTTTGGCCCGGACACGCTGACCGAGCTGCGCCAGAGCTGGGCGACCGCCGATCAGGCTGCGCACGTCAACGTGTTTCTGGATATGCACGATGTCGGCGATGCCATGCTCGCCGCCGGATTCCGCGATCCCATGCTCGACGTCGAACGCTTCACGCTCACCTATCGCGATCCGCGTCAGCTGATGCGCGAACTCAAGGCCATCGGCGCCGGCAATGCCGATAGCGCGCGCCCACGTGGCCTGACCGGCAAGTCACGTATGCAGCGCATGCTGGACCATTACGAAGGCTTTCGCAGCGATGGCCTGCTGCCGGCAAGCTACGAAGTGATCTTTGCACAGGCTCAGGCGCCGGACTCGACTCAGCCGCGTCGCACAGAGGATGGCGAGATAGCGAGCATCTCGGTGGATAGCCTGCGCGCGAAGCTGCGAAAAAAACAAATGTAGGAGCGGCGTAAGCCGCGAAGCTCTTGCTCTACTCTCAAGCATTCACAGCAACAGCCAGAGCATCGCGGTTCACGCCGCTCCTGCAAAACCGCTCCCACATTGCATCCCGTCAAGTTGAGACCGCCAGACTTTCGCGGTTGTAGATGCGCGCCGCAAAAAACGCGACGATGCCCGCCAGAATCAATCCGCTCGCCAGCAACACCGCCCATTCGGTGGCTGCAATCGTCTCGGCACGTACCAGCTTCATGATCGACAAATGCTGACCGAGCAGGGGCACGCTGAACATCCACAGCGCCGGCTTGACCGGAATCACCATCAACAGCATCGACGGCAATACCGGAATGATGGTCAGAATGCCCAGCCAGCTCTGTGCCTCGCGATAACTCTTGGCATTCGCCGCAATCAGTGTCTGCACCGAAGCCGCCAGAATCACCACCGGGCTCAGGACCAGCAGCATTTTCACGAAGATCAGCGCACCCAGATTGAACTTGAGGCCCAACTTGTCCAGCGGCAGCATCGGCGTGACGATGGCGAACGCGACCAGCGTCAGCAACAAGGACATGATGGCGAAAGCTGATGTCGCCATCAGCTTTCCCGCCATGATCTTCCATCGCGGCACCGGATTGGCCAGCAAAGGCTCCAGCGATTGGCGCTCTCTCTCGCCGGCTGTGGTGTCGATCGCCAGATACATACCGCCCATGAACGCACCCATGATCAGCGTATACGGCAGGAAGCTGAGAAACAGCCCGCCCTTGGCCTCGGCGCTGGCCTGATCGCGGTCCACTGCGCTGATCGGCCGCATCACCACCGGATGAATGCCGCGCGCTACCAGGCGCAGCGCAGCGAGCTGACGCGAGTAGTTGTCGATCGCGTTTTCAACGCGGCGGCGCGCCCGGTCAGCATCCTGATGCGATGAGTCGTAGATCAGATCCAGCGGCGCGGAATCACCTTTTCGCCAGTTCTCCCCAAACTTCTCATCGATGCGCAGCACCACATCCTTTTCCTGATCGCGCACGGCACGCTCGGGGTCCTTGGGGCCGTCTTCGATCGTGATGTTCTGGGTGCGCAGATAGTTGATCAGATTGGGTGCGTGTGCGGCGCCGATCACCGGCAGTTCCAATGGCTTGTCGGCACGTTTGGTTTCGCGCGACACTATCGCCGACAGCATCAGCCCGATCAGCACCGGCCCGATCATCGGCCCGATCACCAGCGCATTAATCACCGTTTTGCGATCGCGCAGGTTCTCGCGGACTTCCTTGATAAATATCGTCAGCCAGGCCGGTCTCATCCGAAGAACCCCTCGTCACTACCAATGATTTTCACGAATGCATCTTCCAGATTGGTTTCGCCGGTGCGTTCACGCAGTGCATCGGGTGAGCCCTCGGCCATCACCCTGCCCTTGGCGATGATGATGATGTGGTCGCAGAGCGCAGCCACCTCCTGCATGATGTGGCTGGAAAACAGCACGCAGCGGCCCTCATCACGCAGATGGCGCAGGAACGAGCGCATCGCGCGTGTCGCCATCACGTCCAGACCATTGGTGGGTTCGTCCAGAATCACGTTGCGTGGATCGTGGATCAACGCACGCGCGATCGCGGTCTTGACGCGCTGTCCCTGCGAGAACCCTTCAGTGCGGCGATCAGCAATGTCTTCCATGCCGAGTGCGGCGATCAAGGCATTGATGCGCGCCTCGGCAACATCCGATTCCACGCCTTGCAGCTCGGCAAAGTAGCGAATGTTTTCACGCGCAGTAAGGCGTTTGTACAGGCCGCGCGAATCCGGCAAGACGCCCAGACGCCGACGTACCTGGACGGTGTCGGTCTGGGCATCGAAACCATCGACCTTGACGCCGCCCTGATCGGGTTTCATCAAGGTGTAGAGCATGCGCAATGTCGTCGTCTTGCCGGCACCGTTGGGGCCGAGCAGTCCGGTGATGCGGCCATCCTCGGCGCGAAAGCCGACACCATCGACGGCTTTGACCGCGCCGAAGGCTTTATGTAGATCGTGGACTTCAATCATGTGATAAACCCATGTGGGAGCGGCGTGAGCCGCGATGCTCTGAATGGTGATGCAATAGCGCGCATTCGCGGCTCACGCCGCTCCAACATAAGTTCTTCACGGCTCCCACCCATTGCGATTCACAAACGCTGGAATCACTGGCAGATCCTTCAGACATTCCACCTTGAGCTTGCCGGCATCGGCGTCTTCCAAAAACTCCGCCATCAGCCGGGGCACGCAACCCGCGGTCAGCAAGCCATGGCCGCGACCGGGGGCGATCAGATGCCGACCCTTGCTGAAATGCTTGACCGTGGATTCGCCATAGCGTGGCGGTGTCACCGGATCGAATTCTCCCGACAGCAGCAGCGTCGGAACATCGCTGGGTTTGGGCGTATGAAAATCCTGCGGGCGCGCGCCCTTCGGCCAGGCCGCGCATTGCACTTTCATCACCTCGACGAAGGACGTGCCCATGATGGTGCCTTCATCCTCGGCGCGCGAGACGAAAAATGGCGCATCCTCTGAACAGATCACCGACAGCTGCATGGCATGCATGATCTGCTCGCCAAGATCGCCGGTCACCAAACGGCTCTGCGCCAGCAGGGCCTCGCCGCGTCCGTTGACGGCCTCGTGCAGCGCCAAAGGCAACAGCGCTGCGGTTTCCGGCGCATAGGCGAACAGCCGTACTACGCTGCCGAGATCGGCGAGTGTAAGTTCTTCCTTCAACGCTTCGCCGGATTTCGGATCGCGATAGTCGACGACCATGGGCCGTTCGCGCAGCTCGGCCTGCAGACGCGCGAGATCGTCGGCGGGATTGCCAAATGCTTCGCGGCAGGCCTGATGATTCTGGCAACGTTTGAAGATGCCCTGTACCGCAACGTCCAGATTACGCGCATGCTCGTTGCCCAGCACCAGATCGGGAGGCACCACGCCATCGAGCACGATGCTGCGCACGCGTGTCGGGAACTGGCGCAGATAGACCTGGGCGACGCGAGTGCCGTAAGAGCCGCCCACCAAGTTGAGTTTCTCGGCTCCGATCGCGGCGCGCACGCGATCCAGATCGGTGACGGCGACGCCGGTGGTATAGAAACGCGGGTCGGCGCGATCTTTCAACGCGACCAGGCAGCGGGTCACGAACGCGGTCTGCGCCTCGGGCGATTCGTCATCGGCACTGAAGGCGCTTTCGCCTTCGGTCCCCTCGCACTTCAGCGCATTGGAATCGCCCGTGCCGCGTTGATCCACCAGGATCACGTGGCGCTTTTCCAGAATGCGCGCAAAACCCTGCACCACCATCGGAAACGACTCCACCGCCGATTGCCCAGGGCCACCGGCCAGAAAGAACACCGGATCGGCCAGCGGATCGGCGTTATGCGCCTTGACCAGACCCACGCGCAGGTCGATCTTGCGGCCGTCCGGAGCGGCTGGATCTTCGGGTACCTGCATACGCGCACAGAGCGCGCCGATCAGATTGCCCTGGGCGCGATTCTTCAGGTCGCATTCGCTGAAGTTGAGCTCGCCCAGCTTGAACGGCTCTGTTTCGGCAGTCGCGATAGCGCTGGCAAACAGCACTGACAGCCACAACCAGCGCTGCATCTTCATAGACATCTCCACGGGATCAGGGGCGCATCCTACGTGATCGGCGTGAAGAGGACGAAGTGACGGCTGTCAGCTACAGCATGTGGGAGCAACTCTCTTTGTGGGTCCGACCTGTGGTCGGACGCTTTTTGTGGACTCGGGGCACTCTGGCGAAAGCGTCCGACCACAGGTCGGACCCACAATGTGGGAGCAGCGTGAGCCGCGACTGTTATGTCTGCGGAATCGTTGGGAATCGCTTCTTGTCAAAATGATGGGATACCGGCAAGGGCGTCCGACCGCAGGTCGGACCCACAGTCATGTCGCTATACTTCCAGGCTTGCGCATCCATTGAGCACATTCATGAGCACGGCGGCACTGGAGATCAACGATCTCCGCAAGGTTTATGGCAATGGCGTCGAAGCACTCAAGGGTGTTTCGCTGAAAGTGGAGCAAGGCGATTTCTTTGCACTGCTCGGCCCCAATGGCGCCGGTAAATCCACGCTGATCGGCAGCATCTGTACCCTGGTGAACCCGACCGCCGGATCGATCCGGGTGTTTGGTCATGATCTGGCGACCGAACGCGAAACCGCATTGGGTTGCATCGGCGTAGTACCGCAGGAGCTGAACTTCAACCAGTTCGAAAAACCCTTTGACATCGTCGTCAATCAGGCTGGGTTCTATGGCATCGCCCGCGCCGAGGCCCGCGTGCGCGCCGAGAAATATCTGCGCCAGTTGTCGCTGTGGGATAAGGCGCATAGCATCTCGCGCACGCTTTCCGGCGGCATGAAGCGGCGGCTGATGATTGCCCGCGCCATGGTGCACGAACCGCGGCTGCTGATCCTGGATGAGCCTACGGCCGGAGTGGATATCGAAATCCGCCGCTCGATGTGGCAGTTCGTCAGCGAAATCAACCGCGCTGGCACCACCGTTGTGTTGACTACGCATTATCTTGAGGAAGCCGAGCAGCTCTGCCGCAACATCGCCATCGTTGACAAGGGTCGCATCATCGAGAACACCAGCATGCGCTTACTGCTGTCGCAGCTCGATCGAGAAACCTTCGTGCTCGATCTGGTCGCGCCCTGCACCACCATCCCCGACAGCGCCGGCGTGCACCTCAGGCGCATCGATGAAACCACATTGGAAGTCGATGTTCCCAAGGGCACCGAATTGAACCGCCTGTTTGCTGATCTCACCACAGCCGGCATCCATGTGCGTTCGTTGCGCAACAAGTCCAATCGACTGGAGGAGCTCTTCCTCAGCCTGGTCGAGCGCGGCCAGGGAGCAGCGGCATGAACGCTTCCGGTAACTGGGTGGCGCTGAAGACCATCGTCGCACGCGAAGTGCATCGCATCCTGCGCATCTGGGGCCAGACCCTGGTGCCGCCGGCGATCACCATGACGCTGTACTTCGTCATCTTTGGCAAGATGATCGGCGAGCGCATCGGCGCCATGGATGGGCTGCCGTACATTGACTACATCGTACCCGGGCTGATCATGATGAGCGTGATTCAGAGCAGCTACGGCAACATCGTATCGAGCTTCTTCGGATCCAAGTTCCAGCGCTTCGTCGAGGAGATGCTGGTGGCGCCTACGCCCAACTGGGTGATCCTGGCCGGCTATGTGCTCGGTGCCGTCGTGCGTGGGCTGATGGTCGGTGCCATCGTGCTGATCGTCGCGATGTGCTTCACCTCGATCCGCCTGCATCATCCCCTGGTGACTTTCATCACGCTACTGTTGACGTCGGTGGTGTTTGCGTTCGCCGGCTTCATCAATGCGATGTATGCGAAGAAGTTCGATGACATCGCCATCGTGCCGACCTTTGTGCTGACGCCGCTTACTTATCTCGGCGGCGTGTTCTATTCAGTGGCGCTATTGCCACCATTCTGGGAAAAGGTCAGTCACTTCAACCCGGTCCTGTACATGGTCAACGCCTTCCGCTACGGCCTGCTCGGCGTCAGCGACGTCGGCATCGGCACCGCGATGACGCTGATGCTGGTATTCGCGGTCGTGCTCGGCGCGTTTTCCATGTACCTGCTCAAGCGCGGCACCGGATTGCGATCTTGATGCGCACTGTTGTAGGAGCGGCGTGAGCCGCGAAGCTCTTGCTCTGATCCCAGGCAGTAGAG
>JANMUE010000592.1:0-7576 GCA_031391205.1 Lysobacterales bacterium | reverse complement strand
CGGGCTTGGGTGGTGGTTTAATTTTTGAGGGGTTTTTATTTTAATTTTGTTTTTAATTTTGTGTGGGTCCGACCGGGGGTGGGACGCTCTCTGTCGACTGGCTGCGAATGGCAGGAGCGTCCGACAAATGGTCGGACCCACAGGACTACGCCAGGTACTTCTTCAAATCCTTGGCAATCGACTCGGGCTTGTCGGTCGGCGCATAACGCTCGACGACTTTGCCATCGCGGTCGACGAGGAACTTGGTAAAGTTCCACTTGACGGAAGTAGTGCCCAGCAATCCCTTCTTCGCCGTGGTCAGATGCTTGTACAGCGGATGCGCATTGGCACCATTGACGTCGATCTTGGCAAACATCGGAAAACTGACGTCATAGCTCAACGAGCAGAAATTCTTGATCTCGTTTTCGTCACCCGGCTCCTGATGGCCAAACTGGTCGCAGGGAAAGCCCAGCACCACCAATCCCTTGTCGGCATTGTCCCGGAACAGCTTCTCCAGACCCGCATACTGCGGCGTAAAGCCGCATTTGGACGCTGTATTGACCACCAGCATCACCTTGCCCTTGTAGTCGGCGAGCGATTTGTCTTCACCATCGATGGTGCGTGCGGAAAAATCGTAAACGGCGGTCATGGTGGTCTCCTCGTTGATTGTAGGCCGGGGGCCTGACCCCGGCGCTCTTGCTGTTTCTCGATACCGCCAAAAAGCGCCGGGGTCAGGCCCCCGGCCTACAATTCGGACACATGGTGCCGCGAATCCCGATCGCAAGCAAAGCACCTCGAATGATCTACGCCCGCCTGCTAATCTGCGCCGCTGCTTGCAGCAGACAAAACCGATCGCAGCCCCTCGATGAGTCCCTACATTACAGAAACCGTACTGGCGGTCCGTCATTGGACCGACGCCTATTTCAGCTTCACCGTCTCCCGCGACGATGGCTTTCGTTTCGACAACGGCCAGTTCGTGATGATCGGCCTGATGGTCGACGGCAAGCCGCTGATGCGCGCCTATTCCATTGCCAGCCCGAACTGGGAAGAACAGCTGGAGTTCTTCAGCATCAAGGTACAGCACGGTCCGCTCACGTCGCGTCTGCAGCACATCAAGCCGGGCGACAGCATCCTGATGAGCCGCAAGCCTACGGGGACTTTGTTGATCAGCGATCTGCTGCCCGCAAAGCATCTCTACCTGCTCGCCACTGGCACCGGCCTCGCCCCCTTCCTTGCGGTCATCCGCGACCCCGAGACCTACGAGCGCTTCGACAAGGTCATCGTCACCCATGGCGTGCGCCATCCCGACGATCTGGCCTACGCCGACTACATCGAGCGTGAGTTGCCCAATCACGAGTTCCTCGGTGAGGTCATTCGCGAGAAGCTGCTGTACTTCCCTGCTGTCAGCCGTGAGCCCTTTCGCCATCAAGGTCGTCTCACCACTTTGCTGGAGACCGGCACAATGTCACAAGCATTGGGCTTGCCGCCGATCAATGCCCAGGACGACCGTTTCATGATCTGCGGCAGCCCCGGCATGCTGGCCGACTTTCGCCGCATCCTGGATGCGTACGGGATGAATGCTGCACCGCGCATTGGCACGCCCGGACACTACGTGTTCGAACGTGCCTTCGTCGAGAAGTAGTGTCGTGGCGATAGGCATCCGCGATATTCGCATCGACGAAGCCGCCCGCCTCGGTGCATTCCTGCGTGACACCTTTATGGTGACGTACGGGAAATGCAGCAGCCCGGAAAATATCGCGCAGTTTCTGGGCCATCACTACAGCACCGCAGCGCAGTCGGCAGAATTGTCCGATCCCAACCTGCATGCCTCGGTGCTGACCGACAACGGCGACTGGGCCGGTGTCGCGCAACTCGGTCTCCCGGACGCACCGGGTGCTGCAGCGCGCCTGTCGCGCTTCTACTTCGATGCAAGCTTCCACGGCCGTGGTCACGCCCAGAGACTACTGGCGCATATCGTCGAATGCGCTCGCGCTGCCGGTGCGAGCCATCTGCAACTCAGCGCCTGGGAACATGCAGCGCAGGCAATCCGTTTTTACCGGAAGTCCGGTTTCACCCGCATCGGCCATGTCGAATTCATCGTCGGATCGGATGTGCTCGAGGACTGGCTGATGCAGCGGCGCCTTTAAAGCCTGAGCAATTTCCTTCGGCATGGCAGTACCGAACGCGGGCCTTTGAACCGCCGATTGCATCAAATCCTGCCCGAAAATTGCAAACGATCGTGTTCTCGTCATTTTGCACCCCACTGCATATCGGCCACTACACCGCATAAGCAATTCCACGTATGGTTCGCGAACGACGGCGTGGCTATTCATTTTACATGGACGGCGGGACCGGCTTGAGCAGCGGATTCGGGGAACGTTGTTGCTTATAAAGAGAACTGTGATGGCATCAAATACATCGGCCGACGCCGGACGGAACGTTACGGCGCAGAGTGAGATCGCATGAACTGCAGTGTCGTGCATGCCGTTGTGGGCGGGTATGGCCGCCTGCTTTTCGGCCTTCTGATGCGCATATCAGCAATGCTCATGCCGTGCTTGCCTGTGATCGCAGCGGAAGTTGAACGCGCCACACCTCAGGGTCACTATCTTTTCCATTCCTATGGTGCCGACGATGGTCTGATCAACTCAGCGGTCACACTGCTGCTACAGGACCAGATGGGTTTTATCTGGGCCGGTACCGACGATGGCCTGTATCGCTACGACGGCTACAACTTCGAACGCTTCGATGTCGATCAGTCGACTGCAGTGCTGGCATTGCACGAAGATGTCCAAGGCGTACTCTGGGTGGGTACGCGATTGGGCTTGAATCACTGGAACGGTAGTGAATTCGTCCCGTTACCGAACAGTATCCTGCCCGGCGACACCATCAATGCCATCGCCGATACCGCTGATGGTCTGTGGCTGGCAACTGCAACTGGGCTGCGTATCGCCGATTCAGCAATGAAATTCAGTGCCGCGCCCGAGTGGATCGCAGGTGAAGCAACCACGCTATGGCGTGGGCGCACGAATGCCGGACTGTGGGTGGGACACTGGGACGGCCAGGCGCGCATTTTGCGGCGCGAGGCCAACGGATGGCGAAGCTACGAATTTGGCGCGATACCTGTGCGCGAGCGCGTAAAGGCGATCGCCGAGGATGGCGCAGGAAAGATCTGGGCGCGCACCGCGACGGCGTTGTGGGCACTGGATGACAAAGCGCAACGTTTCGAACGCGTGGCAACACCGATCCCGATCGGAGCGGAAAAACACAGCACACTTGCAGTGGGCAGGCGCGGCGACTTGTGGGTGGCCAACGATGCGGTCATGCATCGCGACAACACGGGCTGGACACAAACTCTGGGCGGCGCCGTACTCGGCACGCGCCCGGTGCTGGAAGATCGTGAAGGTTCTCTGTGGTTTGGCGTCCGCGGGCTGAAGCGATTGGCAGGGCGCGGCATTTTTCATGTCTACGACATAAACGAGGGCCTGCCCGGTACCGTGGTCTGGTCGATTGCGCGCGGTCGCGACGAGACATTGTGGATTGGCACCGAAAATGGTCTGGCACGTGCCGTTGGCGAGGGCTTCGAGGCGATCGCGGGAACCGCCGATCACGCCATTCGCACTATCGCCACTGCCGCTGACGGCCGGCTGTATATGGCTGGAATTCCGGCACACGAGGTTCTCAGCTACGACCCGTCGCATCGAGTACTTCGGCATCATCCACTGGGATTGGCGATCGCACCTGAGCGAGTTTCGCGCTTGCTCCTCGATCGTCAAGGCATCCTGTGGGCGAGTACCGACAATTCCGCCCTGTTGAAGGCCGACACCCGTGATACCGAACTGAGCTTCAGTAGCGAACCGCTGCCCCGAGGCACATCCAACGAGAACATCGGCGACGTCCATGAAGACATCGCCGGACGCATCTGGGTGGCGGGACGCAATGGACTCGCGGTGCGCGAACACGGACACTGGCGCCGTTTCACCAACGCAGACGGTCTGCGTTACGACAATACCCGCTACGTACGCTCGACGCGCAATGGCGACCTGCTGGTGGTCTACGGCGGATCGAATGGTTTCGTGCGTGCGCGTTATGAACACGGTGTCCTGAATATCCTCCGTCACTTCGAAAGTGCCAGCGCCCGCTCGGTGGACGAAATCTTCATCATCGGCGAGGACGCCCAGGAAAACGTCTGGGTAGGTACCGGTCATAGTATCGAATTGCATACGCCGCAGCGTGTTGAGCAATTCAGCATGCGCGATGGACTCATTGGCGATGACACCGCCAGCATGGCATTTCTCGCTGAACCCAACGGCGACGTCTGGGTCGGGGCAGTCGGTGGTTTGATGCGCTTCGACGCGGCGGCGTACCGCGCCCTTCCGCCGCGCCTCCCTCCACCCGCTGCATTGCTCGATGTGCGCATTGGCGATCGCGCATGGGCACCCGCCGCGCAAGAGGTGCAGGTATCGCACAACGCCAACTCGTTTCAGGCGCGCTTCGCAGGCCTGAGCTTCACAGGAAGCACCATAGAGTACAGAACACGATTGTTCGGCCTGGAGTCCGTTGAGAACATCACCCGGAGCAGAGAAGTTCGCTATTCCGCATTGCCTCCCGGCAGTTATCGGTTCGAAGTGGCCGCACGTACTGGACCTCACGATCCCTGGGGTGCGCCGGCGGCATTCTCGTTTCAGGTCTTGCCCGCGTGGTGGCAGACTTGGACAGCGCGTGCCTTGTTCGTTCTGGCCGGCGTACTTTTGCTGCTGCTCTGCGTTCGGTGGCGTGTAGCGGCGCTCAAGCGGCACAACCGTGAACTTGAGGAACATGTCGCCAGCCGTACTGTCGAACTCAGCAGCGCCAATGCACGCCTGCAATCCGAGATCCAGGACCGAACCGCCGCCGAGCGCACGGTGCAGGAACGCAATACCGAACTGGAGGGGCTGAACCGCAAGTTCTCGGAAGCACAGAGTCAGTTGCTGCAATCGGAAAAAATGGCCTCGGTCGGCCAACTCGCTGCCGGCGTCGCCCACGAGATCAATAATCCGATCGGATTCGTGCATGCCAATCTTTCGGTACTCAGGCAGTACGTGGAAGATATCTTCAAGGTGCTCGCGGTCTACGGCCGAATCGAACGCGCCCTGCCGGATGACCATCCGGAGCTCGGTCAATTGCGCGATGTCAAACAGCGCGTCGAAATCGACTATCTATGCAATGACACGCTGGACTTGCTGAGCGAGACGCAGGGCGGTGTCACTCGGGTGAAGAAAATCGTGCAGGACCTGAAGGATTTTTCGCATCTGGACAAAGCCGAATGGCAGCGGTTCGATATACACCAATGCCTGGACAGCACACTCAACATGATTGCGCATGAACTTAAATACAAAGTCGACGTGATCAAGGAATACGGCCAACTGCCGCAGATCCATTGCCTGCCATTTCAATTGAGCCAGGTATTCGTGAATCTGCTGATGAATGCCGCTCAGGCAATCGACCAGCGCGGCAACGTCAACATTCGCACGACCAGCGATGGGGACTCGGTATGGATCGCCGTCAGCGACACCGGAGGGGGCATCGAACCGGCTCATCTTCGCCGCATTTTCGAGCCCTTCTTCACGACCAAACCGGTGGGAATGGGCACCGGACTGGGTCTCTCGGTGTCCTATTCCATCATCCAGAGACACGGTGGAACCATCGAAGCATCGAGTCAGCCCGGTAGCGGAACCACATTTACCATTCGGCTTCCCATCAACGGCCCGGATCAACCTGAAGATTGAAAGCCAGAATCAGCGACCCGATTGGAGGATTACGGAACCTTTTATTCGGAGTTACCCTGACGCGTCGATTACTCAACGTGTCATCACCAGAAACACGCGCACCGATGCATCGGTGCCTGCCAATTCCACGGCATCGCCACCGACGACACGCACGGTCCGCGCGGGTTGTGCGGCCAAAGCGCTCATCACTTCGGCGACCTCGGCCGGTGGCTCGCTTCGCTGTGGCCCTGTCCACATCAGTGGCGCCAGCGCGATCACCAGCATCGCCGCACCGGCCCACCAGATATGGCCTGCCCAAAAATCCGATTCCACATCGCCAGTGGCTGCCATCGCCGCCTGCAATCGCGCCACGCCGCCCGTCGGAGGTTGAACCTTTGGAAACCATTGCTCAAGCTCGGACATCATCGCGCTCCAGTAGCCCCTTCAACACCGCCATTGCCCTGTGCTTGCGCGAAGCAATTGTTCCTTCCGGAACCTTGAGCACCTCGGCCAGCTCCACTGTACTCAATCCCGCGAACTCCGACAGCAACAGCAGATTGCGTGCAGACGCATCCAGCTGTTGCAACGCATGGCGTACGCGCTGCTGCGAACGGCTGCGCAGTGCAAATGCCTCCGGTCCTTCGCCATCGCAGGCGGCGTCTTCATCCGGCGCCTGAAACCGCCACAGTCCGCGCCAGCGCATGCGGTTTTTTGCGAGATTCAACGCAGTGGCATAGATCAACGCATCGATGCGCAGCGCGTCCACATTCTGGCGATCCTTCCAAACGCGCATGAAGGTCTCCTGGCTCAGGTCCTGACAATCGTGGCTGTCCCACAGCCAGCGATAAAGCACATTGTGCAATGGCACCTCCAGGCGCCGATGTGCTGCCAGGAGGTCGGCTTCGTCTATGGCCACGTCGTGCGCCGGATGCCTGTTTCAAGATGAGAGTTGCATTGCGCGCAACACGTAGAGCCGTGTCGGCGAACCTGCGTCCTGTGCTCCGGTCAATTGTGCCAGCACGATCACCTCGCCGAATTTCAGGCTGGCAGTGGATTCCAGACGCTGCGGTCCCTCTCCTGCGATGAGGATTTCCACCTGTACTCCCTTATCGATAGGACGCAGATGCGCTTCGACGGTGTTGCGCAGACCACTGCTGGCACTGGCGCGCCCGCCGTTGGGCATGGCGGCCAACATCAGGGTGTCGTGTACCTTGAAACTCACTTCGCCAAGATTCCCGCGCGCCGCCTGCAATGCGTTTTGAATCGGCGCAAGCGTTGGATCGTCAGCTGCGGTGCCATGGCCAGTCACTGCATTGACCATCCAGACTTCAAGCTGCACGGTTGACCCGGCGATATTGGGAATGGCGCTGCCGCCGCCGAGCTTTTTCACTGCGTCGGCGATCGTTGCCTGAGTGATGGCCGGTGCCAGCACCAATACTTGATTGGTGCCACTCAGCGTGACCCTGCCCAGCGATGCGGTCTTGTCGTTACCGGTACTGAGTGCAGCAGACAGTGCCATGCGAATATCCTGAGCGCGCTCGGGCGGCACGTCGTAGACACGCATCACCATGGGGTTGTCGAGTTCGGAAACAAAGCGGCTGTGGGGTGCGACATCCTGACGCATGGTGAACAGGATGATCGCGAAAATGCCGGCGATGATGAAGCCGACAATGATGGCAGTGGATCGTTCCATGGTGAATTCCTCGGCCCGGTACAGGGCGGGCCTGGCGTCTACTACACCCCAGTGCGAAATTTCTTCCAACCCTTGCCGGATCAACCCGTTTCATCGTGGGAGCGGCGTCCCGCCGCGATGCTTGTGCTTCTGTCGACGTTAAAGCCACAGCATCGCGGCG
>JANMUE010000545.1:0-13397 GCA_031391205.1 Lysobacterales bacterium | reverse complement strand
GCCTCAACGACAAAACCGTCACCCTCGATTGCAACGGTCAGCAGTGGCGCGTGGCTTATGCCTTGCTGCACCGGATGATCGACGCGCAGCCGTAGCGAATTGCCGAAGGCGGTTCAAGGTGGCTTCGGCGGATGCTTACGGCGCACGCAGCGTGACACGCAATGGAACACGCCGGGTGCCCCAGGAGGAACAAGAGTGGAACGCGCGTAGGTCATGGCGCACAGACTGCCAGCGCGTCTGCGCGAAAGCAGTCAGATCAGGGCGTAGCGAAAGCTAGGAAAATTCGGAACCATGGCTGTCCTGTTCTTTCCTCACGGCAGTCTAGTGATCTGCAGGAACGGCCCATGCTCCCCGGTGGCGTCCACTACAAAGCGATACTTGCCCGCTCGCTTTAGAGACAAGCGTATGTTCATGCCGTGTTGGACAAGTGCGACCGGCGCAGCATTGGTATCGGCAGTGAAGTCCGGTGCGGCGCCGGCCACGCCGAGATCGACAGTGTGCCAGTCTTCGGAGGCCAGCTTGAACTCGTGGTTGCCAGCTTCCAGATCAAGCTCCACGGCGAAAAGCTGCGGCGAAATTTCCACGGCCGAAGCGGCCGTGGACCATTCGTTCATGGAACCACGCAGGAAGATGGGTGTAGTCCCGATCAGAACGAATTTCTCGGTGCTGCGCGGAACCAGGATGGGTGGGCCGCCTTCGAGGATCCGAAATCCAGTGCTGGGCGCATTGCCTTCAAGCTCGCCTTCGAATTTTATCAATGTGCCAGTGGCTTGCGAGATGAAGCGCGCAGTGTCCATCGCCAACAATCGCTCCGCGCTGGCGCCACCGATTCGCGCCAGGAGTCCGTCTTTGTCGCGTTCGATGCTGACGTAAACGCCTGGGATTTCATACGCGCCGACATGTCGGTCCAGCGCTGCATCCGACACCATGACCTGAGCGACCCGACGTGGCGAGAGTTCAGGCCAGCTGTAGTCGTCAGCGATGCCTCGGATAATTTCATCGGCCAATTGCCTGCCCATTTGGCCGTTGGTCATTACGACAACGCCTTCGCCCTTCGCGGCATAGGCCACCATCGATGATTCGAATCCCTCGTTGACGCCGTCGTGACCGAAACGCAAGGCGTCATCTCCACCGAACAACGCGAAACCCAAACCCCAGCCACCGGTCTGCGGCGTCAGCATGCTTCGGACGGTAGCAGCGGAAAGGCGGCGATTGGTTTCACCGGCATAGGCTTGCTGTACATCCATCAACAAGCGCGCAAGATCGCGCGGCGTTGTCCAAAGCCCGGCCGCAGCCAGCTCGGGATACACATGGAATCCGCCGCGGACTACGCTGCTCTGTACATGCGCCATCGCATAGTGGCCCGACGCTGCACGCACCGGTGGTTGCTCGAATGCGCTGTGCTTCATTCGAAGCGGGCGCAGGAGTTCGTCCGCAGCCAACTGGGGGAACGACTTTTCGCTGGCCTGCTCGAGTGCGAGCTGGACAATCGTGTAGCCGCCGCCAGAGTACTGAAAGCGGCTGCCGGGCGCATGATCAATGCGTACAGCTGGCGAATTGGCGGGCGCGGCACCGTCAAGAATCTGTTGCACGCCAGGGCGTGGAGCGTCTGCTCTATATCCAGGGAACCCGTGTACTGTCAGACCCGCTGTATGGCTGAGGATTTGGCGCAGCGTCACGGTGTTTGGCGTGAGCGCAGCCGGCTTGGGCAACTGCCAGCCCTGCAAACTGTCATTGATGTCGGTGTCCAGCTTGATCTTGCCTTGCTCGACCAGGCGCATCGCGAGCATCGCGGCCACTGCCTTGCTGATCGAAGCTGCCTGGAAGCGCGTGTCCTTCGTTACCGGCGAGCAGTCTTGTGCACTGCGAGCTCCCCAGCCACGCACCCAATCGATCTTGCCTTCATGGATGACAGCGATGCTGACACCTGGAACAGCGTAGTGGGTCATGCGCTCGAGCAAGCGATACGGCTTGCTGTCCTGCGAAACGACGCGTGGCCACAAATTGGCTTCCAGTTTTCTCGTGTGCGTGTTGCTGTCGCCGTGGCCCGCTTGAGCCTTGACGTCCACGCGGTCCATGCACTTTTGCACGGGCGATTGCGCCCAAATGCTGAAACTGCACAAGGTGAACAAGGTGCCGAGAATCTGATAACGCATGGAGTGCTCCTACGGCGATGGGCGCAGAGTATGATTTTCTATGCCCGTTCGCTGAGAAAGTACTGCGTGGGTTGAGCAATTGGAAGGTGGGGTTAGCGGACGCTCGCGTACGACCGATCAGGCACTCGGGGCAATGCGTTGCTCGCATCTATTCTCTGCAGCACCCCGACAACAGGAAGGTGGCGATGCTTTTAGAGTGGCGCGGCTCCGTCGCAGGTCAGGCGACGAAGCAAGAGACGAATTCGGGATTACGCATGGTGCAGTGAAGTGTGGGTGTCCATTTCTTTTGGGTGTCCATTTCTTTTTGTGGTGCGGTGAAGAGTGGGTGTCCATTTCTTGAAGAGTGGGTGTCCATTTCTTGAGTGTCCATTTCTTGCCCGTCCATTTCTTGCCCGGGCGGAGCACGCGGTTGGACGACAGCACCCATAACCATAGGATTCAACGTGCTACGCATCACCCTGGCCTTCACCGTGGCCAAAATATTTGGTGTAGCCCGCCAATCGGTATCGACGTGACACGAGCGCAGCGCCGACGGCTAGGCAGGCCAGCCCAAAGGCCAAGGATCCGTAGCCCATGGGCAATTTCTGTATATCTCCTTCAAACAAAACGCTCTGTGGATCATCGGGCAGATAGAGTACGGTTACATATCCATCTCGCTCCAAGGCATCCAACACTCGGCGCGGAACATATGTGTTTTTAAAGTATGAACTCGACACTACCTCTTGACCAGACTCTGTCTTGAACCGCAGGGGGAACTGGAAGCGCGTCTCCCCGAGGTACACAAACATGTCGCCGGGCTTTTGCGTCTTAAAAGCGGCAGTCGCTTTTACAGATTTCGAGCTCGTTGCAAATGAGTAGTACGGCACAAAATCCGCAAGCCATCCAAGAACACCAACGGCCGCTCCGACAAAGAACAAAACGATGATGAACCACGACTTGAACATTAGGCCGCCTTTACTCCGCAAGGTGTCTTAACCGGTACCGTTGTAGAAAACACCAGCGCTCGCTCTGGTGCTCAACGAAGCCGCAGGAAAGCTGGTCCTGATCTTGCTTCGTCCTGGCAGCAAGTGCAAGGGAGCAATCGAAACCCGCAGTCATCCAAAGCCAGACACCCACCATCCCGGGCACGGCAGATCATGGCCGTCGGGTCGGGATTCGGTCGTGCCGTTGGCGAAGTGGATAGCTTGATCGACAAGGCCAAGGCCATGGGCCAACGCTGGCTGCGTGGCGTGGGCACGGCGCGGGCGCTGGCGAAGTCGGTCGACTGATCTCGGGCTGGGCGTACCGAGTACGAGCGGTCAGGCAATCGGCGCGATGGGTTGCTCACCCTCAGTCTCTGCAGGACCTCGACAACAGGAAGGTAGCGATGCCGTCGGGGTGGCGTCGCTCCGCCGTAGGTCAGGCGACGAAGCAAGAGACGAATTCGGGATCGCTCCTGGTGCGGTGAAGAGTGGGTGGGCAATTCGTTCGCTCCATGCCCCCTATCAATTACTCTCACTTGTTTTTGAAAGCTCTTCCATCGCAGTGTCTCTATCCAGCGTTTCAATAGTAATTCCTGCGGCACCGCTCGATCCTATAATTGGACTCGGGCCAATCGGCACTACATAAGCACTGACTCTGCTGAAATCAATGGCCATTCTGAGGAAAAATTCCAAGCCTTGTCCGGCATCCACGATGTATGTTGTGTTAGCTGGAGCCCAATTGGGGTGATCGCCGCCCAGCTTTCCGATCACAAGCTCATGCTGCCCTTCACGCACAACCATTTGGACATAACCACCGGTGTGCAACTTGCCTTGGGAAGGTCTGAACAAGTCACTCGCCATTCGCGGTTGAGCCGAATTCGTCCACGATTGCGCAATGAGATCGTCGGAAACCCGAAATATATCGATTTTTGGCGCTTTCAGGGCGCCTTTTGCCCTTACTTCCCAAACTGCGGACACAATTCCCCCATCATCGTCAGCAGTTGCTTGCGCGCCATCCAAAGGTTCGCCAGCGCGAACAGTGTCAGTACCTGCGCGGTGTTCTTCGCCAGGCCTTTGAAGCGCACTTTCACGAATCCGAACTGGCGCGTCGATTGCAGGCGACGAACTGCCTATTGTCCCTTGTGCTTTCGCAACGATCGTCCTCCCTCGACCCCAACGTACTTTCGGAACCAATGGGCCGCCGCGTGGCTGACACACTGCCCGGTCCATCGGACGCCGCTAATGCACTGGAAATTGGCCCGCAACAACGATCGCTATATCGCCATCGTTCCCGGAAATGGCGGTGACCCCTCCTTGCTCGAGCGCAAGGTGTACTGGACGCTCGAAAGAGATATTAGGCTGATCGACTCCTTCGAGCAGGAATGCGATCGACGAAGTTCAATGCTGAAGGAAGCATGGGATGGACAGCTTGCCTTCGAAGAAAAGGTCGGGACCCTTGTGGAAGAGCACCGTGCCATGACGCTGGACGATTCGTGGATGGGCCGAGTTGAGATCGGCGATCCAAGGGTTATCCGGGAGCTTGCCGACGTCGTGCTGTCGACCTTCGGCCGTTCGGCCCGGCAAGGACGCTTCCCTGGCTGTGGGGAGCCCGAACCTCGACCAACGCGTACTCCCGCCACCCGCCGGCACCACTCAGCATGGCCAGGCTGTCGCTGGAGCAGCGTCGTACCGTGCTGTGGATCCTAAACCTCCTTTTGCGCGGGTCCCGGACGCTGGTCATGCATCGGCAAGCCAGCATGTTCGTCTATCAGGGCGGCGAATCCGCGTGGGCTTCGCTCCTTATGCATCTGTCCGAAGAGCAGCGCCTGCAGGTTCGAAAGCTGATCTCATCGTGGCCTTCCGCGGTGCAGCAGGCCTGTCGCAATGCGTTGGACCAGGTGCAGCGAGACCTGCCGCTACCTAGAAAAGCGCGGTAAGGCATTGTCTGAGTCGAGGATCGGAATCCGGTCGCCTTCGGGCGACCGCCGCGATTCCCCGCTGCCGCCCTTTTGAACTGATCAGCCACCGGCCGATCCCGAGGATTGCCAGAGATCAGCGTCATCCACCGGAGATTGCCGCGAATGGACGCCGTTGACACGAATGGTGATGCCAGTGCCATCAATGGCGATCACCGACAAATCCACCCTCCCCAACCGTGCGCTACCCCACAAAACTGCCCAAATCCGTGCTTGACGCGCCCTTGGGGCGGCCCTAATGTGGGCATAGGTGTGAAAAGTTGGAAAAAAGTGGCTTTTGGTGGAATAGAAGTTTCAAGGTGAGACCGCAATCACGATCGACGACAAGGGCCGGATGTCCGTTCCTACGGCACATCGCGAGCTGATTTCGGCGCAGTGCGGCAATCGGCTGGTGTTCACCTACAACCCTTTTGAGCCTGGATGTCTGTGGCTGTACCCGGTGCGCGATTGGGAAAAGGTGCGCGATCAGGTGAATGCACTATCCAACCTGGTGGCGGTGCATCGCAACCTGCAGCTCAAGCTGGTGGGTGCGGCAACACCGGTCGAGGTGGATGGCAGTGGGCGGCTGATGGTGCCGGCGAGCCAGCGCAGTGCTGCGGGAATGGACAAGAAGGCGATCCTGCTGGGCATGGGTTCGAAGTTCGAGTTGTGGAGCGAGGAAGCGCATCTGCGCCAGATCGCGGCAACGATCGGCGAAGCCCAGGTCACGCCGGAGATGCTGAAGCTGAGTTTGTGAGCACGAAGGACAAGTCAGGCGCACACGATCAACACATCCCGGTGATGCGGGATCTTGCGATCGAAGCGCTGGCGATCCGCCCGGATGGCACTTATCTGGACGGCACCTTCGGGCGTGGCGGGCACGCGCGGGAAATCCTGCTGCGGCTTGGCGATCACGGACGGTTGCTGTTGATGGACAAGGACCCCGATGCCATCGAGGTGGCGAAGGAAAAATTTGGCAGCGACCCGCGCGTCGCCATTCGCCACGGCAGTTTTGCCGAGATGGCGGAGTGGAGCGAGGCGCAGGCCGGTGTGGACGGCGTGTTGCTGGATCTGGGCGTTTCATCGCCGCAGATCGATCAGGCCGGGCGTGGTTTCAGTTTCATGAATGATGGACCGCTGGACATGCGCATGAACCCGCACTCGGGGGAAAGCGCAGCAGCGTGGCTGGCAAGAGCGGGTGAGCGCGAGATTACCGATGTGTTGTGGGAGTACGGCGAAGAGAAAGCCAGTCGCCGTATTGCCAAGGCCATCGTCGAGACGCGCGTCGCCACGCCGCTGACCACGACGCTGGGTCTGGCCGGTTTGATCGTCAAAACAGTGGGGCGGGGTGTGCCGGGCAAGCACTCCGCTACGCGTACGTTCCAGGCGATTCGCATTCATGTGAATCGTGAGCTCAAGGATTTGGACGCAGGACTGGAGGCAAGCGCGAAGGTGCTTAAACCGGGCGGTCGTTTGGCGGTGATCAGTTTCCACTCGCTGGAGGACCGGCGCGTGAAGCGTTTCATGCGCGGCGATGCGGAGCGCAGGCCGGTGCGGCGCGGTCTGCCGCCACTGCCGGAGGCGCCGCTGCGGTTTCGCGCGATGGCCGATGCGGAACTGGCCGGCGATGCCGAAAGCGCGACGAATCCGCGCGCACGCAGCGCGGTGCTGCGGGTGGCGGAGCGGCTGGCATGAGCGCGCGCGCGCTGGCTCTGGCGGTGTTGATCAGTGGTGTGGTGGCAAGTGCGATAGGCGTGGTGTCGGCCAGGCAGCAATCGCGGCAATTGTTTTCGGAGCTGTCGGATCAGGAGCGCGAGCGCGACGAATTGAATATCGAGTACGGCCGCCTGCAGCTGGAGCAGGCGACCTGGACAGAAACCAATCGCCTTGAGCAATTGGCAAGAACACAGCTGGGCATGGTGTTTCCAGGCCCGGCGGAAACGGTGGTGATCAGGCGCTAGGCCGGGGTTTCCGGCTTGGCCCAATAACAACAGGTGGACGATCGCAAGGTCAGCCCACCAGGAACGGGGCAAGAAAAAACCGTTCCAACAGCAAGCGTCAAAGCGGCACATAGAGGTCGCGGGCGTTCGTCAAAATCTGAGGAAGGAAGAGGCCGTGAGGGGGATGTCTACTCACGCCGGGAGCAGGAAGCCTGGGCTTTCGAGTTCCCACCATACGGTTCGGGCGCAAGCCCGGACCGCTTGCGCGTGGCGGTGTGCCTATGGCATGCCGGCACGCGTTGCTGCGTGCGTCGTTTGGCTGCAGCCGCGGAGCATCCGATGAACGCGCCGCGCACACCGGTTCGCCGTGTTGGCCCCCAGCGTCTGTACTTTCTGCTGGCGGTGTTGGGCGCCTGTGCGCTGGGCCTGATCGGCAAGGCCTTCAGCATGCAGGTGCTGCACAAGGAGTTTTACCAGGACCAGGGCGATGCGCGCTTTCTGCGCGATATGCCGGTGGCGGCCTCGCGCGGGCCGATCACCGATCGCAGCGGCGAACCGCTGGCGATCTCGACGCCGATGATTTCGATTTGGGCGGAGCCCAATCTATTGCTGGAAGCGCGTGCCCAGTTCGATCAACTCGCGCCACTGCTCGGCATCAGCACCGCGGAGCTGATCGAGAAGGTCGAGTCGCGCAAGGATCGTGAGTTCATCTATCTGCGTCGCCTGCTGCCGCCCGAAGCCGCCGAACAGGTGCTGGCTCTGGGTCTTCCGGGATTGAACGGACAACGCGAATACCGCCGCTTCTATCCCGGTGGCGAAGTGTTTGCACATGTCGTCGGCTACACCGATGTCGACGACAAGGGTCAGGAGGGCCTGGAGCTCGCGTTTGATTCCTGGCTGCTGGGCACGCCTGGCGTGAAGCGGGTGATTCGCAATCGCCGCGGCGAGATCGTCGAGAACATCGAAGAAGTGCGCGCCTCCGAAGCCGGCAAGGAGTTGCGGCTGTCGCTGGATCGGCGCCTGCAGTATCTGGCCTATCGCGAGCTCAAGGCCGCGATCTTCGAGAAGAGCGCGACCAGTGGCTCGATGGTGATTCTGGATGTACCTACCGGCGAAGTGCTGGCGATGACGAATTACCCTTCGTACAACCCGAATGCCCGCGGCAACAACGACGCCGCATCGCGGCGCAATCGCGCGGTCACCGATGTGTTCGAGCCGGGTTCGGTGATCAAGGCGTTCACTGTGGCGGCGGGCCTTGAGAGCGGCAAGTTCAAACCCGACACCCTGATCAATACCCATCCCGGCACGCTGGTGGTGGCCAATCATCTGGTCAAGGACATCCGCGACTTCGGTGTGATCGACGTGACGCATCTGCTGACGAAATCCAGCAACGTCGCCGCAACCCACATCGCCCAGGCACTGGATGACGATCATCTGTACGACATGTATCGGCGCTTTGGTTTTGGACAGTCGACCGGTTCTGGATTTCCGGGCGAATCCGCCGGAAGTCTGCCCGAGCCCAATACCTGGGGGCCGGTGGAGAAAGCGACGCTCTCGTATGGCTATGGGCTTTCGGTCACCGCACTGCAGTTGGCGCAGGCCTACGCGGCTATTGCGAACAACGGTGTGCGCCATTCGCCCACCTTCATTCACGGCGCCAACGTCGCCGAACGCGAAACGCAACTGCTGGATCCGGAACTCGCGCACACACTGCTCGGAATGCTGGAAACGGTAACCGGCCCCGAGGGCGGCGCCGGCCAGGCGCGCGTTCTCAATTACCGCGTCGCCGGCAAGACCGGTACCGCGCGCCGCGCCAGCGCAGGCGGTTATGAGAATCGCCATATCAGCGTGTTCGCCGGCGTGGTGCCAGCGTCGCGACCGCGACTGGCAGCGGCGATCGTGATTCACGATCCCAAGGCCGGCGTTTACTACGGCGGGCTGGTGGCGGCACCGGTATTCGGTCAGGTCATGGACGACGCCATGCGCCTGCTCAATGTGGCGCCGGATGATTTGCGTCCTGATCTGCTGGCGCAGGGCGTGCCCTCCACCCTGCCCGCGTTCAACCCCGAGCATGCTGCAGAAGGGGTGATGCCATGATCGGCATGAGCCTGCACCAGCTGCTGTCGGGACTTACCGACGCGCCGGAGCTTCCGATCCGCGGGCTGACGCTGGACAGTCGCCGTGCCGGCGCCGGCGATCTGTTCGTCGCGATCCAGGGTGGCACGCAGCATGGATTGAAGTTCGCTCAGACCGCGGTTGCCGCTGGCGCGGTCGCAGTGCTGAGCGATCGGGCCGCCGATGCACCGCTGGGTGTGCCGGTCGTGGTGCTGCCGGATCTCGCGGCACAACTTGGTGGTATAGCCGCGCGCTTCTACGGCAGTGACGCGCCGGCGCCAGTACTGCTCGGCATTACCGGCACCAATGGCAAGACCTCGAGCGTGCAACTGCTGGCCGAGGCGTTCACTCATATCGGACGGCGGGCCGGCACCATAGGCACTCTGGGCACCGGCATGCATGGCGCGCTGGTGGCCGGCGAACGCACCACGCCCGACGTGCTGGCAACGCATGCCGCCATCGCTGCGATGCGCGCTGCGAGCGCGGACTATGTCGCGATGGAAGTGTCCTCGCATGCGCTGGATCAGGGGCGAGTCGCCGGTCTTGAGTTCGCCGTCGCCGGCTTCACCAACCTGACGCACGATCACCTCGACTACCACGGCAGCATGCAGGCTTATGCGGCCGCCAAGTCGGCGTTGTTTCGCTGGCCCGGCTTGCAGGCCGCAGTGCTCAATACCGATGACGACTTCGGGGTCGAACTGACACGGATCGCGCGTCCCCACCGCATCATCACCTTCAGCGCTGTCGGCATGCGTGACGCCACGCTGTATGCCGACGGCGTCGTGACCGATGCCCGCGGTTTGAGTTTTGAGCTGGTCTGCGGAGCGCAACGCTTTGTCATTCAAAGCGCCCTGCTCGGTCGTTTCAATGTCGCCAATTTGTTGCTGGTCGCTGGTGTACTGCTGGCACTGGATTGGAAGTTTGCCGATATCGCCAACACGCTGTGTGCGCTGCGCCCGGTACACGGACGCATGAATCGCCTCGGTGGCGACGCCACCCAGCCCTTGGTCGTTGTCGATTACGCGCACACCCCGGACGCGCTGGAAAAAGCCTTGAGTACCTTGCGCGACCACACCAGCGGGCGACTGATCTGCGTATTCGGCTGCGGTGGCGACCGCGATCGCGGCAAGCGCCCGATCATGGGGGCGATCGCCGAGCGATTGGCGGATGTCGCCATCATCACCGACGACAATCCGCGCAGCGAAAACGGCGCAAAGATTGCCGCCGAAGTGCATGCTGGCATGCGCGAACCCGCACGCGCGCAGATCGAACGCGACCGCCGCAGCGCCATCCGCGCAGCGATCGCCATGGCGACGGCGGGCGACACCGTATTGATTGCCGGAAAGGGACACGAGGCGTATCAGGAAATCAAAGGGGTCAAGTACGACTTCGACGATATCCACGAGGCCGGTCTGGTGCTGAGCGCGGCGCAGACAGCTCTGGCGGAGGCGCACGCATGATCCACGCCTGCCTCAGCGATCTGGCTGCAGCCTTCGGACTCCGCCTCAACGGCGCCGATGCCGAAATCGCCGGCGTCAGCACCGACACGCGCAGTCTCAAGCCCGGCAATCTCTATGTCGCGCTCAAGGGCGAGCGGGTCGACGGCCATGATTTTGTCGCTGCTGCCAAGGCAGCAGGCGCGAGTGCGGCGCTGGTCGAGCATGTCGTGGGTGTGGATCTGCCGCAGCTGGCAGTGCGCAACACCGAGCTCGCACTCGGCGATATCGCACGCCGCTGGCGGCTGTGCTGTGCGGCGCGCGTGGTTGGCATCACCGGCTCGAACGGCAAAACCACGGTGAAGTCGCTGACACACGAAATCCTCTCGCGCGTCGGCACCTGCCATACCACCCAGGGCAATCTCAATAACGAGGTGGGCCTGCCGCTGACCTTGTGCGCGCTGCCCGACGACTACCGCTACGCGGTAATCGAAATGGGCGCGGGCAAACCCGGCGATATCGAATACCTCGCCAACATCGCGCATCCCGATGTCGCCCTGGTCAACAACATCGCGCCGGCGCATCTGGAGCGCATGTTGTCGGTGCAGGGTGTCGCAGCCACCAAGGGCGCGATCTACAGCACGCTGTCCGATCAGGGCATCGCGGTGATCAATGCCGAGGATGCATTCGCCTCATATTTCGGCGGGCTGGCGGGTGCGCGCCGTATCTTCCGGTTCGGCCTGATCGATGCTGCGGATATCCGCGGCCGTGTGCTTTCTGCGACCGGTGCTTCGCAGCATTTGGCGATCACCACGCCGCTGGGCGATATCGAAGTGCAGCTGCCGCTGCCGGGTCTGCACAACGCGCGCAACGCATTGGCGGCAACGGCGTTGGCATTGGGCGCCGGTGCTGCATTGAGTCATGTTCAATCGGGACTCGAAGCCGCGACTGCCGTCAGCGGCCGCCTGAAGCAGCATCGACTGAGCGGTGGCGCCATCGTGATCGACGACAGTTATAACGCCAACCCGGGCTCCATTTGCGCTGCGATCGACACGCTGGCCGACATCAGCGGCGAACGCTGGCTGGTGCTCGGCGATATCGCCGAACTCGGCAGCGACAGCGCCGCGCTGCATCACGGTGTCGGCGCCTATGCGCGCGAGCGCGGTATCGAGCGCCTGTGCGCCGTCGGTCCGCGTTCACTGGATACCTGTAAGGGCTATGGCGAACGCGCCGAGCATTTTCCGAATCAGGCCGCACTCATTGAAGCACTGCACAGCGGGCTTCGCGCGGGCATCACCGTATTGATCAAGGGCTCCCGCTCCAGCGCAATGGATCGCGTGGTGAGCGGGCTTCTTGGCACCGCATCAGGAGACAAGACGCATGCTGCTTGAACTGTTCGCCTGGCTCAAGCCGCATATCAGCGGCTTCAACCTGTTCCAGTATCTGACGCTGCGCGCGATTCTTTCCGCGCTGACGGCACTGGCGGTGTCGCTGATCGCGGGCCCGGCGGTGATCCGCAAACTCGCCGAATACAAGGTCGGCCAGACCATCCGCCAGGACGGACCGCAGTCGCATTTTTCCAAGGCCGGCACGCCAACAATGGGCGGTGCGCTGATCCTGATTGCGGTGGTCGCAGCAACTTTGTTGTGGGCGGATCTGCGCAATCGTTACGTGTGGATCGTGCTGTTCGTGCTGATCAGTTTTGGGCTGGTGGGCTGGATCGACGACTACAGAAAACTGGTGCTCAAGGACAGCCGCGGCCTGGCGGCGCGCTGGAAGTACCTGCTGCAGTCGGTGTTCGGCCTGGTGGCTGCACTCGCGCTCTACTACACCGCCGATGTGCCCGCCAACACCACGCTGTATCTGCCGATCTTCAAGAATTTTGCATTGCCGCTGGGCCTTGGGTTCGTGGTGATTGCCTACTTCTGGATGGTGGGTTTTTCGAACGCGGTGAATCTGACGGATGGCCTGGACGGCCTGGCCATCATGCCGACGGTGCTGGTCAGCGCTGCGCTCGGCGTTTTCGCCTACGTCGCCGGCAACGCGGTGTTCTCGCAGTACCTCGGCGTGCCATCGATTCCCGGCGCGGGCGAGCTCACCATTTTCTGTGCGGCCCTAGGCGGTGCCGGGCTGGGCTTTCTGTGGTTCAACACTTATCCGGCGCAGGTCTTCATGGGCGACGTTGGCGCGCTCTCGGTGGGCGCAGCGCTTGGTGTGATCGCGGTGATCGTGCGCCAGGAGCTGGTGCTGGTGCTGATGGGCGGGGTCTTCGTTATCGAAACCCTGTCGGTGATGATCCAGGTGGCGAGCTTCAAGCTCACCGGCAAGCGCGTCTTCCGCATGGCGCCGATCCACCACCACTTCGAACTCAAAGGCTGGCCCGAGCCACGGGTGATTGTGCGCTTCTGGATCATCAGCGTGATTCTGGTGCTGCTTGGCCTCGCAACCTTGAAGGTGCGCTGAGCAATGAGCTATTGGAACTCGCCATTGCAAGCACTACGCCGAGACGAACTGCCCGGGCAGTTCGATCCCTGGCTATTGCTGATTGCCTGCACATTGGCCGCGTTCGGTATCGTTATGGTGGCATCGAGTTCGATTGCGATTGCAGAGGGCGCTGGCGACTCACCTTATTACTACTTGATCCGGCATCTACTGTTTCTGGCATTGGGCGTCGGCTTGGCCACCGCTGTGGTATCTACGCCGCTGGCCTTCTGGGAGCGCAACAGCCGCGTGCTGCTGCTGCTCTGCTTCTTGTTGTTGCTCGCGGTATTCGTGCCCGGGCTTGGTGTGCGCGTGAACGGTGCCAGGCGCTGGTTGCATTTTGGTATTTCCA
>JANMUE010000528.1:0-1916 GCA_031391205.1 Lysobacterales bacterium | reverse complement strand
GTGTAAGGGGGTAGGCTTTTTGCGGTGGGGGCGGCTGTTTTGTGGGTCCTACCTGCGGTCGGACGCTCTTCACGTTTCTGCCCTAAAAACATTAGCGTCCGACCACAGGTCGGACCCACAAAACACTATGCAGCTACTTTTGGAATCGCGGCTCACGCCGCTCCTACATCGCTACAATCGCCGGCTATGCTGAATATCTCGCCCCTGATCCAGATCCCCGACGCCGAACTGACCGAGCGCTTTGTGCGTGCGTCCGGCCCCGGCGGTCAGAACGTCAACAAGGTGTCGACCGCGGTCGAGCTGCGTTTTGATGCGCGCGCTTCCACGTCGCTGCCCGAGCCGGTGCGCGCGCGGCTGCTCGCCAAGAGCGACCAGCGCATCACCGACGACGGCGTCGTGATCATCCAGGCCAGCCGCTTCCGCACCCAGGATCGCAATCGCCAGGATGCGCGCGACCGCCTCAGCGCCATGATCCTTGCGGCCACCCTGGTGCCGAAGAAACGCATTGCCACCAAACCCTCACGCGGTGCCAAGGAGCGACGCCTGGAAGGCAAGCACGTGCGTTCCGGCATCAAGGCCAACCGCGGCGACAAGAACTGGGACCGCGAGTGAGCAGCCGGGTCATCGAACATGAGCTGCCGCCGACGGCACCACGCACCGATCATCCGTTGATGCGCGCCATGGCCCGCGCCACGCTGCGTCTGTTTGGCTGGAAGCTGCTCGGAAAATTTCCCGATGTGCCGCGCCTGCTGCTGATCGCCGTGCCGCATTCCTCGGCCTGGGACGCCGTCTGGGGACTGCTGATCAAGGTGGCGCTGGGACTTGAAGTCGAGTTCATGGCCAAGAAGGAGGCGTTCTTCTTTCCGCTCGGCACCCTGCTGCGTCTGCTTGGCGGTGTCGCCGTCAATCGCGGCGCCGCCAATGGTGTGGTCGGCGCCACGGTGCAGGCGATCCGTTCCAAACCGGTGTGCTGGGTGGTGCTCGAGCCCGAAGGCACGCGCCGCCGCCTGGACCGCTGGAAGACGGGCTTCTGGCATATCGCCCGCCAGGCCGATGTGCCGGTTTGCTGCATCTATCTGCACTATCCCGAAAGAACTTTCGGCGTCGGCCCCATGGTCGAAATGACCGCTGACATGGATAACGATATCGCCAGGCTGCGTGAGTACTACACGCCGTATCAGGGCAAGCATCGCGGCAGGAATTGATGGCGCAGTTGTGGGTCCGACCTGTGGTCGGACGCTCTTTGGCGTTCCGGCAGAGCAACGCAGAGCGTCCGACCGCAGGTCGGACCCACATCACAACTAGCGTTCCAGCAAGTGTTCGCCCAATGCTTCGGCATGCATCTGCCCGTGCGGCGGTGATGCCCAGATAGCGAACCAAAATGGATAGTCGGCCAGCCGCATTACAAGATTGGCGCGCAATGGATTGGCGATCAGGTAACGCGCCTGTTCCTTAAGGTCTTCGTTGGCGCGAACACAGTGTTCATAGTATCCGGGTTGCCAAATGGGCAATCCAAGACCGCAGCTTCTGCGCAACTGGCGGCTTGCCTCACCCTTGGTAACGGCAACGAGCGCACCCAATGGGCACTTTCCAGTTAATGCAATCAGCCAGTGCACATGGTTTGGCATGACTACGAATGCCAGCTGATCGCAATAACCTAGCGCGGCAGAACGGTGCAACGCATAGACGACCAACTGCGCAGCGGTCGGAATGGCGAACAGTTCGCGACGTTCCGATGTACAGAACGTAAGCGAGTAGAAATTACCAGGGCCGAATGGCGGCCGCGCAAAAGTTTGTCGTAGGACATTGCCCATGCTCAATTGTGCTGCGTTCCAAGTCGATAAGGGGCTAGCGGAAATTTAAATAGGAGATTTCCCAATTCGCAGGCCGCGCGCATTTGTGGGTCCGACCTGTGG
>JANMUE010000508.1:0-40718 GCA_031391205.1 Lysobacterales bacterium | reverse complement strand
CAACGTGGGGGCGCGCCCGCCCCCCCGCGATGCTCTGTTTATACTTTTAAATACACAGACAAACCCCACCGGGGGGGCACGCCGCTCCCACAAGAGCCGCTCCTACACGCTATCAGCGCTCGCTTTCCATGCGCGGCGGCGGCGGTGGCACACTGACGCGGCCACTGACGCGTGCCTCGCCCAAAGGATGCGATGACGTCATCCGCGTGATCTGGTCGTTGAGCAGCGCATAGCGGCGCTCCGCCAACAGAGTGGACAGGCCCTCGATCAGGCGCCGCGCATCACCGCGATCCGACCAGCGCACGCTCAGCTTCAGGCGACCGCCATCGGCGGATGGCAGCTGTGTAAGGGCATTGAAATCGGAGAGACGTAGCTGCATATTCGGCGCCAGCCAGAACCAGCCGGCGCTGTAGCGCGCATCCAGCAGACCGTCCAAAGCAAATTCCACCTGCTTGGGATTGGAGCGCAGCACGCCGAAGACACTGTCCGAGGTTTGATACTGCAGCAGCAGGCGCTGCCCGTCGAACAGCAGCATGCCCTGCATCTCGCCAAAGCCGCCATGGGTTTCGCACTTGACCGGAACCGAGTACATGTCGCTGCCGTGGGTTGTTTACCTGCGCAAATCCTAGCAGTGCGGCGCACGGGCGTCCCATGACAGCTATCACCTGGGGCGCCGTGGGAGCTACTGTCTTTGTGGGTCCGACCTGTGGTCGGACGCTTCTTGTCACTCGGTCTACTCTGGCGAAAGCGTCCGACCACAGGTCGGACCCACAACAGCGCTCAATCCGGCAAATGCAACCGGATACTCGTCCCCGCTCCCTGCTCGGAAACCAGTTCGAGCTTGGTGCCCAGTTTCGCCGCACGCTGACGCATGCCGCTCAATCCATAACCACGATGCGGCGCATCGTTCGCGGCAAATCCGCGACCGTTATCGCTGACACTCAGCACGCGCCCGGCGCCATCGCTGCTCAACGCCACGGTGATTTCCGTCGCGCCCGCGTGCTTGAACGCATTGGTGATCGCCTCCTGCAGCAGGCGATAGATGTTCAACACTTTCTCGGGACTGAACCCGGAAGCGGATACCGTCGGATCAACGCGCCATTTCAGCTCGATGCCGGCGGTGCGCAGCAGCGGCGCGATGCGCTCGCGGAACGCCCCCAGCGCGATCAGCAGATCACCATCGGTCTGATTCAACGAATCCAGCACCAGGCGCATATCGGCAAGCCCCTCGCGCACCAGATCGATGATGCGCTGGCGTTCCACTGTCGGATCGTTGGCCAGGTACATCAGCGTCGCCAGCTGTCCGCCCACGCCATCGTGCATGTCCTGCATGATGCGACCGCGCTCCTCCGACAGCGTGCGTTCGCGATCGGCCTCGCGCAGGCGATCGTAGTTGCCGCGCAGTTCGGCTTCGCGGGCGCTCAGCGTGGTGGCCAATTCTTCCGAGTGCCGTGCCATTCGCGCCTGATTGTCCAGCACGCGGCGCGCCACCTCCAGCCATAGTGCCAATGCGATGCCTGCGCCCCCAAGAGGCGCCAGCGAATAGGGCAGGATGATGGAGCTGCCGCGAATCGCATCGTGAATGCCGAAGATCGCCGGCGCCAGCGCAGACACCATCGCCCAGCGCGCCATCGCGCTGTGCGGATGCTGGCGCACGTAGCGATACAGCCGCCAAAGTATGTACGGCGCCACCAGCAGAACGCTGTACTTCATCGCGAAATGCGGTAGTGAAAACTGCCAGTATGGTTCGATGCCTGGCGCATTCTGGGCAACCAGCGTGATCGCGGCACCGGCCAGAAAATAGGTGACGGCGGTACGCACCAGCCAGCGCGGCGGTGATTGCTGAAGCGATGTCACAAACAGTGCGGAAAATGCGACGAGCGCGAAGTAACAGATGAAGAACACTGTCGTACGCGATTGCGATCCGGGAAAGATGTCCGGCTGCATATGCAGCGTTGCCGCCAGCAGCCAGAACGGGGCCGCCAGCAGATACCAGCGCAGGATCAGCTCATCGCGCCGGCGCAGAAACATGCCCAGCGCAACGAGTATCGTGCCCCATTGCAGCCACGCAGCGCCGGCAACGAGGCCCTGGCTCAGCCACGCCAGCCAACGATAGGCGGCATCGAGTTCAGCGTAGTTTCCGATATAGAACGGCGCCATCGAGCCCGCACCACGGCGCTCGATGGTGATGATCCAGGTCAGTTCATTGCCAGCGTCGCGCAGCAGTCCCACTGGCAGCCGGAACAGTCGCGGATGAAAACGATACACGCTGGGGGGCAGCGTGACCTGGCCCTGCTGTTCGATCAGGGTGCCGTTGAGATACACCGCGATATTGGTATCGAAAGATGGCATGAAGACCGCCGGATCGGTGACCGATGCCGGCAACGCATCGAAGCGATAACGCCACAGCGTATGAGGCGTCTTGCAGCGCACCTTGCACACCCGGATCGGAAGCTCGAAATCCAGCCATTGAGCCGGTTGCAGGTCGGTCCAGCGCGTGGGTGTTTCGGGTAGTTCACCTGGCCGCGCCTGGACATGGCTGATGGCCGGATAATCGGGGATAGCCTGGCGATGCATATAGCCCACGCCGAAGATCAGCAACAGGCTGACCCATAGCAGCGGCCAAACGATCCGCCAGGGCACGCCGTATCGGACTAGGTCAGTGGTCATGCCTGCCCAGCCAACCCGCTTGCACCGCTTCGAACACGGCTTCCGATTTCGAGTTCACTGCGAGCTTGCTGTAGATGTGCTTCACATGATGACCCACGGTATGCCGGGAAATGCCGAGCAGCTCGGCCGATTCGTCGTAGCTGTAACCGCGTGCCAGCGCCAGCAGCACATCGCGTTCGCGACCGGTCAGCATCTCGATCGACGGCTCGCTTCTGGCCGGTGCGGACGGTGCAGGTGTTGCCACCGGTTGCCGCAGCCGTCGCAGCAGATGTGCCGCAACGGATGGCGTGAGCGGAGCACCGCCGGCCAGCACATTGTCGATCGCCTCGATGATTTCCGCCGGCGCCGATTCCTTCAACAGATAGCCCGCAGCCCCAAGCTCGATCGCGCGCAACACACTGGTCTCATCCCCCAGCACCGAAAACACCAGCACATGCGTGCCGGGCCGTTGCCGCAAACCGGCAATCAGATCCAGCCCGCTTCCATCCGGCAGACCCAGATCCAGCAACACCACATCGCAGTCCACAGCAGGCCCCACCGCGCCCGCCGCAAAATTTTCCGCCTCCCAAACCCATTCCCAGTCCCCGCGCCGCGCAACCACCTGCCGCATCCCCTCACGCAAAACCGCATTGTCCTCCACCATGCCGATGCGGATGCGTGGGGTGGTTCCAGGTGACGGCGATGCGGGCGCTGGCATGTGGGGCTCGAATTGACCGAAATGCACGGTGGGAGACTAGCAGCGACGCTGGATAGGATCAGTTACGGGCGGAATTGATGACGAACCACGGCACCCCTTTCCGGTTTTGCCGCCATCTTACGTATCTAGTACATGGATGCGCCCGCACCTGGTGTTCACTAAGCAGGTGACACTCTTTGTAACCATGTCGCGTAACTGAACATGCGTTACAACTCCGGAATCGGGGTGGACTTGCCTGGGCATGGGACTAGCATAGGCGTGGATGAACTTTTGCCTTAATGGAGTGAGCTATGCGTAAGTGGTCGATGGGATGGGTGTTGGTCGCACTGTCGTTCTCCGTATTCGCGGGGCCTGGAATCTGGACCAGCGGTGGGCCGCATGGCGGCCAGGTCTATTCGCTGAAGTTCAATCCGTCGGTCGCGACGACGATCTACGCCAATACCAATGGCGGTTTCTTCAAGACGACGAACCGCGGCGCCTCCTGGACACGGGCCGAGAACGGCGTTGCCGGACTGAGCGTCCGTATGCCCTTTACGCTGGATGCGGACAGCCCGGCGACGCTGTATATGTTTTCCAACGATCGCCGTCTTTACCGTAGCGACGATGCGGCGCTCAATTGGGCGCCGACCGGATACCTGTTGCCCGCGGACACCTATGTCACATCAATCGCCGATGTGCCGGGTGTCGTGGGTCAGGTACTGATTTCACTGGCGACCAATCTCGAGCCGGCCACAGGCATTCCGGTGCCGGTAGCGGGCACGCTCGTGCTGCGCTCCATCGACAGTGGCGTAAGTTTCAGCGCTGCCGGTGCTGGATTGCCAGCGGGTGTGGGTTTTGATGAAGTCAGTGTCGACCCGACCAACAGCAGCCGGATGCTGGCGGGAGTACAGTCCTGGGGCAACGGCGCACCGCCGCCGGTGATGCAGCCGTTGTTGTTCCGGAGTATCGACGGTGGCGCCAATTGGACGGGTGTTCTTGCCGATCCCTCCATCACCGACGAGCAGCCCGGTGGCTTCTCGATCAGCTTCGGCACCGGCAGCACGATTTATGCGGTAGCTGGCGGCTATGCGTACAGCGGCGACACAAACCTTTATCGCAGCGATAACGACGGCGCTACCTGGACGGCGCAGGCTGCGGTTTTCACTGCGGTCAGTGCACATCCCACCGTCGCATTGGAAGTCTGGAACGGCAGCAACCGATCCATCGATGGTGGCGCGACGTTCACCGCGCAGACGACCGACCTGACCGCCAACGCGAGCTATCTGGATGCGCTTGGCAATCCCGTGATTGCCTCGGTGTCCGAAACCGTTTTCGAACCCGGCTATCCGGCGGCGGGAACGTTTATCTGGGCCGCGACGCAGGGTGCCGGCATCATGCGCCGTCCGGTTGCTGGCACTGCCTGGAGCGCCACCGCAATCAACAATGGCTTGAGCGCTGCCTCATTGCGTTCTTTGGCGATCAATCCCAATCCTTCCACCGCTACCGGCAGTGGTGCGCAGATCATTTTTGCGGGGTTTACCGATGGGGTGACAGCCTCGACTCCGGGCCTGTATCAGTCGGTAAACGGTGCGCTGTCCTGGTTGACCGCGAATGATGGTCTGCAGGCGTCGGCTTTACGCACACTGACCATCGATCCGCTTTCGGCGGGCACTTCACCCGGCGCTGAAGCCAATTCCATCATCTATGCGGGCGGTCGCTCCGCGCTGTCGCCACTGGCGGCGCGCAACTCCAGCATCTATCGCAGCCGCAACAACGGCGTTACCTGGACACGCATGGATGGCAACCTGCCCACACGCACGATTGGCGCGACAACATTCGTCGATCTGGGCACAGTGCGCGACACCGAGCTTGACCCACGCTCCTGCGTGATTCCCCTCGTTTCGCCGACGGGACCAGTTTGCACCAGCGGCACGCTGCACCGGCTTTACGCCACGTCAACCGGCGCGCCTACCGCAGGTTTCTCGTATCGGATCGCACGTAGCGACAACGCCGACACCACGGCTTTGAACATGGCAGGTTTTCCCGATGTGCAATGGGTTGCCCTGGATGCGACATTGCCGCCTTCGGACGGTGATGCACGCATCACGCCCGTCAACATAGTAATTGACCCGACCAACTCCAATCGTCTCTATGTAGGCACTTTTTCCACCATTATTACGCCGGGTACCGATCGCGCCAGCGGCGTATTCCGCAGCAACGACGCGGGCGCCACCTGGGTGCATGCCAGCGGCCCAAATGGTGCCGGCGGTTTGCCGCGCATTACCGGCACCACCAACACCGGATTCAGCGTACTTTCGCTCGCGATTCATCCCAGCGATGGCAACACCCTGTGGGCCTCGGTCGTGGACCAGGACATCAACCCGACCAGTGGCTCGATCTACAAGACCACCAACGGCGGCGTGACCTGGGCCGAATCCGCGGTGGGCATTTCGTCCAAGGTCGATATACGCGACTTGCTGGTCGATCCGCTCGCGCCGAATATCCTGTATGCAGCGGGTGCCGGCTCCATCACCAACCCCGGTGCCGTGTATCGAAGCGATGATGGTGGCGCAACCTGGCGATCCATCAGTGTGGGATTGCCCGCCTATGCATCGACGGCGATTGAACTGGATCCGTTCAATTCGACCATCCTGCACGCGGGCACATCGACGGGTGTTTGGACCATCGAACAGGTACCGGATGACGACGGCGATGGCGTTCCCGATGGAACCGAAAACAATGCGCCCAGCGGTGGCGACGGCAATGGCGACGGGCAACCGGACGCGCAGCAGAGCGATGTCGGTTCCAGCGTTGTAGCACTGTTTGGCTCTGGCGAAGCAACGCGGGGCTCTGGCGGGTTTTTCACCAGCGACATCATTTCGGGCAGTGGCGGCGCCTGCGCGCAGGCGGTGGACGTACAGGCCAAGCTGGCTGCACGCAATGGCCGCGATTTCGTCAATGGCGGTCCAGGTTTCTACAACTATCCTCAGGACCTAGTGCGCTTCGATATTCAGAACTGTGCGCAGGCAACAGTCGAGCTGACGTTTCACAACGCCAACTTCAACGAATACGGTTGGACCTTCCGTTTCTACGGCCCCTCTACACCCGGCGTAGCCAATACGGTTGGCTGGCACGATTTTTCGTCGCGCGCCACGCGGGTCGGCACCAACAAATGGCGGGTGAACATCCAGGACGGACAATTCGGCAGCTATCGGCCGACGGGAAGCAATGCCTTGCTGTTCGAGGGTGGGCCAGCGTGCTTCAGCGATCAGATTTTCCAGGCCGGATTCGAGAATAGCGAGATCGGCGACTGCAATTGAGTCCACGTGGATTTTCGCGGTAGATGAGCATGCAATGCGCGCTCATCTACCGATGGATCACGTTTTCCGATTACCGAAGGTACAGCCTCGTGCCGAAAGACCGGAACACGTAGGCGAGCGCCGCCAGGAATCCGAAATTTCCCAACTCAAAGCACGCCTTGATCTGACTGCAATGGCACCCGCGCGATGCCATTCTGCCCGGCATGGGAAATCCTGACTCCATCCGAGTTTCACCTGTGTGTCGAACCGATTCGATGCTTGTACGCCATCGATGGTTTGGCTTTGTAGAGGCTCCAGAAAGTAAAGTCAGCACGTCTCAGGCCCGATGCCGGGACGAGGATGTTTCAGTGGCCGCACCAGCAGCAAAAGCAGCGAGCAAAGCCGCTGCTTCCAGGCGCGTGGCACACGCGGGTAGTCAATGAAGAGTAAAGCACAGTGGCTCACGCCGGAAGCCATCACGCTGCGCGTCCTCTCGATGCGCGGTCAGCGCGTGATCCTTGATGCCGATCTTGCCGCGCTCTATGACGTGCCCACCAAACGCTTCAATGAGGCAGTCAAACGCAACCTCGCAAAGTTTCCGGCGGACTTCATGTTTGCGTTGACGCCGGAGGAGTGGGTACCTTTAAGGTCGCAAACTGCGACCTTAAACGGCGGACGCGGCCAGCACCGCAAATACTTGCCCTACGCCTTCACCGAACATGGTGCATTGATGGCGGCTACGATACTCAGCAGCACGCGTGCCATCGAAGTGTCGGTCTACGTCGTTCGCGCCTTCGTGCAGTTGCGCGCACTGGCAACCACGCACACCGACCTGGCCAAACGGCTCACCGAACTCGAACAGAAAACCCAGGCATTGATTTTCAAGCACGAAGCCTTCAGCCGCAACACGCGCGTGCAACTCACCCAGGTCTTCGATGCGCTGCGTGACCTGATGACTCCGCCCGATCCGCCCAAGCGGCCGATCGGGTTTGTGGTGCAGGAAGACAAGAAAAACAAGAGCAGGCGATAGCAGCAAACGATTGTGCGTCACCCTAGTGGACTGAGGTGCACCGCCCTTACTCCCTCCCCGAACATCGGGGAGGGAGCACGCGACAGAACCCCTGCCTGCTTTCAAGATGCGCGTCGCTATCCCGCGCAACGTGAAGGTTACGGAATCACACCCACCGCACCCGGTCGTGGTGTCTGCAGATAGGGGAAGGTGGTTCGGAACTGCGATGCGTTGACTTCAACACCATCGACCAGCGGTAACGTCCCGCTCGGCGCCTGTGCCGGGGGCAGCAGCACGCCCATCATCACGCGCAGCAGGATGTCGACGACATCGTCGCCGGGTCTGCGTCCGTTGGGAAAGCCGGAGTTATCCGCAGCGATAACGCCAAGTCGATTTTGACTCGCAGCCGGGGTCACAGCGATCGATGTATTCAGGCGCATCATCTCTGAAGCGGTGACGCCGGCGGGTTGATTCAAACCGGACACGCCGGTTAGCGCCGCAGCAACCAGGTCGGTGCGTGGAAACACGTTCGGTGCCTGTACGCCCAGGCCGCCGAACAGTATTTCGATCAGCTCCGGCAAGGTCGGGTTGGTCACATAGGCTGCGAATTGCCCGTCGTTGCGCGGCTCGGAAGCATTGAAGCGATCCTTGTCGCCGATGCCGATGACGACTTCGTTGATCAACGGTGTGCTCAACCGCGAGACCTGTACGAACGCACCGCCCTCGATGGCAGCAGCGGGCCCGCCGGAGTTCGGGACGGTCGAAGTGCCGCCGGGCGTGGCATTCAACGTGCGCGCCTTGCGCAGGCTCGCCGTGGTCCATCCGCCGATAATGGGTTGTGCGGCGCCCGTTATAAGGCAGCTGATCGGCAGTTCGAGTGCGATGGTGGTGACGTTCTTGTCGACCACATCGTCGAGTGCTGCGATGCCGTTGGCCGGGCCCACCGGATTCAAGTTGATCAGATCGAACACTTCGCCGAGCGGGATGCGAAATCCGTCGCGGCGCTGGCCGACGAATACGCGGCCATTGCCCACACAGCCGGGCACCGAGATCGGGAAGATGTGGCTGTCGGCATAAGCCTCATAGGTCGCAAAGGTCTTCTCGCCGATGTTGTCGAGCGGCTTTCTGAAGGTGGTGGTGCTGTCGCCGGGATTGCTCGCCAACTGCGCTGCACTGGCGCGCCTGGGGCCGCGAACCACGCCTACGGTATAGGTCTCCCGCAGATTCTTTAGCGCATCGCCAGAATTCGGAGCGCTGCCGACGATGCGGCCCAAGGCAAGCAGTGGCACCGGAATCATCATCCCGCCCACATCAATGGCAGCGTTCTGATAGGCGTTGTTGACGCGGATCTGAAAGGTCACATCTTCGATCGCGTCGGCGTTGTTGTCGATATGAATTTCGTAGACGGCCTCGGGGTCGAGCGTGAAGTAGTTGGGGCCGCCGTACGCATCCTGCAAGGGCAGGTAATTGGCAATCAGGGTCACAAAATCCTCTTGCCCGGGCTCGTAGCTGCGGAACATGTAGAAGTCGGTGCCATCCACTTTGGGATGCTCGGTGATGAACGGCGCCTCGCGATGGCTGGATGCCTGCGCGATACCACCGGTTAATCCGAACAAGGACACAAGCAGGCAAGTGGTGAGTAGCCGGGTTTTCATTGATCGTCTCCAGTTGTGACGTGACAAGGGTTTGATGACGGTGCAGCGCTTACTGCGCACGAACAGGCGCGTTGAATCGGTAAACGTAGGCGCTGGGTTCTTCGGGATGTGGATGTTTTGGCAGGCAGGGTTTTGGTGCCCAATGTGGCTACGGTTCTTCGAAGCCATTGCCGAAAATGGCGTCGCCGCGATTGCGGATGGTCACGGTCAGCGTGACGGGCATCGCGAAGGGTCCGCTGAGCGTGATACTGAAAGTCTCGTCAGATTCTTCGATCGCATCGCTCAAGATCGGAACCTGGATCGCTGCCTGCGGACTGGCGCCATTCAGGAACACGGTGCCCTGCGACGCGGTGTAATCCTGCCCCGCGATCGCCGTGCCATCCGAGGTGCTGAAGTGGACCGGGGTGCTGCCGCCATTGAGCAACAGGATGCTGATCATCGCCGGCAGCGTGCCCTCGTCAAACGCCAGGCTGGCCGCAGTGAAGCCGACCTCAGTCGGTGCGTTGTGCACCACGAGACCTGTGAGTGATTGGCCATTGCTGGCAATGGCGCCGAGTGGACTGACCACTGCGTCCGACAAGTTGAGTTCGTAAAGTGTGGGTGCGTTGGCCGGGCTGTTGGCAGTGAAGTAGCCAAGGCCGAATGCGGGTGCATTGGCCGCAGTGCTGGTCGGTCCGGGCGGAATATCAAAGCCTGTGTCACCGCTGAATTCGAACGCTGCGCCGGCGATCGTCAATGGCAATGGCAGGGTTTGCGCGCCAGAGTTCGGTGGGTTCTGGATGTACAGGCGAGCGAACGCCTGATCGAGTGTGTACTGGGTGGTGAATGCCGGGCCGGCGGCATTTGAGGTGTAGGCGGTACCGACAATCTGGGTGCCGATATCCGCTTGCACCATGCCATCGGGATTGGTGCCAGCAAGGGTGCCGCTGCCATCTACTGGAGCGCCATCGTTGGGATTGGCGCGGGCGTTCAGGCCCGACGCATCGACAATGCGAATACGGTCCGGTGCCGGATTGAAATCGAATGCTGCGGGCAGGTCGCTCAAGTCCACGGCTACGCCGTTTTCATCGACGTAGGCGATTCGGCCCGGCGTGCCCAATGGCATAGCCACCGATGTGCCGCCCGCGCTCTGTGGCTCAAGCACATAAATCGTGCCGCGATCGTTCATGGCATCGATGCCCAACGCATACAATTGCCCGGTGGTGGGGCGCACATCGAAACCGACCAGCCGTTCGCCAGCGACGACGCCGGTCACTGTGCTCTGTGCCGAAGTGCCTGGCGTAGCGAACGCAAATCGCGTCAGCTGCGTACCACTTTGCGACAAGGCGTTCACTGCTGGTGCCAGGCCGAATACCGCGAGGTCGACAATATTCAGTCCACCGACACTGCCTTGCATCGTGGCAACGCCATCAACGAGATTGATTCGATAAAGGCGCGACTGACCGTTGACCGTGAGCAATGCCGCTGCGAGCCCTGCGGCCGGCATGCCGGATGTCATGACATTGATGCCCGGCTCGATGTCCATGCCGCCGGCGGCGCCGAAGTTCAGTGGCGTGCCCGCGCTGCTGATCGCTATGGCATTGACCAATGCACCCGCATTCGGGGGATTCTGGATGTAGAGCATGTCGTTGCTATGGTCCAGCGTGTATTGCGTCGTCGCTGCCACATTGATGCTGTTGTTGGTGTAGGCGGTCCCCATTGCCCCGCCCGCGCCGCCGTTGAGATTCGCATCGGGATTGACCCCCGCTGGTGGCGACACCGTGTTGTTGAAATTTCCGTCGACCAGTGCACCATTGTTCGGGTTCATCCGAAAGTTGAGGCCATTGCTTGCGACCACGCGCAGACGATCTACCGTAGGATTGAAATCGATATCAAATGATTGAGCAAAAATCAGCAGCGGCGCGCCAGTGGCGTCGACAAAGCCGCCTGTCATGCCGACGGGCGCTGCGCGGACGACAGTTCCATGGGTATCCAGGTGATAGAGCCGCACCGAGCCCAGCTTGGGATTGTGCGCGAGGGCATAAAGGCGCCCGCTCTGCGGACGTACGTCGATTGCCACCAGTACGTCATCATCGATGACACCCAGAATCGGCAATACCGTGGCGGGATTTTGTGGCTGGCCATCGATCACGAAGGACAGGCCAGGATCGGCAGTGAGCAGGGCATAGGCAGTGGTTTGAGCGAAGGCTGAGACGCTGGCAAACAACGCGCCTATCAGTCCGAGGTGGATGAACGTTCTACGATTCATGGTTGACTCCGCAGGGGTGACGACGAAAACACGGCGCGATGAACAGTGAGCGCCGCAAAGTGGCTTTCCCAATCGGCATCGAATTCCTCGATCGGGAGAATGAGAACGCTGTGCAAGAGGTAGGGATCTACGCCGTTAGGCTGGACACGAACGCAGCCGCGCTGATCGGCAGGTTGCATGGCTGTGGTGCCGTCGGCTTCGGATAACCCGATGTGCACGCGCGCTTGCGTTGCGGTCACGCGACGGTTGTTGGCAAACGCGCAAACCTCAAACGCAGTGCCAGCCTGAGCGAGCGTAGGATCGATCGAAGGGACAAGCTCATAGCTCAGCCCATGAGGCTGCGTAGCCATCGCGTCTGCACGCGCACCGCTGGTCCGGATCAGCACCTTGGCATTCTTGGTGTAGCGTTCCCGCCAGTGCCCCTGAGTTTGGTAGCGCTCAGTAAAGCTGGCCTCACCGCCCAGCTCGTCGCGCACATAACGGTCAACAGCGTCGCTTTCAAGCTCGATAACCAACGGCCACAGCGCCACCACGGCGACGTTCAGCGGCTCATCGTCCGCGATGACGCGGAACGGAAGCGTTCGCCCGTTCGGTGTCATCTCGACCAACGGGACTGTGCGAGTGCTGGTAATCAGTTCAGCACGAGCCACACGCCCAGGCCTGGTGGAATGTTCCGGCGCCGGGAATGCATGCCCCGTAGTCAGCCCCACCGCCCAATGATTTCGGGATTTTGTCGGTGGTTCAGGGACCAACCAGGTGTTGTGCGCCAAGGCGCAGGATCCATAAAGGCTCAACACCAGAAATCGCAACAAATATGACATGGCTCAACCCAATAACGCGGAGTTGCCATGTATACGCAGGCGGCATCTGACTGGATGCAAACGCTTTGGGTGTTTTTATCGTTAAATCTGTCGAATCCCGTTGCATTTTTACCCGCGATAAACACGCTTTCAGGTACAAGAATCGAGTTGATTCTGGATCCCGCGATACTTTTGGTCAGGGTTCCTGACGAACCCGAGTGGTTATGCGTCTGGAGCGCATCGAACAGGAGGTTGAAGTGTGATTCAACGTTGATCCTGGCGCCTGCACCAATTCTTCCACCACGGGAACTTTCGATCCGGATTCAGACGTGCTGCATGATTCGCACAACCAGCGAGTTGTTGCTTACAACTCTTCAGGGCGACTCTGACCTGTCAGATAACGCCAGGACGATCGAGCTTAAGGCTCCATAGCCCAAGTGCGGGATTGGTGGGCGACGCCAGGCACACTCCTGACCAATCCCTCAGGTTGTCGTTGGGACGGATGGACTGCCAGGGGATAGTGCAATCGTTGCCAACGTTCGATCTGTCAATGAAACAGTTGGCGGATTTCGGCGATGAACTCTTCCGGCTTCGAGTCGTCGGAGTAATCGCGCGCTTGTGGCCTGCCGCATGCCCGTGAAAGAATCGGGACAGACAAACTTTGAGGTGCCGGGCGTGATCGATCCCGACGGCTACCGACCTAATGTGGGCATTGTGCTGATGCAGGGAGATGGGCGCGTGTTTTGGGCGCGTCGCGTTTCCCGGGACGGATGGCAGTTTCCACAAGGCGGAATGAATTCAGATGAGACGCCGCTCGAAGCGATGTATCGCGAGCTGCGTGAAGAGACCGGGCTGTTGCCGGCACATGTCGATGTGCTGGCGTCCACGCCGGGATGGCTGCGCTATCGCCTGCCGCACCGGTTCGTACGGCGGAACGAGCGGCCGACCTGCCTGGGACAGAAGCAGGTCTGGTTTCTGCTGCGCTTCAATGGCAGTGAGGCGGATTTGCGCCTCGATCAATGCGAAGAGCCCGAGTTCGATTCCTGGACCTGGGTGGACTTCTGGCATCCGCTGGAGCATGTCGTCGCCTTCAAGCGCGAGGTCTATGAACGTGCGTTGCGCCATCTGGCACCGTTTGCGGCCCAGGTCTGTGTGATTGCCGATCCCGCGCAGTCGACGTTGACGCCACCGCGTCCGGAGCGGCGTTTGGGTTGGTCGAGCTAGCAGCGCGTTTGTAGGGTGGGTGCAACCCACCATTGGTGAATATTGGAGAATGGTGGGTTGCACCCACCCTACAATCAGAATGGTTCAGCTTTCTAATTGACAAGCATTCGTATTTGCATTGAAATAGCCCCAGAACCTGATGAGGGCTGCCATGTACGTCTGCGTCTGCAATGCTGTCACCGAAACCGCTGTCCGCGCCGCTGCCTGCGCCGGTGTGCGTGATCTGGATGGTCTGGCTGCACATACGGGCTGTGGTACCAGCTGCGGTTGCTGCCGCGATTTTGCTTCGGACTTGCTGGCGCAGCATGCGCAGGCGATGGATCAGGTGCCCAACGGCGAGAACGTGCTGCGGTTTCGTCAGGTGGCGTAATTCCCTGTGGGGCCGACCTTTGGTCGGACGCTCTTATCCCCGCAGGTTGACTGAAGGCGTCCCACACAGTGCGGACCCACATAAGCACAGCGACGACATCCCCGGGCGCATTCGCAAACCCGCCTCATTCGCATTTTCCTGACCGCGCTGTCAATGCCGACTTGCTAAAGTGCCCGCACTTTCAAGGAGCACACCATGCGCGGCGACGCCAAGACCATCGAGCACCTCAACAAGGCGCTGACCAACGAACTGACGGCGATCAACCAGTATTTCCTGCATGCCAAGATGTTCAAGAACTGGGGCTTGAAGGAACTGGCCGAGTACGAACACAAGGAGTCGATCGACGAGATGAAGCACGCTGATCGCCTGATCGAGCGCATTCTTTTCCTGGACGGCCTGCCCAATCTGCAGAAGCTCGACAAGCTGATGATCGGCGAGTCGCCCAAGGAGGCGCTGCTCTGCGATCTCAAGCTGGAGCACCTCGCCATCCCCGACCTACAGGCCGGCATTCGCCACTGCGAATCCGTCGGCGATTTTGGTACCCGCGGTTTGTTTGAGGCCATCCTCGACTCCGAGGAAGAGCATATCGACTGGATCGAGACGCAGCTGGCGCTGATCGAGCGTCTGGGTGAGGCGGCGTATCTGCAGACCAAGGTTGGTAGCTAAAGTAGTGATTGTGGGTGTGGGTCCGACCTGTGGTCGGACGCTCTTTCATTGAAGCCCGCAACCCGCCGCATAGAGCGTCCGACCATAGGTCGGACCCACAAAAGATGCCTGCGACCGGAAAAAGCCAGCTGCCGTCCCGCTACGCAAATTGACGCGCCCGGACCTTGCCGCTACGGTTGACCCAACCTCTTCACTCTCCGGCTTTGGGCGTCCTTCGGCGCCGACAGGCGCGGACTTCCCGGAAACCTCTCATGCGGATTGTTTTTCTTGGCGCGCCCGGATCGGGCAAGGGCACGCAGGCCTCTAAACTCAGGGCTGAGCTGGGCATAGCCCATATTTCCACTGGCGACTTGCTGCGCGCACAGGTCAGGGCTGGCACGGCGCTGGGTATCAAGGCCAAGACGGTGATGGACGCCGGTCAGCTGGTGTCCGACGATGTTGTGCTGGGCATGCTGGAAGCGCGCCTGGCCGAACCCGATGCCGAAAAGGGTTTCATTCTCGATGGTTATCCGCGCAATCTGATCCAGGCCAATGCGCTGGATGCCGTGCTGGCACGTGTCGGGCAGCCATTGGATGTGGCGGTTCTGCTGGAAGTGCCCAGCGAATTGATCGTCGAGCGACTGGCCGGCCGCGCCGCCGCCGAAGGGCGCAAGGACGACACACCCGAGACCGTACGTGAACGTCTGCGCGTCTATGCGCAGCAGACCGAACCGGTGATCGGTTTCTATCGGCACAATGACAAGCTGGTCGAAGTCGATGGCGTGGGTGAGCTGGGCGAGGTCAATGCCCGCATATTGTCTGCCCTGCGTGCCACCGCTTGAGCAATCAGGCCCGATTACGTCCGCGTCAAGCACGCTCCACTGAAAATTCCTTGTGATCTCCGCATTCCTGTTCCGACACGAATCGATGGCCGGTGCGCGCGCAAAAAGCACGCACATCGACGCTTGCCATCGGATCGGTGGTAAGCAGGATCACGCGTCCGCCTGGCGCCAGGTTCTTCAGTGCCTGACGCAGCAGCAACACTGGCTGCGGGCAGGGCAGGCGACGGGCGTCGATCGGCGTCGGAACAGGTGCGGACGTTGCGTTCAAAGTTTGATTCGGCAGCGATCCAGGATGCGTGCTAGCGAAACACTTTCCGTGACGAAGAACAAGCCATAGCCATGCTCGGATTCCTGCGCAATTGTGGTCGACTGCTGGCGTTTCGTGCCGGTGGTGAAGCAATGCCGCATGCACCGCTTTTGCTAGGTGCTGTGGTAGCAGCCAACGTCCTCCTGGAAGACAGGTTCGAAGCTGCGCTCGTAGGCCTCATTCCGGATCGGCCCGCGATGCCGCTGTTCTGGCTGGTGGTGCATGCATTGATCGAGCTCGGCGTGCTCGCCTTGCTGCTGCGCGGTGCAAACAAGTCAGCGCGCTTTGTGCAAACTGCAATCGCTCTTGCGGTGGCGTCACTGGTTTTTTCGCTCGTGGCGGGATCGCTGTTTTTCGCGCTGTTGCCGCTGCCGCAGAAACCGGAAGGGATGACCGCGGCCCAGGCCATGCTGATGCTGCTCACCCTACCGCTCCTGCTCTGGTTTGCCGCCATCCGCACCTGGATACTGCATGGCGCTACCGAATACCGCTGGCGCATCGCACTTCTTGTTGCACTGGCATTGCCCATCGCCGAGGGCACGATCACTGTCACACTGATGAGAATGTTCGAATGAATCTGCACATACTCGGTATCTGCGGCACCTTCATGGGCGGTCTCGCTGCGTTGGCGCGCGAGATGGGCGACGAAGTGGCCGGCTCGGACCAGAATGTCTATCCGCCGATGAGCGATCAGTTGCGCGCGCTCGGCATCGAGTTGCAGTCGGGCTATCGCGCCGAACATTTGCAGCCCGCGCCCGATCTGGTGGTTGTAGGTAATGCCACGTCGCGCGGCAATGCTGCCGTCGAGCATATGTTGAACGCCGGGCTGCGCTATGTGTCCGGTCCGCAGTGGCTGGGCGAGCGGGTTCTGCCGGGGCGGCGCGTACTGGCTGTCGCCGGCACCCACGGCAAGACCACCACCACCAGTCTGCTGGCGTGGATACTCGAATCCTGCGGTCAGCAGCCGGGGTTTCTGGTCGGCGGCGTGCCGGATAACTTCGGTGTATCGGCGCGGTTGGGCGCGGGACTGCCGTTCGTCGTCGAGGCCGATGAATACGACACGGCGTTTTTCGACAAGCGTTCCAAGTTCGTGCACTACCGGCCCGAGGTCGCGATTCTCAACAATCTCGAATACGACCACGCCGATATTTTTGAGAACGTCGCTGCGATCCAGAAGCAGTTTCATCATCTGGTGCGCACTGTGCCGGGCAATGGCCGCCTGATCGTCAACGCTGAGGACGCGCGTCTGGCCGAGGTGTTGGCGATGGGCTGCTGGACTGCGGTCGAACGCTTTGCGATCGATGCGCCGGTCGATGCCAATCCGCTGGAATGGCAGGCGCGTCTGCTGGTTGCCGACGGCTCGCGTTTTGAATTGCTGCGTCGTGGCGTGGTGGTCGATGTCGTCGACTGGAACCTGCTCGGCCGCCACAACGTGATGAATGCGCTCGCCGCGATTGCAGCGGCCGAGGCCGTGGGTGTTGCCGCCGAGCAGTCCATCCCTGCGCTGTCGGGATTTCTCAGCGCCAAACGGCGCATGGAGAAAGTCGGCGAGTGCGGCGGCATCGTTGCCTATGACGATTTTGCGCATCACCCCACCGCCATCGCCACCACGTTGGCTGGTCTGCGCGCCCGTGTAGGCAATGCACGCATCATCGTTGCGATGGAGCCTCGGTCCAACTCGATGCGTCTTGGCGCCCACGCCGCCGAACTCGCACCCTCTCTGCGCGACGCCGACCACGTCATCTTCCTGCATCGCGCCGAACTCGCCTGGGATGCCGGCAAGGTCACCGATGCGCTGGGCGGACGTGGCGAAACCGCGCCTACCGTCGATGCGTTATTGGCGCGGCTCAGCGCACTCGCGCAAAGCGGCGACCAGGTCATCTTCATGTCCAACGGTGGTTTTGAGAATGCACCGCGGCGGTTTGCCGATTCGCTTTGATTCCTTCTCCCGCTTGCGGGAGAAGGTGGCCTGCAAGGCCGGATGAGGGAGGGATGCCTCAGTGTGCGAAGCGCGCGTAGGGTGCATGCAACCCACCATTCTCAACGGTTTGACAATGGTGGGTTGCACCCACCCTACGTTCGCTGCACTCTCCGCCAGCCTACTTCAGCATTGCTATACGGCTCATGTTGGACCGCGGCGAAATCCGGCTTCGGCACGTGAAAAACGCTCAGCGCTGGCCTTTGCAGCAATCTACTGCGCCGCAGCAAAAAATACTTGACAGCTCCTCGGCGCCATGTTTTGCTCGGGTCATGTTTCAGCACACGTCCATCGCCGATGCCGGCAAACGCATTCCGACCGCAGTAGCGGACGGCGGTCTGCTGTTGGGTCTGGTAGGACTTCTTATTACGCCCTTACATCGGTGCGGGATAGGACGCTGACGAGACTCAGGGTTCCGAATCAAAAACCCCGCACCCACAAAGTGCGGGGTTTTTGTTTTGGGCTCCGCAAAAATTCAACCTCGCAAGGAATCCATTGTGCTGAGTGATGCCATCAAGAAAGGTCCTGCCCGCGCCCCCGCCCGCGCCATGCTGCGCGCCACCGGGCTGAATGACGCGGACATCGCCAAACCGCTGATTGCGGTGGTGCATACCTTTTCCGATGTCTCGCCGTGCAATCTGACGCTGCGCGATCTGGCCCAGCACACTCGTGCCGGCGTCAAGGCTGCAGGCGGCACGCCGATCGAGTTCAACACCATCGCGGTCACCGACGGCATCGCCATGGGTTCCTCGGGTATGCGCGCCTCGCTGGTATCGCGCGAGGTGATCACCGATTCGATCGAGCTCGCGGTGCGTGGCCATTGCCTGGATGCTGCGGTGATCCTGGTCGGCTGCGACAAGACAATTCCCGCTGCAGCGATGGCGCTGGCGCGGCTGGATATCCCCGGCGTGATTCTGTACGGCGGCACCATCATGCCGGGCTGTCACAAGAACAAGCAGGTCACCGTGCAGGATGTGTTCGAAGCGGTCGGCGCGCATTCGGCCGGGCGCATCGATGAGGCCGAGCTCATTGCGTTGGAACGCGTCGCCTGCCCGGGTGCTGGTGCCTGCGGCGGCCAGTACACCGCCAATACGATGGCGATGGTGCTGACCTTCCTCGGCCTGTCGCCGCTGCAGCTCAACGATATTCCGGCGCTGCATGCCGACAAGAACGCCGCCGCGCATCGCTGCGGCGAGCTGGTGATGGCGATGCTGGCGCGCGGGCAATCGGCGCGCACATTGATCACGCAATCGTCGCTGCGCAATGCCGCGCGCGCGGTTGCTGCAACTGCGGGTTCGACCAATGCGGTGCTGCATCTCCTGGCCATCGCGCACGAGGCGGGTGTCGAATTTCAGCTCGATGAATTCGATGCCGCATCCAGGAACACACCCGTGATCGCCGATCTCAAACCAGGTGGCCGCTACACCGCCGCTGAGATGTTTGCGAAGGGCGGAACGGCGCTGGTGGCGCGCGAGTTGCGCGTTGCCGGCCTCATCGATGATGTGGCGACGGTGACGGGTAAAACGATGTTCGCCGAACTCGATGCCCTGCCTGCAGCGGCGGCACAGGATGCCGTGTTTCCGGTCAGCAATCCGCTCAAGCCCGATGGCGGCTATTCGATTCTTTACGGCAATCTCGCGCCGGAAGGCTGCGTGGTGAAACTCGCCGGACACGGCCGCCGCAACTTCAGCGGACCGGCACGCGTGTTCGATTCCGAGGACGCGACCTTCGCTGCAGTGCAGACGGGGCAGATCAAGGCCGGTGACGTGGTGGTGATCCGTTTCGAAGGTCCGGCCGGCGGCCCCGGCATGCGCGAAATGCTGGCAGTGACCGCGGCGCTGGTGGGGCAGGGCTTGGGCAACGATATCGCGCTGATCACCGATGGCCGTTTCAGCGGTGCCACCTATGGCTTTATGGTTGGGCATATCTCGCCGGAAGCGGCACGTGGTGGTCCGCTGGCACGGCTGCAGGATGGCGACATCGTCACCATCGACGTCGATGCGCGCCAGCTCAACACCTCGGCTGATCTTGCATCGCGCGCGCCAGCGGCGACACCGCAGCATCGCGAACGCGGTGCGCTGGCCAAGTTTGCGCATATGGTCAGCTCGGCATCCAAGGGTGCCGTTACCAGTTTTCCGTCGAACCCGCCAGTTTAAGGGTGCGGCTACAAGTTTGGGTTTGGTTCGTTTGTCATTTTAAAAGCATCGCGGCGCATGCCGTTCCTGCATTGTCAAAAAGCATCGCGGCTTACGCCGCTCCTACATTTCCATTAAGGACTACGCCATGAGCAACCAAGACGCCGCCCTCTCCAACCTGCAGAACCTTCGTGTCGCGATTATTGGCTACGGTAGCCAGGGCCGCGCGCATGCATTGAATCTGCGCGACTCGGGTGTAGACGTCGTCGTAGGCGTACGCGCCGGCGGTCCCAGCGCCGACAAGGCGCGCGCTGATGGCCTGACCGTGGTGTCGCCGGAAGAAGCGGCCAAACAGGGCGACATCGTCGCCGTGCTGACGCCGGACATGGTGCAGGCCGAGCTGTATACCGATGTGATCGAGCCGAACATCAAGAAGGGCGCGCTGCTTCTGTTCGCGCATGGCTTCAATGTGCATTTCGGCACCATCAAACCACGCGCCGACCTCGATGTCGCGCTGGTCGCACCCAAGGGCCCAGGCGCTCTGGTACGCCGCGAATACGAGCAGGGCAAGGGCGTGCCCAGCTTGATCGCTGTTCACCAGAATAAATCCGGCAAGGCCCGCGATCTGGCCCTGGGCTATTGCGCCGGCATCGGCGGCACCCGTGGCGGTGTGATCGACACCAGTTTCGCCGAAGAGACCGAGACCGATCTGTTCGGTGAGCAGGCAGTGCTCTGCGGCGGCGCCACCGAGCTGGTCATGCTCGGTTTCGAGACCCTGGTCGAAGCCGGCTATCAGCCGGAAGTCGCATACTTTGAATGCCTGCACGAGCTCAAGCTCATCGTCGATCTTCTTTACGAAGGCGGCATCGCGCGCATGCACCAGTTCATCAGCGACACCGCACAGTACGGCGATCTGACCCGCGGTCCGCGCGTGGTCAACGAAGACACGCGTGCGCGCATGCGCGAAATCCTCGCCGAGATCCGCGATGGCCGCTTCGCCAACGAATGGGTGGCCGAGCACAAGGCCGGCAACAAGCGTTTCCATGCGCTGCGCGACAAAGACCTGGCGCATCCGATCGAAGTGGTCGGCAAGAAACTGCGCGCGCAGATGAGTTGGTTGCAAACGAACAATCAAGGCGCCTGAGGACAACGAAGTTTATATCGCGCCGGCGCCTTGTTTGTTCGCTTGCGCGAAGTGCTTCCTAACCCCTCCCCAACCCTCTCCGAACATCGGGGAGGGGCAAAAGCGCCCCGAACGATCCGCGCCCGGCAACTGTTGGGCGATAGGCAAATTTAGAGCTGGATGAGTTGTATCGATCGAGGAGCACGGCATGTCACTGAATATCTGGTTCGATGGAAGTATCGGCAGCGCAGCGACGATGACCGCGCCGCTGACCACACACGCGCTGCATTACGGCACCGGTGTGTTCGAAGGTATCCGCAGCTATGCCACCCGCGATGGCGCGGCGGTATTCCGACTTCCTGAGCATCTCGATCGCATGCGCCAGGGTGCCGATGCACTGGGTATGGACATGGATGTGGCCGAAGCCACGGCGGCGACTATTGCCGTGCTGCGCGCCAACAAGCATCGCGATGCCTATGTGCGGCCGCTGTTCTGGTTGGGTGTGGGATCGCTGGGTCTGGATGTGGCGCCGTTGTCGCGGCATCTGATGGTCGCGTCGATGCCATGGGAATCGCATCTCGGTGCTGCCGCGGTCAGCGTCAGCGTCTCGCCGATGCGGCGCAACCGCGCCGAGGCGATGCCGCCGCTGAAACTATGCGGCGCCTACGTCAATTCGATCCTGGCCAAGCGCGAAGCCGGTGGCCGCGGTTTCGGCGAGGCGATGTTCATCGACGACAACGGTTTCGTCGTCGAGTGCACCGGCGAGAATGTCTTCATGGTCAGCCGCGGCAAGCTCACTGCCGTGCAGCACTCGGATGCGCTGCCGGGCATTACCCGCGCCAGCATCATCGAAATGACCGGCGCCGAATCGCGACCGGTCACATTGGAAGAATTGCACGACGCAGACGAAGTGTTCCTCACCGGCACGTCGGCCGAAGTGACTGCAGTGTCGGCACTGGACAAGCGCGACTTCGCGCCCGGACCGGTGACGGCCGCGTTGCGCGAGCAGTATCTGCATATCGTCCGCGGCGAAGCGCCGCAGTATTCGCACTGGTTGACCGAGGTATAGCCATGTCCAGCCCAGCACACATCAGCGGCGGCAATGCCGTGGAGGACGATGTAGGTTCTGCTTCCGCAGAACGCATCCGTATTTTCGACACCACGCTGCGCGATGGCGAACAATCGCCCGGCTGCAGTCTGCGCCCGCGACAGAAGCTGACGCTGGCGCATGCACTGGAAGAACTCGGCGTCGACGTCATCGAAGCCGGCTTCGCGGCCAGCTCTGAGGCCGATGCCGAGGGCATCCGCACCATCGCCCGCGAAGTGCGTGAAGCCAGCATCTGCAGCCTGGCACGCTGTCATACCGGCGATATCGAAGCCGCAGTGCGCGCACTCGAGCCAGCGGTGAACCCCCGTCTGCATGTGTTCATTTCGACGAGTCCTCTGCATCGCGAGCACAAGCTTGGCCTGGATCGTGCGCAGGTCCTGGCGCGTGCGGTCGAGGCGGTGACGCTGGCGCGCAAGTACATCGGCGACGTCGAATTCTCCGCTGAGGACGCGCTGCGTACCGAGCCGGAATTCCTGGTCGAGATTTTCAGCGCCGCGATCGCCGCCGGTGCCAGCACGATCAATGTGCCCGACACGGTGGGCTACACAACACCGGCCGAGATCCGCGCACTGTTCGAACATCTGCGCCGCAATGTGCGCGGCGCCGACGGCGTGGTGTTCAGCACGCACTGCCATGACGATCTGGGTCTTGCCGTCGCCAACAGCCTCGCCGCGATCGAAGGCGGTGCGCGCCAGGTCGAATGCACCATCAATGGCATAGGCGAGCGCGCCGGCAACTGTGCGCTGGAAGAACTGGTGATGGCATTGAAGGTGCGGCGCGCCTGGTTCAATGTCGACACCGGCATCGACACCACTCGCATCGTGCCGACCTCGCGCCTGCTGGCGCGCAGCACCGGCATGGCGGTGCAGCGCAACAAGGCCATCGTCGGCGCCAATGCTTTCGCGCATGAGGCCGGCATCCATCAGCACGGGATGCTCAAGCATCGTGGCACCTACGAGATCATGCATCCGGAATCGGTCGGTTGGATGCGCTCGCATATGGTGCTGGGACGGCACAGTGGACGGCATGCGATCAACGATCGCTTGAAAGAGTTGGGATTTGCGCTCGACGATGTCGGGTCGGAGCGTGTGTTCGCGGCGTTCAAGGCTTTGGCCGAGAAGAAGCGCGAAGTCTTCGATGCGGACCTTGAAGCCATCGCGCTGGGCACCGAGCCCGGCACCTCGCGCGGCTGGCAGCTGGTGCGCTGGACGGTGCACACCGGCACCGCGCAGGGCAGCATGCCGACGGCAAGTGTCGAACTCACCTCGCCCGATGGCTCGGCCGTCACCGAGGCTGCAGTTGGCGATGGTCCGGTGCATGCGCTCTGCCATGCATTGAGCCGTGCCACCGGCCTGGCGCTGGAACTCGACAGCTATCACGTGCAGAGCGTGACCACCGGCGAAGACGCGCAAGGTCAGGCCACGCTGTCGGCGCATTTCGAAGGCGAGGAATTGAACGGCAGCGGCACCAGTACCGACATCCTCGAAGCCACCGCAATGGCATGGCTGGATATGGCCAACCGCTGCATTCGCGCCAGCAATGCCCGTCGCATTACCGCCACCGAGCCCGTTTCCGATGCTGCGGCATCTGTAGCGGCATGAGCGAGTTCAATGAATGAACGCACGAACCCTGTTCGATAAATTGTGGGATGCCCATGTCGTGGTGCCGGAAACCGCGGCAGCGCCGGCGTTGCTGTATATCGACCTGCACCTGATCCATGAAGTGACCTCGCCGCAGGCCTTTGCCGAACTCGAATCGCGCGGCATCACGTTGCGCCGGCCTGAGTTGACCAAGGGCACGCTGGACCACAGTACGCCGACGCTGCCGGCTGCGAGCGACGGAGTCTTGCCGTATCACAACGCCGCGGCCAAGGCCCAGGTCGAGCGTCTGCGCGAGAACTGCGTGCGGCACAGTGTTGAACTGTTCGATCTGGATTCGGATGCACGCGGCATCGTGCATGTCATCGGACCCGAACTCGGACTGACCCAACCCGGCATGACCATCGTCTGTGGCGACAGCCACACCAGTACGCACGGTGCCTTCGGTGCGTTGGCGTTTGGTATCGGCACCAGCGAGGTCGGGCATGTGATGGCCACGCAGTGCCTGCTGCAGCGCAAGCCCAAAACGCTCGCCATCGAGGTGGACGGTGTATTGCCCGCGAGTGTGTCGGCCAAGGACCTGGTGCTGCACATCATCGGCACGATTGGCGTCAACGGCGGTACCGGCCACGTCATCGAATACCGCGGCGCTGCGATACGCACGCTGGATATGGAAAGCCGCATGACGCTGTGCAATATGTCGATCGAGGCCGGTGCACGTGCCGGCATGGTGGCTCCGGATGAGGTGACCTTCGCCTATCTCAAGGGACGTTCGCGTGTCCCTGCCGGCGTCGATTTCGATGCCGCGGTGGCGCAGTGGCGTACATTCAGCGCTGATGAAGGCGCGAAGTTCGATCGCGTTGTACGTATCGACGCCGCTGCGGTTACGCCTACGGTCACCTGGGGCACGCATCCCGGTACGGCGCTGTCTATCGATGCGTTGGTACCGGTGCCTACCGATGCCGCCCAGCAGCGCGGTATCGACTACATGGGTTTTGCCGCAGGCACGACGGTCGCTGGCGCTGCAGTCGATGTGGTCTTCGTCGGCAGTTGCACCAATGGCCGCCTCAGCGATATGCGCGAGGTCGCGCGCATTCTCAAGGACAGAAAGATCCACCAGCGCGTCCGCATGCTGGTTGTGCCGGGCTCGGCGCAGGTGAAGCGCGAAGCCGAGGCCGAGGGTATTGACGCCGTAGTGCGTGCCGCAGGCGCCGAATGGCGCGAACCGGGATGCTCGATGTGCATCGCGATGAATGGCGATCTGGTGTTGCCGGGACAGCTTGCCGTCAGTACCAGCAACCGCAATTTTGAAGGACGGCAGGGGCCGGGTGCGCGCACCGTGCTGGCTTCGCCGGCAACGGCGGCGGCTTCGGCGATTGCGGGTGTCGTGGCCGATGCACGTGCTTACTCATGATTTCGTGGGAGCGGCCTCCGGCCGCGATCAGACGCTGCCGTAAATCCATTCGCGGCCAGAGGCCGCTCCCACATAGTCGCTTCAACATTGCCGTGAGCCTCACATGAACCCCCTGCGCACCATCACCTCTAAAAGCATCGGCTGGAGTCGCAGCAATATCGACACCGACCAGATCATTCCAGCGCGCTTTCTGTCGACGACGGAGCGCGTCGGACTCGGCCGTTTCGCGTTCAACGATTGGCGTTATCTGGAAGACGGCAGCCCCAATCCCGATTTCGTATTCAACAAACCGGAATACGCCGGCCGCAGCATCCTGGTCGCTGGCCGCAACTTCGGCTGCGGCTCGTCGCGCGAGCATGCGCCCTGGGCACTCACCGACCTCGGCCTCAACGCCGTGATCAGCAGCGAAATCGCCGACATCTTCCGTGGCAATTCGCTGAAGAATGGCCTGCTGCCGATCGTGCTGGATCAATCCATCGTCGACGAATTGCTCGCACATCCGGATTGGGAGCTGCGCATCGACGTTGCTACCAAATCAGTAAGCGTGCCCGATGGCCGCAGCTTCAACTTCCATCTCGACGAGTTTCAGCAGCTCTGCCTGCTCGAAGGCGTTGACGAGCTCGGCTACCTGCTTGCCCGTTCCAACGATATCCAACGTTTCGAGGAGTCGCGTCATGCGCGCTGAAATCGTCGTTCTGCCTGGCGATGGTATTGGCCCCGAGGTCACTCAGTCGGCGGTTGCCGTGCTGCGTGCGATTGCCGAAGCGCATGCGCATCAATTCATCATCAGCGAACACCTGATCGGCGGCGCGGCGATTGATGCCACCGGTGAACCGCTGCCTGCTGCCACACTGGCGGCCTGTCAGAAAGCCGATGCGGTGCTGCTGGGTGCGGTGGGTGGACCCAAATGGTCTGATCCCAAGGCCAAGGTGCGCCCGGAACAAGGCCTGCTGGCACTGCGAAAAGGCTTGGGCCTGTACGCGAATCTGCGACCGGTGGTGCCGCATCCGGTGGCGCTTGGCGCCTCGCCGATCAAGTCGCATCTGTTGTCCGGCGTGGACATGATCGTGGTGCGCGAGCTCACCGGCGGCATCTATTTCGGCGACAAGACACGCACCGCCGATGCGGCATCGGATCTGTGCACCTACACCGTTGCCGAAGTCGAGCGTGTCGTGCGCCGCGCCTGTCGTCTGGCGCAGAAGCGTCGTTGCCTGGTGACTTCGGTCGACAAGGCCAACGTGCTGGAAACCTCGCGGCTATGGCGTGAAGTCACCACGCGCGTAGTCGCGCAGGAATTCCCCGATATCAAGCTGGAACATCAACTGGTCGATTCCATGGCCATGCATCTGATCTCCAAACCGCGTGAGTACGACGTCATCGTCACCGAGAACATGTTTGGCGACATCCTGACCGATGAAGCGGCGATGCTGGCCGGGTCGCTGGGCCTGCTGCCATCGGCTTCGCTGGGTGAGGGCAAGGTCGGGTTGTATGAACCCATCCATGGTTCGGCGCCGGATATTGCGGGACGCGGCATCGCCAATCCCTACGCCACCATGCTGAGCGCCGCGTTGTTGCTGCGCCACTCGCTGGGTCTGGAAACCGAGGCGCGGGCGATCGAGCAGGCGGTCAGCGATGCGCTGTATGCCGGCGAACTGCCAGCCGATCTCAGCGATGGCAAGCCCGCGCTCAACACGGTCGATATCACTTCGAATATTGTCGAGCGCATCGCCAATTGCTGCTGCGGCATTGCCGAACTGCGCGACTGATAGAAGCTCCCACGATAGTGGGCTATGGCGTTTCGAAGCCGTCCGCGAAGAAGCGCAGATCGTAGTTCACGCAGGACGACATCTCCGATGTGCCGCGGTTCTGAAAAGTAGCCGGCGTGCTACCGGAAAGCCGTGTGGCGGTGGCCATGATCTTGCGTGGCGTGTTGAAGAAGTTGAAGTCCCCGGGTTTGAAGATAAAGAGGTTCTGGAAGTTCGCAGTCCCATCGAAGTTGGCGGTGCCGTTGCTGATTTCGACGAAGCCAGAGCGCAGGTAATACTGCGGTTCTCCCTGTTGCGTGACTACCGGGAACACTGTGCCAGGGCAATTGGTGCCGGCATACACATCGATGCGATACCAGCCGTTGCGCGAGGTCAGCGTGCCGGATACGGTGCCAATGTCCGGCGTGCCCGCGGCGCTGGCCAGTATCGGGCGGTTTTGCGCATCGTTGCCATTGCCTGGCGGCAGGTTTGCGGCGCTGTTGTTGGTGGTGGTGCTGGTGCCATCGTCACCCAGATCGATCGCCTGTTCGTCGTTGTCGGTCAGCTCGTTGCGCAGCAGTGTATTGAGTCTGGCACTGGTGATGACGACGCCGTCGCCACTGTTGAAGCCGATCATGTTATCCGAGACGGTATTGCTCTCGGCGTCGTTCTCGATGCGCACGCCATCGCCGGCATTGCCGTTGCCGCCGCAGCCGATAATGCAAACGGGCGGCAGGCCGATGCGGTTGTCGCTGATCTGCGTACCGCGCGCATCGGTGCCTGTCACGCGAATACCGTGACGCGTATTTCTGCTGATCACATTGCGAACGATCGTGGTCAGGAATCCTTGCACGACGATGCCGTCGCGATTGCCCAAGCCACCAGCGCCAACCCAGTTGCCCGAGATCTGCGCGTTGCGCGCACCACTGCCCACACGTATGGCGGAATCGGTAGCGCCGTAAAACAGGTTGCGCTCGCCCACGGTGTCGCCGCCGATTTCGACACCCTCGGCCAGCGCACTGGTAAACAGTGAGCCGAGCTGAACCGCAACCGGGCTCGCCACCAGATTGATGCCGCCGACATTGCTGCCAAACTGCGATCCGATCAGTCGATGCCCATCACCACCCGAGAGATAAACGGCAATCACCGGAAAATCGCTGAATGCCAGACCATCGATCGTGACCACGACATCGGGGTCGGTGGCAGCGACCAGGCCATAGGCGATACCGCCTTGACCGTTGAGGATGATGCAGCGCTCGGAGTTGTCGAGCGTGCCCAGCGTGTTTCGACTGGCGCCCGGTTGAGTGAAGCCATCGATGACGACGGGATTGGTGATTTCCGGCAACGACGATTGCAGCGTGATCACGCGTGGCCCACAGCTGCTGCCGATATCGAACTCGATGCGATTGATGTTGGGTCCGGCATTCGCATCGATGATGGCCTGGCGCAAAGTGCCCGCGCCGCTGTCGCCGCTGCTGGTAACGATCAAGGTGGTGGCGGTAGTGCCAATGTTCGACTCGAAGACGCCGCGATCGGGCTTGTCGCCGTACCAGCGCGGTCCGCCATCGAAATCGCTGTCATCGAGCAGTGAGGCATTTGTGTTGCCGCTGTTGATCGCTGGCGAAGTGGTCTGCAAACGGAAATCCTGCGCCGCGGCGTTGACGAACAATGGATTGCCGGTCAGTGTGGCGCTGGGCGGTGTGAGCCAGGTGCCGATCACCTCGATGGTGCCGTAGGTATTGTTGATCAGGCGCATTTCGATTTCGTCGTTGCCGGAGCTGCCGTCGGGCTCCTCTTCGACGCTGAGGTCTGGCCCTGTGTTGCCCCAGAATATGCTGCGGCTGACTGTGCCGCTGGAATCCCGGACGCCCAGGCCCGGCTTCATGTTGCTGGCGAAGCTGCTGTTGCTGATCTCCAGGTGATCGATGTTGAAAAGGCGCATCGCGTAGACGCCACCTGTGCTACCGCTGCGCGTGATCAGCGTGTTGTGGATGTCGACATGATCGATCAGTCCGATCGACACCCCCTCATCAGCCTGATCGAACCACACCCGCTCAATGTGCAGGTTGTAGTCGCCAGAGAAGACGTCCTCCAGGCGTACGCTGACTGCGCGTACATCTCGAAAGGTCAGTCGCTCCACCGTCAGGTTGGCGAAAATGGGCTCGTCCAGTGTACCCAGTGCCAGAATATTGTTCGGCGCCGTGATCACGGTACTGGCAGGATTCTCGCTGCGCGCACTACAGTTGCTGTTGTAGCCACCGCGGATCGTGATGTCGTTGTCCGTCACTTCACAATAGCCATCGCCGTCGAGGCAGCTGGCATTGAAGTCGTAGGTTCCAGTGACCAGCTTGATCACGACGTCATCGCTGTCTGCCGCGACCCAGGCCGAGTCGAACTCGTTGACGGTATTGACGCAGAACTCCGTCAACGCCTGCGCCGGTGTGCCGAATGTGACGAGCAAGGTGGAGGCTACGCCGTAAACCAGTCTGCGCGGCTGCATGTTCGATTCCTCATGATTCGTGCGTGTCTGATCATGTGAAATGACGAACAGCCTAGAAATCCAACATTTGGATGCAAGCCCGAGCTGCAGAGTCTTGAGCATCGGGCCTTGTGCGATCGGGCAGCAGCGTGCGGGCAGGTTCTACATCGCGTCGGCGATGATCACCTGGTTGCGCCCCTGATGCTTGGCCGCATAGAGCGCGCGATCAGCGGCCACGAGCAGCTGTTCGGATGTGTCGAATCGCCCAGGTGTCGCTATCGCCAGGCCAACGCTGATGCTGAGTCTGCCTTCAGGCGCGCCACTGTGCTCGATCGACTCGTCGAAAATGCGTTCGCATAGGGTTTGAGCCAGTCGACCAGCGGTCGCCGCGCCCGCAGCCGGTAACAACACGACGAATTCCTCGCCGCCATAGCGTGCCAGCATCGCGCCCTGTGCAATGCAGGCAGCGGTCAGAGACTGTGCGACCCGACGCAGTCCATCGTCGCCAACCAGATGGCCGTAGTAGTCGTTGTAGGCCTTGAAGTGATCGACATCGATCAGCAGCAAGGCGAGCGACTCTGCACCCACGATTGCCGATTGCCACGATTCTTCCAGCCAATAGTCGAACTGTCGTCGATTGGCCAACCCTGTCAATCCATCGAGCTGCGAAAGCAGTTGCAAAGCCGCATTGGCGTCGCGCAGTTCGTGGTTCAGGCGCAGTGCTTCCGCTAGCGTCGAGGCCAGGCGTACCGCGCCGGCAATCTGATCGGCGACGGTTTCCAGCAGCAGGCGTTGTCCATCGAAGGCGTTGAGATGCCGGCTCTCCACATTCAACACCGCCAACACCCGGCCCTGATGGCGTACCGGTACACAAAGCTCGGAAAGCGTGCCACCCAGCGTGTCGACGAAGTTGGGATGGCCGCGGGTGTCCGCGATGTCCATGGTGCGGCCGGTCATAGCCACTTCGCCGACCACACCCGAGCCGAGCGACCGACTGTATCCAGGGCAGACCTCGGTCGGCATGTCCGAGTGCACTGCTTCGCAGACGAAGGTGCCCTGGGCCACGTCCACCGAAGCACAGGCGATGAATTCCCAGCCAAACTGCCTATGCAGCGTGTCGACGATCCGCTGCAGCATGGGCCGCAGTTCGGTGTCTTCGGTCGCGATGCGGGCAATACGATTGAGCACGCTGAGCTGACGCAGCAGATGCTGCGCAGGGGTCGGTGAGGGTGTCTCAGCGTGGGTTTGGATCAAGGCTGCTTTTTGCTTGCGAGGAAGTTGCATAGCGGGCGCGCAATCTCGCGGCGAACCGAACACAGCCAAAGCATACGCCTTTTCCTCAGCGGCATAATGCCTCTGCCGCACGACTAGCTGAATGCGAAGTCGTGTGACTGAAGGAGCGTTCTGCCTAACGCCTCACCTTTGGCATGTGGGCGCTACGCCACAGCACACCGACACCGAACAGCACAAGCGTCAGCGCCAGTAACCCGCCTGGAGACATCGGTATGGGGTTCGCAGCGCCGCTGCCAGCCAGAGCAAGCGTTGCCCGATCATTCGAGACGTCGGGATCGATCGCAATGCCACCATCGGCGAGAACCAGCAGCGTATTGTAGACGCTGAGTGAGTAATCGATAAGGAATAGATCGGTGCTTGGTGTGCTCGGCTGGCCGGGATGATGGCGCAGACGCACCAGGCAACTGGTGCTGCCACCTGCGGGAATCGGGCCGAAGTTGAAGCCAAAACTCTCCTGCCGCGCACCGGTTAAAAGCAGACAGATTTCGCCCAGGGTAGTCGTACAACCGCCCGGAAAATCGCTTTCCAGAACGTAGGGCATCGGATCGAAGATACCGCCATTGAATTCGCGGCACTCGGTGGTGACGGTGCGTCGCAGGACGGCGTGATTGGAGTGATTGGTCAGCTGCAGACGGAACACCGGCTCATTGGAATCTGTCGGTGTGGGTAATACTTGCTGCACCGACAGCGCAAGGTCGGGCAGGTTGCCGAATCGAAAGGCGTTGGCGCTGGTATCGCCGCAAGAGTTGAAGGGCGCACAGGCGTGAAAGCCGAGGTCATTGACTGATGACGCAGCGCGCGCCACGCGATACCGGCAAGTCAGTGACGCGCCGGGGGTTATGGGGCCGGCGACGAAAGAAATCACCATGTCGTGACTAGGCGGCGAGAGGACCGGTAGTGCGCATCGCACAGGATCGTTGCTGGAGAAGGCGTACTCGACAAGCGTCACCGCCTGCGAGTCGAACCGTCCACCCATCACCGCGTTGCCTGATGCGGCACTTTCACTGGTGACGGTAAATGCGAAGTCAGCGATCTCACCCGGCGCTATGAATTGAATGCGAGCGATCTCTTCAGGAAAACTGAGTCGATAAGCAATGGATGTTTGCGCGAGCGCGAATGGAGCCATCAAAAGTCCGCACAAAACCAGCAGCACGCTCCGAACAGGACGAAAAATCGGCACAAATCGTTCGTATTGCATCGATGCTGGCTCCATTGGCAAGCAAGCAAATGCTAATTGTTCGCATTTATAAATGCAAATGGGCTGGTTTGTACGGTTGCGGTTGCGGTCAGGGCGATCGATCGATTTCGAGTATACGTACGGTCGAAATTCTTCCGACGCGGGACGATGGTCAAGGGAGCGTGCGTACGCGCCGCTCCGACTAGAACAGAAGCGTTCGGTTCGGCTCAAACCGGCGAATAGACCTCGCTGCCCTGACGCTTGAATTCCTCGGCTTTCTCCTGCATGCCGAGCTCGAGCGCGTCGCCTGCTTCGGCCACTCCCTTCTCCGCAGCATAGTCGCGGACGTCCTGGGTGATTTTCATCGAGCAGAAATTCGGTCCGCACATCGAACAGAAATGCGCGACCTTGTGCGCATCCTTCGGCAGGGTTTCGTCGTGGAATTCCTTGGCTTTCTCCGGATCGAGGCCGAGGTTGAACTGGTCTTGCCAGCGGAACTCGAAGCGTGCCTTGCTGAGTGCGTTGTCACGCACCTGCGCGCCGACGTGGCCCTTGGCGAGATCGGCGGCGTGCGCGGCGATCTTGTAGGTGATGATGCCGTCGCGCACGTCCTGCTTGTTGGGTAGGCCGAGGTGTTCCTTTGGTGTGACATAGCAGAGCATTGCGGTGCCGTACCAGCCGATCATTGCCGCGCCGATCGCGCTGGTGATGTGGTCGTAGCCGGGTGCGATATCGGTGGTCAGCGGGCCCAGCGTGTAGAACGGCGCCTCGCCGCATTCGCGCAGTTGCTTGTCCATGTTCTCTTTGATCAGCTGCATCGGCACATGACCGGGGCCTTCGATCATGGTTTGCACGTCGTGTTTCCAGGCGATCTTGGTAAGTTCGCCCAAGGTTTCGAGCTCCGCGAACTGCGCCGCGTCGTTGGCATCGGCGATCGAGCCGGGACACAGACCATCGCCCAGCGAGAACGCCACGTCATAGGCCTTCATGATCTCGCAGATTTCCTCGAAATGCGTGTAGAGGAAACTTTCCTTGTGGTGCGACAGGCACCACTTGGCCATGATCGAGCCGCCGCGCGAGACGATGCCGGTGACGCGCTTGGCCGTCAGCGGGATATACGCCAGGCGTACGCCGGCGTGGATGGTGAAATAGTCGACGCCCTGTTCGGCCTGTTCGATCAGCGTGTCGCGGAAGATTTCCCAGGTCAGCGCTTCGGCGCGGCCGTTCACTTTCTCCAGAGCCTGATAGATAGGCACCGTGCCAATCGGCACCGGTGAATTGCGCAGGATCCATTCGCGGGTTTCGTGGATGTGCTTGCCGGTGGAGAGATCCATCACGGTGTCGGCACCCCAGCGGATCGACCACACCATCTTCTCGACTTCTTCGGCGATGGAACTCGTCACCGCCGAGTTGCCGATATTGGCGTTGATCTTCACGCGGAAGTTGCGGCCGATGATCATCGGCTCGGACTCGGGGTGATTGATGTTGTTCGGGATAATGGCGCGGCCGCGCGCCACTTCATCGCGCACGAATTCGGACGTGATCAGACCGGGCAGTGATGCACCAAACGACTCGCCCTCGTGCCGGCGCAGCTTGCCGCCATAAGCCGCTGCCATTTCCTCGACGCGGGCATTTTCGCGAATCGCGATGTATTCCATCTCCGGCGTGACGATACCGCGCTTGGCGTAGTACATCTGGCTGACATTGGCGCCGGCCTTGGCGCGGCGCGGCGCATGCAGGCGTGGGAAACGCACTTCGTCGAGCTTGCTGTCGCCGGCGCGTTTGCGGCCGAACTCGGAGCTGAGGCCGCCGAGTTGCTCGGTATCACCGCGTTCTTCGATCCAGCGTGCGCGCAATGCCGGCAGTCCTGCCGCCAGATCGATCTCTGCAGCAGGATCGGTGTAGACGCCTGAGGTGTCATAGACGACGAAGGCTGGATTTTTCTCCGCACCGAAAAGCTTCGGCGTATCGGACAGACCGACTTCGCGCATCGGCACACGCAGGTCGGGACGCGATCCGGTGACGTAGATCTTGGTCGAGCCTGGGATCGGACGGGTAACGCCCTCGGACAGGGCTTCGGTATCGCGGATTACATCGTGGGGCAGGGCGTTCATCGCTAAGTCCTCAACGTTGAATACAAACCGTGTCGGATGCCTTTGCTCCCTCCCCGATGTTCGGGGAGGGTTGGGGCGGGGTTAGGCAGCCGACTTCGATTTCGTGCAGCGGGGTGATTTATCCCGCTGCACGAAGAGCAAAGCGGGCGTCGAGCGGACACACAGAGCGTGCCATCTCGCAAGCTTCCCTACGCCGGTATCAGCCGGATCAGGTTCCAAGGGTATGTCTCAGCCCGAATCTTTCAGGGCACCCCCGCTTCAGGCCGTCATTGAACCATGGAAATGGCGGTTGTAGTAGGCTCGGTCCTCATTGTGGGTCCGCGCTGCGCGCGGACGCTTCTGGTCGATCGAGTCGTTTCGTCAGGAACGTCCGAGCATAGGTCGGACCCACAAAAAAATAAGCGTGGGCCAAACCCCGATCGCCTGTCGGCTGCGTTGGTGACTGTCCCATCCCCGCATGGAGTTAGCCATGGCCAGTTTTCCCAAGATCGAATCGCCCTGTCCGCTGCGGGTGACCGTCCTGCCGAGCGCAGGTAAGGACTTCTGTTCGATGTGCGAGCGCAAGGTGCATAACCTGAGCGCGATGAACCAGTTCGAGCGCAGTGTCTTCATGCGCAGCTGCACTGGCAAGGTCTGCGTGGCCTATTCGATTCCGGTTGCGAGTACAAAGACTCTGGCAATTGCGGGTGTCAGTCTGGGCATGGCTATGCTGCTGGGTGCGGGATCAGCGCTGGCGGGCGATTCCGACGCGGCAGCGCAGTTCGATCCTGCGCAGAAGCCGGAAAGTCTGCTGCAGACCGACACGCAGGAAAAAAATTGCGACGACGATGAGATGCGGGAGGAGATAGAGGAGGAGTCGTTCATCTTAATAGGCGGTGGTATCTCCTCGCCGCAGGACGCTGAATGGGTCGATGCCGATGACATCTTGCTCGCCAAGATTCCGACCATAGCGGCAGATGCGTTGCTCGACGAAAAACCTGACGTGACATTCGGCACCGACCCTGCGGACCGTGATCCTGCTTTTCGTTGAGTCGTGGCGACGACGCTGGCGCAGAACGGCGTCAGGGTTTTTCAGATGCGATACGGCCGGCATCAACGACATCCAGATCGCTCAGCATGCTCAATACACCTGCGTAGTCGTCGGGTTGGCCATCGCCTATGGCGAGCACGATATGTCCAGAGTCGAACTGCCCCAGGCCGGCATCGAAACTCTGCCAGCGCTCGCCCGTCCACGCCTGTACCCAGGCGTGCGGGCTGAATACATGCTTGCGTCCGGTAAATCGCGCCGAATAGGCCATGCCGGCGACCACGCGCGTCGGGATGCCATGTGCACGAGCGAGCGCGGCCAGCAGAACAGCAAATTCGGTGCAGTCGCCTGAGCGCGACTCTGCAGCTGTGACCGCGTCGGCGTATGCGGCCATCTCGATCTCGCCGTCCATATGCTCCTGCACCGCGCGCACCAGGGATCGCATGCGCACAGCGATATCACCGCGACCTGCGCGCGCACCACGCGCCATGCGCACGATGCGCGGATGTTCGCTTTGCACCCACGCATTGGGCTGCAGGTAACGATGCAGCGTTTCGGCGTCGGGCTCGGGTTCATCGCCGCAATCGGCGCAGACCGTCACGATGCTGCGCGCACCACGCACCGCCACATCTTGTTCGTCGGTCTCGGGGATAAGCAATGCGATGCCGGAGCGCGGCTCCAGCGCGAAGCGCAGCGTGTCGCCAAGAAAGTCGCGGGGGATGCGGTATGGCGCCCGGCGCAGCAGGCCATCGAGCACATCGACAGCTTCGCCGTCGAAGCGGTTGCAGGCGTCGGGGCAGGGCGTTCGGCGCGCGGTTTGACCGGCAATTTTCATCGGCCGGATGAAACGTTGCGAGGATTCATGCCAGAAGACCAGACTGTCGGTCGGACGTGAATCGCTCGTCACCGTGCGCAGCCAGCGCCGGTCGATATCACTTGCGCCGTTAGCGGTGGTCATTGCGGTCAACGAGACGGATTCGAAGGCTAGCTTCTGCAGGTCGAACTCATTGCCCACGATGGCCCCCGATCGGTGTACGGCACGGGCGCGCTGTGCCATGGCCCTGGGGAAAAGCACGTCGTCGGGCAGAGGTCGGTCTCGATGCCGGGTGGCACCGTGCTCAGTGATCTTCATGACCCACTGTCGTTGCTCGACGTGCGCTTCAATCTGCAACGGCGCGACGCCTCCGCGAACCGAACGCAGTAAACGCAGTGGGCGGCCATCTTCGGCTTCAACCCATAACGTGCGCAGGCGCAGTTCCTGCAACTGACCGCCCAGCCGGAAATGGAGGTGAATCTCTTCTTCGGTGCGCAGCTCGCACGAGCCCTGGGTGACCTGCGTCGATGCATAGCCAATCTGATGGCCGTCGATTTCAATACGGTCCCACACCTTGGCGGGAAGATCGGCGGCGCAAGGCACCGGGATTGCCGCTGATGCGAACAGGGTGATAGCGAATACGCGTGCAACAAGAGTCGATGTCATGGCCCAGCATGACGCGATTGGGCGGCGCAGGCAAAATGCGTATCGATGTTCGCCACGCCCTATCCAACGACAGGACTGCACAACGTAGCGGGCCTGTCGAAAGTCAGTGTTACACCTTACGCACCCTGCCTAGCCTCACCGCACTCCGCAGCGATTGCGCACAGCGGCCAACTTCAGGGGTGCGATCATGTCCAGGTTTCTCGCATTGTGTTTGTATGCCATTGCAGGGCTCATTGCTACGACCGGCGCATCGGCGCTGTATGCCCAGGCGCCGACCATTGTCGCGCCTGGGCCGGGCAGCAATGGGCGCCACGATATCGTGGTGCCGGCGTCAGGATTGCCGCTGGTGGTTTATCAGGACTTGGCCCAGGTCAAGTGTGCCAACGCGGCCTGTACGGGTGTGCCGCTGAGCACGGCCGTCATCGCCAGTGTGACGACGTCGCGAATTCGTGTGGCGCTGGCGGCGGATGGTCTGCCGATCATCGGGCTGTCCGTCACTTTCAGCGGGCTGCGCGCCGTCAAATGCAGCAACGCGTCCTGCACGCTGGCGACCACGACGGTGGTTGATCCCAGCAATCTCGGTTTCAGCGACCATGCGCTGATTGTGCCCGTGGATGGAAATCCGATGTTCGCGATTTTCGACGCCAACAACGGCGATCTGAAGGTGGCACGCTGTGCCAATGCCGACTGCACCGGCAGCGCCAGTGTGGTGGTTGCCGACGCTGCCGGCTTTGTCGGTCGGGCGCCTGCCATCGCGATCATTGGTGGATTGCCACACATCGCATACAACGCCGATTCGCTCAGCGTGAAGCTCCTGCGCTGCGGCAATATGGATTGCACAGTCGGCAACAGCTTCGTCGCCTTGAACGCCGAAAACGCCACCGCCATGTCGATGATCGAAGGGCATGATGGGGCGGCGCTGATCGCCTACAACGCCGACACCACCACGCAGGATCTGCTGCGCCTGATCCGCTGCGTCGGCACCAGCTGTGCGACGTTCAGCGTCAGCACCATCGACAAGCATGCGACCGGGCAGGGTGTCGGTGCCGGTGTGCAGATGCGCACCGGCGCCGATGGTCTGCCGGTGATGAGCTACTTCGACATGACCCTGGGAGCGATCAAGGTGGCGCGCTGCGCCCGTTCCGACTGCGCAAGCACCACGCTGACCACAGTGCATGCACCGGCCAACGCGCCCATCACCGTGGGCGGTACTACGGCGCTGGCCATCAATGGCAATGGGGTGCCGGTGATTGTGTATTCGCTCTCTGGCAGTGTGCCCAACGTGTTCATCAATAGCTGCAATACGCGTAGCTGTTTGTAGCCATGAATCGAATGTGGGAGCGGCGGTCGTCTCTCGGCATCCTGCCTTCGACGACCGCCGCTCCCACGATGCGGCTCCCACATTGCGTTAGGCGAGCGCGCGCAGCGGGACGAGCTGCCGCGCATCGATGGCTGGCGCGCCGAACCAGCCGAACTTCAGCGCGCGCTCTGCCTGTTCGCCCACGATCAGCAATGCGGGCGATTGCAGCGCATAGGTTTCTGCGGCAGTTTTCATCTGGCTGAGCGTGGTGACGATGACGCGTTGATCGCTGCGGCTGCCGTTCTCGACCAGGGCCACCGGCGTGCGGCCGGAACGGCCGTGACGCATCAGTTCGCGCGCGCTGTTGCCGATGTTGGAAACGCCCATATAGATCACCAGGGTGTCGTCACTGCGGCCGAGGCTTGGCCAGTCCGGTTCGCGTCCGGTCTGACAGTGTGCGCCAGTGACCAGGCGCACACCATCGGCGCTGCCGCGTGCGGTCAACGGGATGCCGGCATAGGCGGCACAGGCGCTGGCCGAGGTCACGCCGGCAACGATCTCGAAGGGAATGCCATGGGCTTTCAGTACATCGAGTTCTTCCTCAGCGCGAGCGAACAGCAAGGGGTCGCCGCCTTTGAGACGCACGACGATCTTGCCGGCCTGGGCATGTTCGACCAGCAGTCGCGCGATGTCGTTTTGAATCACGTCGGCCTGACCATGGCGCTTGCCTACTTCAATCCATTCGGCATCACGGCGTCCCATCGCCATTACTTCCTGTGACACCAGCCGGTCGTAGAGCACGACATCGGCTTCCTGCAGCGCACGATGTGCGCGCAGCGTCAGCAGCCCGGGATCGCCGGGGCCGGCACCGACCAGCAGCACGCGGCCGATGGCCGGCGCGCTTGCCGTGAGTTTCAGCGCGGCATTCAATAGTTCTTCGGCACGATCTTCGCGGCCCTGGCGCACCGCCTGCCCGACATCACCCGACAGGAGACCGCGCCAGAAACGACGGCGTTGATTGTTGTCGCGAATCTGCGTGCCCACACTGCGTCGAAAGCGTGCGGCAAAGCGCGCCAGCGCGCCCAGTGAATGGTCGAGCATGGCTTCGATGCGTCCGCGAATCTCGGTAGCCAATACCGGGGCCGCACCACCACTGGAAATGGCCACTATCACCGGATTGCGATCGACGATCGCGGGCACGATGGCATCCGAGCGTTCGGCATCGTCGACCACATTGACCAGGATGCCGCGCGCCTTGGCAGCTTCTGCTACAAGAGCATTTACCTCGCGATCATCGCTGGCGGCAATCACCAGGCGCGCGCCATCGAGTTGGCAGGGCGAGAAGCGCGCTTCTATCCATTCGATTTCGCCGGCCGCGCAGGCACGCGCCAACTCGGGGTCGAGCCGGGGCGCCACCACGCGGACCCGCGCGCCGGCTGCATGCAACAACGTGAACTTGCGCGCCGCGACTGAGCCGCCTCCGATCAGCACGACACGTTGTTCGTGCAGTCGCAGGAACAGCGGAAAATAGTCCACGGCGCGCTCCGATCAGAGAGGAGGTTGGATTGCAGACTGGCAGCGGCTGCTGCAACGGGGAAATAACCGGCGGGCATGGCGATATGCCGAGAATGTAGGAGCGACGTGAGTCGCGATGCTCTTGCTCTGATCTCAGGCAGAAGAGCAAGAGCATCGCGGTTCACGCCGCTCCTACAGGTGAGGCTATAAGTCCATAATCAGAGCTTGCGCTCTAAAACGGTATGGTTATGATCGAAGCATCAGCCGGTTACGATCGGCACAATCCCTATGAGATCTGCGCAGGTAGCATCAGCGTCATGAAATCCCTCCGAATGCCAATGTCGATGTGTTGTTGTTGTCCCGGCTGTATGCCCATGGACATCGCAAGCATTCGTCGTTCGCCTTATTCTGGAGTAGCGCATCATGACCCTGAACCAGCTCCGCATCATCGTCGCCATCGTTGATGCAGGTTTCAACATCACCCACGCTGCGGACCGCGTTCACGCCACGCAGCCCGGCCTTTCCAAACAACTGAAGCAGATCGAGGATTACCTCGGTGTGTCGTTGTTCGTGCGCAAGGGCAAAAGCATCCAGACATTGACGCCGGCAGGCGAAGCGATCCTGGTGCATGCGCGCCGGATCCTGGCCGAAGTGCGCCAGATCCGCACCGTTGCCGCCAATATCAAACTGTCCCAGACCGGTTCGCTGCGTGTTGCCACGGTGTATACGCAGGCGCGCTATGTACTGCCGCCGGTGGCCGCGGAATTGCGCAAACGGTTGCCGGATGTCTCCATCGATATCGAGACTGGCGAGCACGACGAAGCGATCGCGCGATTGACGCGTGGCGACGTCGATGTCGCCGTGTTCAGTACCAGCGGCGCCTCGCCAGAAGGCGTGTTCGCGATCCCGGCCTACCATTGGCATCGTGTCGCCCTGGTGCCCAAGGATCATGCGCTCGCCAGCCTGGATCGCCCGATCACGCATGCCGACCTCGCCAGCTATCCGCTGATCAGCTATCGCTCTTCGCGCCTGCCCACATCCAGTTTGCTGCTGGCCTTCAACGAAAAGGGGCTGGAACCGAATGTCGCCTTTACCGCGCGCGACGCCGATGTGATCAAGGCGCATGTGCGCGCCCGCCTCGGTGTTGGATTGATTGCCGGTATCGCGGTCGAGGCTGTGGATAGTGAAGATCTGGCGGTACTGGATGTCTCTACGCTGTTCCCGCGTTGCACCACCTGGATCGCGCTGCGTCGCAACGACGTGGTGCCGCATTTCGTCGCCGAGTTCATCTCGCTGTACGCACCACGCATCACACGGTCGCTGCTGAAGGAATTGCGCGAGCGCCCGGCGCTGATCGAAAGCCTGAGCGTACCGGTGTGGTCGAGCTCGCCGTTGCCGGGGGCGTTGGCGATCGCTGCCTGATCTTGCGGAATGCAGGAGCGGTTGTAGGAGCGGCGTGAGCCGCGAAGCCCTTGCTCTGATTTCCA
>JANMUE010000468.1:0-4500 GCA_031391205.1 Lysobacterales bacterium | reverse complement strand
CCGCGGAGCAAGCCCCGCTCTTCATGGACAAGAGCAGAGCAAGAGCATCACGGCTCACGCCGCTCCTACATTGCTACACCCGCTCTATGCCCTCAACCTTGGTGTAACCGCGCGGCAGCAGATGGCCGCGGTCCGCGCGTGCGCCGCCGATTTCGACCAGGTCCGACCACTTGCGGCTGAGCTTGCGGCCGTTGCTCCAGATGATCACTTCACCGCCTTCGGGCACCACGGCGATGCCCGCAACCTGCTCCGTGCCGAGCTTGGCCTTGGGGATTTCGATCAGCTTGTTGCCCTTGCCACCCTTGTCGAGCTCGGGCAGCTCGGCGACCGAGAACATCAGCACATGGCCGGCGGTGGTGACTACGACGATACGATCACGCGCCGAGTCGCCCACCAACGCGGGCTGCAAAACACGCGCCCCATCGGTCAGTGCGACCATGGCCTTGCCGGATTTTTGTCGTGACACCAGCGATTCGAATCGCGTGACGAAGCCATAGCCATGATGCGTGGCGATGACGATCTTGGTGTCGTTCTCGGCCGCCACCAGCGCATCGAAGCGCGCACCGGCGACCGGAGAGAAGCGCCCGGTCAGCGGCTCGCCATTACCGCGCGCCGAGGGCAGGGTATGTGCCGGTGTGGTGTAGGCACGACCCTCGGAATCGAAGAACGCGACCTGCTGCGTGCTGCGACCGCGTGCAGAAGCGAGCAGGCCGTCGCCGTCGCGATAATTCAGCGTCGAGGCGTCGACATCATGCCCTTTGGCCGAACGCACCCAGCCTTTTTCGCTGAGCACGATGGTCACCGGCTCCGAGGCAATCAACTCGGATTCCGACAAGGCCTGGGCAACGCTGCGCGCGATCAACGGCGAACGGCGCTTATCGCCATGGGCATCGGCATCCTTGCGGATTTCATCCTTGATCAGCGTGCGCAGCCGGGCTTCCGACTTCAGCGTTCCGGACAGGCGGGCGCGCTCTTCCTCGAGCTCGTCCATCTCGCCGCGGATCTTCATTTCCTCCAGACGCGCCAGCTGTTTGAGCCTGGTGTCCAGGATGTAGTCGGCCTGGGTTTCACTGAGCTTGAAACGTGCGATCAACTTGTCGCGCGGCTCATCCTCGGTGCGGACGATGCGGATCACTTCATCCAGATTCAGATAGGCGATGCGCAGTCCTTCCAAAAGGTGCAGGCGCTTTTCGACCTTGTCCAGCTTGTGCTGCAAACGACGTTTGACGGTGTTGATGCGGAAGGTTAGCCACTCACTGAGGATCGCTTTGAGGTTCTTCAGCTGCGGCCGGCCATTCAGACCGATCACGTTGAGATTGACGCGGAAACTTTTCTCCAGATCAGTGGTGGCGAACAGATGCCCCATCAATTCCTCGGCATCGACGCGATTGCTGCGCGGCACGATGACCAGGCGAATGGGGTTCTTGTGATCGGATTCGTCGCGCAGGTCTTCAACCAGCGGCAGTTTCTTGGCGCGCATCTGCCCGGCGATTTGTTCGATGATCTTGGCCGGAGACACCTGATGCGGTAGCGCGGTGAGGACGATGTTGCTGTCTTCACGGGTGTATATCGCGCGGGCGCGTATGCTGCCATTGCCGGTCTCATATACTTTGAGCAGGTCGTCCTTCGAGGTGATGATCTCGGCTTCGGTCGGGTAGTCTGGTCCCTTGATGTGCTCGCAGAGATCGCGCACCGTGCAGTTGGGCTCTTCGATCAACCGAATGCAAGCGGCAGCGACCTCACGCAGGTTGTGCGGCGGGATATCGGTGGCCATGCCGACGGCGATGCCGGTGGTGCCGTTGAGCAGGATCTGCGGCAGACGTGCCGGCAGCCAGTTCGGCTCCTGCAATGTGCCGTCGAAGTTGGCGCTCCACTCAACGGTGCCCTGGTCGATTTCATCGAGCAAGAGGCCTGCGACCTTGGTCAGTTTGGACTCGGTGTAGCGCATCGCCGCAAAGCTTTTGGGATCGTCGGGCAAACCGAAGTTGCCCTGTCCTTCAACCAGTGGATAGCGATACGAGAACGGCTGAGCCATCAACACCATAGCCTCGTACGCGGCCGAGTCGCCATGCGGATGGAATTTTCCGATCACATCGCCGATGGTGCGCGCCGATTTCTTCGGCTTGGCGCCGGCATCCAGGCCCAGCTCACTCATCGCGTAGACGATGCGGCGCTGTACCGGCTTGAGGCCATCGCCGACGAATGGCAGGGCGCGATCCAGCACGACATACATCGAGTAGTCGAGATAGGCGCGCTCGGCGTAATCCTTGAGTTCCTGTTGTTCGAAATTGCTGTTCGGCGTGGTCATGGGCGATTCGATATGGTGATGCGACCGGGCATTGTAGCGGTAGGTCGGGTCCCCGAAGGGAACCCGACGTCGTGGACGTCAAGCGTTCGGCGCTTCGGGTCGGGGCAATGTTGAAGGGAGTAGATATTCCGATGTCGGGTACCCCTGCGGGGACCCGACCTAGAGCGGCGATATCGGCAAAGAATGTCACGGCGCGGGCACTGTGACCTATGGCGTGCTCGAACGCGTTGCTGCTTCGCTATCCTGCGCTGTCCAGCCCGAGCTTTATCGTGAACAACAGCCCGCCCAATCCCAGCTCCCGCATCTCGCACCCGGTTGCGCTTGCCGCGCTGCTGGCGGGATTGGCGATGTTCGGGCCATTCACCATCGATGCGTTCTTCCCGGCGTTTCACGCCATCGCCGAAGAGATGCACGCCTCGCCGTGGCAGATGCAGCAGACGATTTCGTTGTATCTGCTCGGCTATTCGTTGATGGCGCTGTTGCATGGGCCGCTTTCGGACGCTTATGGGCGCCGTAGCGTGATTCTTTACGGTGTGGTCGCGTATACGCTGTCTTCGGTGGGCTGTGCCTTCGCCAGCAATATCGAGTCGCTGCTGATTTTCAGATTCCTGCAAGGTTGTTCGACCGGCGCCGGCATGATCGTGGGGCGCGCTCTGGTGCGTGATCTTTATCAAGGCCCCGATGCGCAACGCGTAATGGCGATGATTTCGATGTTCTTCGGTATCGCGCCGGCCATTGCGCCGGTGATTGGTGCGCTGATTTTCACCGTCGCCAACTGGCATGCGGTGTTCCTGTTTCTGGTCGGCTATGGTCTGGTGTTGTGGCTGCTGTGCATTCGCCTGCTGCCGGAAACGCATCCGGTGTCGGCGCGTACCGTGTTCCGACCGATGCCTTTGCTGCGCAATTACATGGGCATTTTGCGGGACTGGCGATTTCTCCTGCTGGTGGTGGCGTCCAGCGCCAGTTTTGGCGGGCAATTTCTGTATATCAGTGTCGCGCCAAGCTATGTCGAGCGTTTTCTCGGTCTGGGCAGCTTCGGCTACGCCTGGTTTTTTGTACCGATGATCGGCGGCATGACACTGGGTGCCTTCGGAGCATCGCGATTGGCAGCACGCATCAGCCCGGAGACCTGCGTGCAGCGCGGTTACGTGGTGATGACCATCGCGATGACGGCTAACCTCGCTTACAACCTGATCGACAGCACGCCCACTGTACCCTGGGCGGTCATCCCGAACTTCTTCTACGCCTTCGGTGTGGCGCTAACGTTCCCGCCGATGAACCTGATGATGCTGGATCGACACCCCCTGCATCGTGGTTCGGCATCCAGCGTGCAGGCCTTCGGAAGTGGTCTGATCATGACCTTGATCAGCGGTGTTGCCGCCGGCTTCGTGATGGCCTCGGCCCGGCATCTGGCGATCGGGGCGATGATGCTGTTTCTGATCGGGGCGCTGGCCTGGTGGCTGTATCAACGCCATACGCCGACACAGTCCCATGCCGGTTCCGAGCCCGAGCGGCTGGACCCGGATGAAATGCCGTTGTAGAGGCAGTACGGTGCGCCGGATTGCCCCATCCAGCTTCTGCATTTACCCTTGTCGGCCCTTTAGAGGTTTCCGCCGATGATCGAGAATAACAAGGTCGTATCGTTCCACTACACCCTGACCGACGATACCGGTCAGACCATTGACACCTCTCGCGTCGACGATCGCGAGCCGCTGACCATTCTGCATGGTCATGGCGGTCTGATTCCGGGCGTTGAGAAGTCACTGGACGGACGCGCCGTGGGCGATCGATTCAATGTGGTAGTGGCGCCTGAGGAGGGCTACGGTCTGCGAGACGAGACACGTGTCGAGCGCGTGCCCAAGAAGTATTTCCGCAATCCCGACCATCTGCGCGCAGGCACCATGGCCGTGATCCAGACCGGTCAGGGCCAGCAACAGCAAGTGATGATCAAAAAAGTCGGCAGCAGTGTGGTCGACATCGACGGCAATCACCCGTTGGCCGGCGTGACGCTGAACTTCGATATCGAAATCACCGATATCCGCGATGCCAGCGAAGAAGAAATCGCGCATGGGCACGTGCATGGCGCGGGCGGCCACCATCATTGATTGCGGTGGTGGGCGATCTTGTAGGAGCAACTGTCTTTGTGGGTCCGACCTGTGGTCGGACGCTTTTTGTCGACTCGGCCCGCCCTG
>JANMUE010000450.1:0-6301 GCA_031391205.1 Lysobacterales bacterium | reverse complement strand
TGCTGCCGCTGTTCTTCGTGACGCGTGGCAGGCTCAGGAAAGAACAGCGGCAGCAAGCTGCCGCAGTCCACAGGATTTTCGGGTGCCAGACAAAAGTTGGCCCCGGGCACTGGGGGAGTGCCGGGGCCGGATCGCAGAGTGACTTGGGGAAAGTCCAGTCCGCTTTCGTGTTCACTCAGGGGAGGGAGTGAACGGGATCGTTGGGGGACGATCCGTAACTTAAGATTCGGGCGGAAGTGAAAGGTTCAAGGGCGGCCTCGGAATCGTTCATACTGCATTTACTTATGCGGCATTTGGTGAATTTGTGACGCATGTCTAAAAGCATGCATTCGATCAATGCGCCTCATCCCAATTATCTCCAGAGCCCGTTTCGACCAGCAGCGGCACGCGTAGTTCCGCTGCGCGACCCATGCGTACGCGCAGACCTTCGCTGATTTCGTTAACGCAATTCTCACGAACTTCGAGCACCAGCTCATCGTGCACCTGCAATAGCAGTCGCGCATCGGCGTGCAACGGCTGCAGCCAGGCATCCACGTCGAGCATGGCGCGCTTGATGATGTCTGCAGCAGTGCCCTGCATCGGCGCATTGATCGCAGCGCGCTCGGCGCCCTGACGCAGACCCTGGTTACGCGAGTGGATCTCGCGCAGATGCAGGCGGCGACCGAACACGGTTTCGACGTAGCCATCGCGGTGTGCGCGTTCACGCACCGAGTCCATGTAGCCCCGCACGCCAGGGTATTTCGTAAAGTAGCGACCGATGTATTCCTGCGCCTCGCCGCGGCCGACGCCGATCTGCTTGGCGAGACCAAACGCCGACATGCCGTACATCAGTCCGAAGTTGATCGCCTTGGCTGCGCGCCGCTGATCGCCGCTGACCTGGTCGCGGGCGACACCAAATACCTCTGCGGCGGTAGCGCGATGCACATCCTCGCCATGCGCGAACGCATCCAGTAAGCCGCTGTCCTCGGAGAGATGCGCCATGATGCGCAGCTCGATCTGCGAATAGTCGGCAGCGACGATCTTGAACCCCGGCGGTGCGATAAAGGCCGTGCGGATGCGCCGGCCTTCCTCGGTGCGGATCGGAATGTTCTGCAGATTCGGGTCGGTAGAACTCAACCGCCCCGTCGCGGCGACGGCCTGATGAAACGACGTATGCACGCGCCCGGTGCGCGGATTGATCTGCTCGGGCAGCTTTTCGGTATATGTCGATACCAGTTTGGCGAAGCCGCGATAGTCGAGAATCAATCGCGGAAGTTCGTGATGCTCGGCCAGATAGGTGATCGCATCCTCGTTCGTCGACGGCTGACCGGTGGGCGTCTTCGCCAGCACCGGTAGCTTCAATTCTTCGTACAGCACCGCCTGCAATTGCTTGGGCGAATCCAGGCTGAAGCTGTGGCCGACGCTGGCATGCGCTCGCTCGATAGTCTCGTGCATGCGCTTGCGCAACTCATACGTCTGCGTGCGCAGACGCGCGGCATCGATCAACACGCCGGTGCGTTCCATGCGCGCCAGCACCGGCACCAGCGGCATTTCGATCTCGTCGAAGATCTTGCACAGCGAGGGCACGCTTTCCAGTCTGGGCCGCAGTGCCTGATGCAGACGCAGCGTGACGTCGGCGTCTTCGGCGGCGTAGGCCACTGCCTCGGTCAGGCCGACATCGGCGAACGAAATCTGTTTGGCGCCCTTGCCGGCGACCTGTTCGAACGGAATGGTCTTGACGCCCAGATACATCATCGCCAGCGAATCCATGTCGTGGCGGGTGATGGTGGAGTTCCACACATAGCTTTCCAGCATGGTGTCGAAACGATAGCCCTGCACCTCGACGCCATAGCGCGCCAGCACGTGCATATCGTATTTGCCGTGCTGGCCGATCTTGCCGTGGTCCCGGCTTTCCAGCAGCGGCTTGAGCGCTTTGAGTGTGGCGTCGAGATCGAGCTGCGCCGGCGTACCGGGCGCACGATGACCCAGCGGCACATAGGCCGCATGCCCGGCCTCGCAGGCAAACGACACACCGACCAATTCGGCCTGATGCGCATCCAGGCTGGTGGTCTCGGTATCGAAGGCAAACACCGATGCAGCACTGAGGCGTGCAATCCAGGCCTGCAGTGTTTCGACGTCCATGACCGCCTCGTAGCGGGTCTCCGCGGGGGCCTCCGGTAATGCCTGCGCCTCTTCTACGTGCGCTGCAGGCGTGGTGGGCGCGACAATTTTCGCTGCAGGCGTGGACGCATCCGATGTCGCTCCGGATGCAGCGTCGAGATCACGCAGCGCCGCACGGAAGCCATAGCGCGTGTAGAGCGCGCGCAGGTCTTCTGTATGTGGCGCGGTCGCCACCAATTGCTCCGGTCGCAGGTCCAGCGTCAGCGCGGTGCGCACCGTTGCCAGATCGCGCGACAGCGGCAATTGCCCCAGCGCCGCGCGCAGGTTTTCGCCGATCTTGCCGCCGATGCGGTCGGCGTTGGCCATCACGTTATCGAGCGAGCCGTATTCGGCCAGCCATTTCGCTGCGGTCTTCTCGCCGCATTTTTCCACGCCGGGAATGTTGTCGACCTTGTCGCCCATCAACGCCAGGTAATCGACAATCTGATCCGGTCGCACGCCGAACTTGGCCATTACGCCGGCCTCGTCCAATTTCTGGTTGGACATGGTGTTGACCAGGTGCACATGCTTGTCGACCAGCTGCGCCAGGTCCTTGTCGCCGGTCGATACCGTGACATCGATGCCCGACGCCGAGGCTTGGCACGTCAGCGTGCCAATCACATCGTCGGCCTCGACACCGGGAATGCGCAGCACCGGGATACCCAGCGCCGCGACAATCGCCAGCATCGGTTCGACCTGAGCACGCAGGTCTTCGGGCATAGGCGGGCGATTGGCCTTGTACGCGGGGAACATCTCGTGGCGGAAATTCTTGCCGCCGGCATCGATCACGAAGGCGAGGTATTCGGGCTTCTGCGCGATATGCGCGCGCAGCATGTTGACCACGCCAAACAGCGCACCGGTGGGTTCGCCATGCTCGTTGCTGAGCTGCGGCAACGCATGAAAGGCGCGAAACAGATACCCGGAGCCGTCGATCAGGATCAAACGTGGAGAGGACATGACGGGCACCCGCTGGAATCAAACGCTTCGTGTGGGAGCGGCGTGAGCCGCGAAGCTCTTGCTCTGACTATCGAGAGAGAGCAAGAGCTTCGCGGCGGGACGCCGCTCCCACGGTGCTGGTTACTGACGCTGCGAACTGCCGCGCAGATAGCGTTCGGGCAGGGTACTGGTCTCGGTCCACTGCAGATCGCCGTCCATTGCGAGCACCAGTTCCGCGCCCTGGGTGTTGGGCGAACCGAGATTGTTGAACAGGATCTGGATGGCGCAACGTCCATCGTCGAGTGCACCGATATTGATCGACGCAATTTCGGTACTGGAGTAGCTCGTCGGCGGATTGAAGCCCTCGTCATCATTGACCGGACAACGGCCCTGACCGGTGTAGAACGCGGCCACGTCACCTTTGAGGGCATTGCCTTGGAAACGCGCATTCACCACCTTGGCGCGGCCAACATAGTCTTGGTACGCGGGAATCGCGATGGCCGCCAGAATGCCACCGACGACAACGAGACCGACCAGCAGGATGATGCCGATGATCAGACAACCACTGCTGCCGGATTTCGCCGCCACTGGCGGCCGTGGCATCTGCTGCTGCGGCATCGCCGGTGGCGGGTTGTTCATCACGATGCCGAGCTCGGCAGCCACGCGTGACAGCGGCAGCCACTGCGGCATACCTTCGCGCCAGACCAGGGTATTGGCCGTTACTTCGCCACGTTGATAGGCGCTGTTTAGCCAGGAATCCGCGACCGGACCCTGCTGCTGGCGTTGATTGTCGGCGTAGAACCAGGAAATGGACATGGGCGGCTCCGTCAAAGAGAGGCGGATTCTATCGCGAGTAGGCGGCGCTCGCCCGTGGGAGCGGCGGTCGTCTTTCGGCATCCTGCCTACGACGACCGCCGCTCCCACAGATATGGTACCCATCAATGCCGCAGTCTTTCGATCGCACGACCCAGGCCGGCCAGCGTCATCGGGTACATGCGATCGCCCATCAGCTCACGGGTGATCGCGATCGAGGGGGTGTAGCCCCAGGCCGATTCCGGCACCGGATTGAGCCAGACGGCACGCGAATACACATCCAGGACGCGCTGCATCCAGACCGCGCCGGCTTCCTCGTTCCAGTGCTCGATCGAACCGCCGGACTGGGTGATCTCGTAGGCGCTCATGCTGGCATCACCGACGAAGATCGCCTTGTAGTCGGCCGGATACTTGTGCAGCAAATCGAAGGTTTGGGTGTGTTCGCTGTAGCGGCGCGCGTTGTCCTTCCAGACCCGCTCGTAGACGAAGTTGTGAAAGTAGAAGTGCTCCAGATGCTTGAACTCGCCCTTGGCGGCCGAGAACAGTTCTTCGCAGACGCGCACATGCTCGTCCATCGAACCGCCAACATCGAGGAACAGCAGCACCTTGACGGCGTTGTGGCGCTCCTTCTGCCAACGCAGATCCAGCCAGCCGCCATTGCGCGCAGTGCCGTCGATGGTGCCGTGCAGATCGAACTGATCGGCCGCGCCGGTGCGCGCAAAACGGCGTAACTGGCGCAGTGCCAGTTTGATATTGCGTGTGCCGAGCTCGACCTGATCATCGAGATTGCGGAACGCGCGCTGTTCCCAGACCTTGACCGCGCTGCGCCCCTTCGATGCGCCGCCAACGCGCATGCCCTCGGGATGGAAGCCGCCGTTGCCGAAGGGTGAAGTGCCGCCGGTACCGATCCAGCGGTTACCGCCCTGATGCCGCGCCTTCTGTTCCTTCATGCGCTCTTCGAACTGACGCATCAGTTCCTCAAGCCCACCCAGTGATTTGAGCTTGGCCTTGTCTTCGTCCGACAGCAGCAGCTCGGCCTGCAGCCGCAGCCATTCTTCGGGGATGTCGCCGAACAGTTTGGCGGTCGTCGCTTCGACCCCCTTGAAGTACGCAGCGAAGACACGGTCGAAACGATCGTACTGGGTCTCGTCCTTGACCAGGCAGAGCCGCGACAAGGCATAGAACTCGTCCATCGACGCCTGCGCCATGCCGGCTTTCAACGCCTCAAGCAGGCTGAGAAATTCCGTCAGGCTGGTCTTCAGACCGCCGGAGCGCATTGCGAGCAGGAAGGAGATCAGCATGTAATAGACATGTTGGAGCGGCGTAAGCCGCGATGCTCTTGGTAAATGTCTCAGATAAATTGTAGGAGCGGCGTGAGCCGCGATGCTCTTGATGGATGTATCGAAGCGTGGAAAAAAGCTTCACGGCTCACGCCGCTCCCACATGTCATTGCCGCCGCGTCATGAACGCCAGCTTCTCGAACAACTGCACATCCGCCTCGTTCTTGAGCAAGGCGCCATACAGCGGCGGAATCTGCTTGCGCGCGTTGGTCTCGCGCAATGTCTCCGCCGGAATATCTTCGGCCAGCAGCAGCTTGATCCAGTCCAGCAATTCGGACGTGCTTGGCTTCTTCTTCAATCCCGGCACCTCACGCAGGCCGAAGAAGGCCTGCAGCGCCTCGTTGACCAGGTCGCGCTTGAGCTTGGGGAAGTGCACATCGACGATGCGCATCAGGGTTTCGACATCCGGGAAACGGATGTAGTGGAAGAAGCAGCGGCGCAGGAAGGCGTCCGGAAGTTCTTTTTCGTTGTTGCTGGTGATGATGACGATGGGCCGGTGCGTGGCGCTGATGGTTTCGCGGGTTTCGTGCACGAAGAAATCCATGCGGTCCAGCTCACGCAGCAGATCGTTGGGAAACTCGATATCGGCCTTGTCGATCTCGTCGATCAGAAGTACCGCGCGCTGCTCGCACTTGAACGCCTCCCACAGCTTGCCCGGCACGATGTAGTTGCGGATTTCACTGACCCGGCCATCACCGAGCTGCGAATCGCGCAGCCGCGATACCGCGTCATACTCGTACAGCCCATGCTGCGCCTTGGTGGTGGATTTGACATGCCATTCGATCAACGGCGCATTCAATCCCGCCGCCACCTGCTCGGCGAGCAGCGTTTTGCCAGTGCCGGGCTCGCCCTTGATCAGCAGCGGCCGCTGCAGCGTGATCGCCGCATTGACGGCGAGCTTGAGTTCATCGGTGGCGACATAGGCGGGAGTGCCTTCAAAGCGCATGGGCGTCTCGGATGTGGAGCGGTGTGAGCCGCAATTGTCCCTTATTCCGAGTCGATCAGCGAAACATGCCGGCAAACAACGTGGGAGCGGCGTCCCGCCGCGAAGCCTTGGCTCTGATGCTTAAAGG
>JANMUE010000369.1:0-2421 GCA_031391205.1 Lysobacterales bacterium | reverse complement strand
CTCTTGCTGTCGCTCTGATTTTACGATCAGAGCGACAGCAAGAGCTTCGCGGCTCATGCCGCTCCTACATCGCCCCGCCCGTACCAGCGCCGCACCGAAAGCGGCAACTCCTCGTCGATATCCAGACCCAGCGCACCAAAGCCATCCAGGTGATCGCGCACCAGACTGGCGACATCATCCGGTAACGTCACATCGATACCCGAGTACGGATCGAGCTGGCAGGCGCGCCATACACTGCTCGTCCACGGATGCAGATCGAAACATCGCGCCCGCAATGCATCGCGAAACCAGGCATCGGCGGGGTCATGCACCCGGTAACCGGATTCGCGCAATACCTGCGCTGCCGCGCGCATGCCGGCATGCGCACCGCGCAGCCACTCCGTCTTGCCGCCTGCTGACGGCTTCACCAGCAAGGGCTGCACCGACTTGTGTTGACGCATGCGGACGCGCAGGCTGCGCTCCACCGCCACTGCATCACGGACCGTCTCGACCTCCACCAGAAAAGACAGAGCCAGATCGAACAGTTCGTAGTATCTGCGGCTGAATTGCTGCGCCCGCCGCAACGGATTATTCGACCGCCCCAGTTTGAGCCAGTCATCGCTACCGCTGAGCGGCAGCACGTAGACGTATGCTCTGGCCATGCGTGTGTGTCCTGTGATCAAACCGGGCCGCAGCCATCACACCTGCGCCGTCTTCCAGCCCCCGCGACTGAACAGCCACAGCGTGAAGAGACCCACTGCGGTTTCAGATACGAATACCGCCCAGAACACGCCGGTGTGCTGCCAACCGAGGTGCAACGCGAGCAGCCAGGCGAGTGGGATCTGGATCAACCAGAAAAAGACGAAGTTGATCTTGGTCGGGGTGGTGGTGTCGCCGGCGCCGTTGAACGCCTGCACGGCGACCATCCACCAGCCATAGACGAAGAACGAATACGACAGGATGCGCAGCCATTCACCGCCGATCGCGATCACCTTGGCATCGTCGGTGAAGAAGCCGATCAGCGCCTGCGGGAACAGGAAGAACAGCACCGATACGACGACCAGATAGATCATGTTGTAGCGGCCGATCTGCCATACCGAGGCCTCGGCGCGATCGGGCGCGTTGGCGCCAAGGTTTTGCCCGACCAGGGTGGCGGCGGCGTTGGACATGCCCCAGGCAGGCATCATCACGAACATCATGATCCGGATCGCGATCGTGGCGCCAGCCACCGCCTCGTTGCCGACGCTGGCGAGGATGCGCATCAGGAAAATCCACGACGTCATCGCGATGATCATCTGGCCGATGCCTCCCAGCGAAGTGCGCACGACCTGCCAAAGCAGACTGCCGCGCCAGACCAGCTGTTCGGTGAGTACGCGAATGTGCTTGCCGCCGCGGAACAGCACCCAGAGCTGAAACGCGACGCCGGTGCCGCGGCCAATGTTGGTCGCGATCGCCGCGCCTTCAATGCCCAGCGCCGGGATCGGACCTGCGCCGAAGATCAGCAGCGGGCAGAGCAGGATGTTGAGACCATTGGCGAGCCAGAGCACGCGCATCGCGATCGCGGCGTCGCCGGCGCCGCGGAAAATGGCATTGATCACGAACAGCAGCATGATCACCGCGTTGCCACCGAACATCCACTGCGTATAGCGATAGCCGTGCTCGATGCTCCAGGCGTCAGCGCCCATCAGGCGCAGCATGTCCTTCGCATAGACGATGCCGATGATCGCCGGCACAACCGACACCAGCAGCGCGACCAGGATCGCCTGTACAGCAGTGAACGCTGCCTCGTCTTGCCGGCCTTCGCCAACGCGACGCGCGACGATCGCGGTCACCGCCATGCTCAGGCCCATCGCGATCGAGTACAGAAGAAACAGATAGCTCTCGGTCAATCCGACCGTCGCCACCGCGGACGGCCCGAGCTTGGCGACGAAGAAGATGTCGACGATCGCGAACGTCGACTCCAGCACCAGCTCCAGCACCATAGGCACCGCCAGCAGGAACACCGCGCGCCGCATCGGAATCTTGGTGTAGTCCGCCCCGGTACCACGAATCGCGTCACGCAAATCCGCCCACAAGGATTGCGAGCCGACGTTGCTCGCCGCTTCGGAGTGCTGATTGTGGACGGGTTCGAGCTGCATCCTGCACTCCTGTCCTTTCGGCCAGCAATTGCCGGTATACGGAAGCTGCCGGGATTTCAAGCGAAGATGGCGCGCCCAGAGGGATTCGAACCCCCGACCTACAGCTTCGGAAGCTGCCACTCTATCCAGCTGAGCTATGGGCGCGTGTTGGAGATTGTTGCATGAACCCGCCAGATTCGGAATGACGAGCGGATTCCTGTGGGTCCCGGCAGGTGGGGGGGCCGGGTGCAAATATAGGGACGGGGTGGCAAAATCCTACCTACCCAGGGGGGGCCCCAACACGCCCGTAAGGGGGGCGCCCCCC
>JANMUE010000332.1:0-1757 GCA_031391205.1 Lysobacterales bacterium | reverse complement strand
CGTGCGCTCGCTGCCGCTGGCTACCGGCTTCATACCCGCGACGGTGAGGCCGCGCGCCTTCAGCGCGTGCATGAACGCACACGACACCAGCGTTTTACCCACGCCCGTGTCGGTGCCGGTAATAAAGAATGTGCGCGACATATTTATAAGAACCTAGGGTCTGTTAACCATTAGCGGATCGCTGCGTTGGAGTCCCAGAAAGCGCCAAGCAAGGCGCGAGGAGTGAGGTTTGGTAGTTCCAAATAAACGACGAGCAACACGGCAAGGCGCTTTCTGGGGCCCAACCCGAAGGGACGGGGCCAGCAGGGCTCAGGACTTTGTTGCACCTCGCTTGAGTACATTGAGTACACAGCGCTCGGTGCGCCGCGTCCTGAGCCCTGCTGACCTCCGTCGCAGCGACCGCCTAATTGTTAACAGACCCTAGAGCACCGAGCGAAGCTCAAATCAACAAATCACGATGACGTTCCGGAGTAACACGAGATGCAAGGCCAAGGCGAAACCTGTCCGTTTGAATTCAACTTCGATCCCGCCACGTTCAAGGTCGGCGATGTCGTCAGCTATCGCATTCCCGAACGGTTCGGCGACATGCCGTTTGTTGGCACCATTCTCGCGGTGCATGACGACTGGGTCGAACTTTCGCCGAACGATCCCAGCGACCCCGATCGTCGCATGCGCGGTACGCGCGCTAGTCGGCCGGTGGTGAGTGCGAAGGAAGCGTTGGAGTAGTTGAGCCCCGCGCTTTTCGTGTTCTGTAGCGTTCGCTTAGAATGGACACCTCGCCCAACACCACTGCAGAGCACCGATATTCCACTCTCTCACGTGCACAATTTCCGGCTATCGAACTGCTTTCGTTTTCTGAAGCTTCTAACGCATGGCTCAGTATTAACCGCGCTCCTGCTGTTTTCAGCCACGAGCGTCGCCGCCCCCACCGTGTTACCGCCCGACAATGCCTTGCAACCAGAGCAATTGGGCGTGGTCATTAACGACGATGACCCGTTGAGCGTTGCAATAGGCAACTACTATCAACAGCGCCGTAAAATCCCAGCGTCCAACGTTGTCCATTTGCGTTTCTCGAAAAACAGCGTGCTGTCCCCCGGCGAATTTTCCGTTCAGAAAAAAACTCTCGATGCGCGCTTGCCGGCGCGCGTACAAGCACTCGCACTTACGTGGGCAACGCCTTATCGCGTCGGCTGCATGTCCATTACCGCAGCCTTTGCGTTTGGCTTCAATGACCGCTATTGCGCGTCAGGCTGCGCGCTGACGGCGAATAGCGATTATTTCGATAGCAGAAGCCGCGCGCCATTCGATAGCCTGCATATCAGACCAACAATGATGCTGGCCGCACTTGATTTGCCCGCAGCCAAAGCATTAATCGAGCGCGGTATCGCCGCCGATGCCTCGCTTCCCGATGCAGCGGCGTATTTATTCGTCACACCCGATGAGGCGCGCAGCGCGCGCAGAGTGTTTTACAACGACACGCGCCGCGTATTTGACGATCAATTGCGGGTACACGTCATCAAGGAAATTTCATTGAAGAACTCACAGGATGTAATGTTTTATTTCACCGGCCTGGTGACTGTTCCCGATATTGAGACCAATCGCTTTTTGCCGGGTGCCGTCGCCGATCATCTCACCTCATTCGGCGGACAGTTGACCGATAGCTCGCAGATGAGCGCGCTACGCTGGCTGCAAGCGGGCGCAACGGGCAGCTATGGCACGGTCGTCGAGCCGTGTGCCTTCACATCGAAGTTTCCGCA
>JANMUE010000314.1:0-2792 GCA_031391205.1 Lysobacterales bacterium | reverse complement strand
TGCCGCGCCGGGTGCCTTCAAGGCGATGGCGCGCGCACTCGACAACACGCCCTACGCGAATGCGGCTGCGGCCGTGCCACTGACGGGCCGCAACGCAGCGCGCGACTGTGAAGCCATGCTTCGGGAGCATGCGTTGGTGGCCAATCTGTATTCGCTGCGCGGCAGCTTCGTCGATCGCCTGCAGGAACATCGCGTGCGCGTGCCACTGAAGCTAGAAGGCGACGACGGCATGATCGGCGCGTTCGTCAAATGGGACTTGAAGCCAACCACCAATGGCACCGACGACGAACGCATCGTTGTTTGCCCCGACGCAGGCTTTCGGTTCGAGCCCTTCACGCCAATGCGCCCGAGCGACTGGAAGGTTTACTGGAAGCGCGCCGTGCGCTACGGCCGTCGCAACTACGAGTTCCGGCTGCTCGGGCCACTGATCGAAGGGCAGGGGCTCGCCGCCATTCCGGTGGATATCACCGACATCTACCGCAGGGCAGAGTCACTGTCGCTGCGCTGGCAGGGTCCATACACAGTGACCAATTGGGTCGCGTTGCAGCAGATGCGTGCAATCGGCCGACTGAAACGGTAGTGAGGCGTAGCCAATGAACTCCGTCGTTTCCTTCACCCATGTTCTGAATCCTTTCCCCGCCCGAGTTGGATCGCCGCACGCTGTAGCCAGTCGTGTGACATGGATGTCGTTGCGGGTTGCTTATGAAGCGGCGGTTAAGCAAGGCATTGCAGTCACATGTCGGGCGGTTGTTTTGCGCGGAGACGAATCCGCCATCGAAGCACCGGCGAGTGAGACGGCATATCTCACGCGCACCGTTCAAGATATTGCTTCCCTCTCGCCCAAAAGGCCATTGCCGCTGATCGCAGATATTCTCGCGGTAGGATCGTTGAAGGCGAGTACTTCGCACATCATATTCAGTAACATGGATATTGCGGTGCAGCCCTATTTTTACGGCGAATTGTATGCATTCATCATTGATAAAGTAGGACTAGAAACACCCTTCACGGTCTCCAGAGTCAATATCAATGCAGATTTTGCCGATAAACCGTTGGACGAAATGTATGCCGCTTCTGGTCCAGTGGGTCAGGGCTATGACTGTTTTGTCATTCCCGCAGATATGTTGGGCGCTCTTGATCTCGGGGGCTGCTGTATTGGCGCGCCGCATTTCGATAACCTTCTGGTCATGGAACTCGACCTCCTTGCGCCAGAGGGCATAAAAAGCATGGGCGCCGAGAGATTAACTTTCCATCTGGGTAACGACATCGCGTGGGCTGCAATGATCGACTACGTCGAACATAATCTTACCCAGTCATTGGCCGCAATATCAAGGATGCGCCAGCGCTACTTAGTGCCTGATGGAAGCCTCTTTGACCGGGTCGATAAACGACATTTTCGCCGAAATGCTTCGCTCGCCAGTTCGATGTTGCGCAAGGTAAGGCGAATCCCCGGTCTAGCACTCCTCATCCTCAAAGCCAAGCGTGCGCTGGGACGCCAGTTTTAGTATTACTGTACGTTAGTCGATCTTGATTATCAATGAATAAGCCGATAAATTGCGCAGATTGTGGAAGCGCTGCACTGGAGAGTGTTGGCCCCGCCGTGTCCTTCGGTCATTACGCCGGCGGTGCTTTGGTAACACAACCTTTTGGTACGGTCAGTATTTTTCGTTGCCTCCGCTGTCACTTGGTTTTTAAATCTCCGCCGCTGGAATTGAATACCGCGCACGCTTTGTATAACGAGCTGGATGGCTCCGTTTGGTCGTCAAAAATGCCGAGGCCTGAGTGCGACTACGCGAAAGATATCGTCGAAGCCGATACCTATTCTCGCTTGCATCTACTTGACGTAGGATGCAACAGGGGCGAATTTCTGCAGCGATTACGCCCTGATATTCAGCGGTTTGGTGTCGAAGTAAATCGAAATGCTGCTGCATTCGCGGAGTCTCGGGGTATGAAAGTCTGGTATGACCTGGATATCATTCCAGCCGATGCACGATTTCGATTCATCACATGTTTTGACGTGATTGAACATGTTTCTCGCCCATCAGAATTTTTACAGAAAATGCTGGGGAAACTTGAACCCGCAGGAACTTTGATTATGTCCTCGGGTGATGCTGCGGTATTCCTATCTCAATGGCGACCAGCCTTGAATTGGTACTTCGCAAATCCAGAGCATATTTCTTTTATTTCGGAACGTTGGATCCGTTCGCTGCTACCCGAGCAATGCGGTTTCTTCCTCAAAGATGTTCGGCGTTTCCGATACGGGCATCACCGGCCGGGACTCGACATGAAGACAAAGGTGAGGCTATTTAAGCTGTGGCCTACCGGCTATTTGCATGCTTATCAGTTTGCCAAGCAGTTGGTTGGATCAGCATCAGGTCTATTCGTACCTGGCAACGGGTCAGCTGTGGATCACGCCTGCTTTGTCATCAAGAAGAATCCAGTTGCAGCTTGTGGATATGCGGATGAACCTGTCCCTACGATCGCACCAGTTTGCGTCGCCGCGGCCACAGCGACGTAGTCGGTTAATGCATGGCGGGACGATCTTGTGCCATCAGATTGCTTCTAACTTCCCACATGATTTGGAGCTTCATTGAAAAAAGCGCTCATCACCGGAGTGACCGGTCAAGACGGTTCCTACCTTGCCGAGTTCCTCCTGGAGAAGGGCTACGAGGTGCACGGCATCAAACGGCGCGCGTCGTCGTTCAACACGCAGCGCATCGATCACATCTATGAAGATCCGCACATCGAAAACCAGCAACTGAAGCTGCACTACGGCGACCTGACGGACAGCTCGA
>JANMUE010000300.1:0-3135 GCA_031391205.1 Lysobacterales bacterium | reverse complement strand
CGCCGTGCTGCTGTGAGCCTCGATCGTTTGCGGACCACTCGCCAGCCTATTGATATACAATTCATTACCGTATATCTATCAGGAGCTCCCATGAAAGTTTGCAAATGGGGAAACAGCCTCGCGGTTCGTCTGCCTTCTGCGGTGGTTGAAGCGCTGGCGCTGGAAGATGGCGCAGAGATCGAGATTCATGTCGCGGGGACGCGGACGTTCGAAATTGCGAGGGCTCCCAGTCATCGCGACCTGCTAAAGCGCCTTCGCAAATATCGCGGACGGATGCCCGCCGGCTTCCGATTCGATCGCATCGAAGCGAATGAGCGCGGTTAGACCGTTCGTCGATACCAATGTAGTTCTGTATCTGCTGTCATCGGACGCGGCCAAGGCGGACCGCGCGGAGGAAATTCTCTCGGCCGGCGCCGTCGTCAGCGTTCAGGTGTTGAACGAAGCAACCCATGTCATGCGTCGCAAATGGCAAATGCCGTGGGAAGACGTTCGCGAGGTTCTTGATCGATTGGCCGATGTCTGTGAAGTCCTTCCGCTGTCGGTCGAAGTACAGCGTGGTGCGGTCGATATCGCGCAGAGCACCGGGATCGGCATCTACGACGCTAATATCGTTTCAGCGGCCATCGGCAACGGCTCAGCCGTCCTGTTCAGTGAAGACTTGAGCGATGGCCAGCGGTTCAAAAAGGTCCGCGTGACAAATCCGTTCAAAGCGGTCGCCAAATGAGAGATTCGGCCGCAATGCCTTGGCGCGGTCACCGCGTGAAAGCCGTTAGCGCTGCGTCGTGAAGGAATGCCGATCAACCGCAAGCGCACGTATCGGTTGTATCGCGATGCCGGCTTGACCGTGCGGAGGCGCAAGCGCAAACGCATCGGCTCGGTGGAGCGCCGGCCGCTGCCCAAACCCACTGCACCCAACGTTAGTTGGTCAATGGACTTCGTCGCTGATGGCCTCGCCAATGTGGAGTTGCCCCTATTTCTCCGGACACGGACTGTTACTTAAGTGAGCCTGTTGCTGCCGGAACAAACGCGGCGACAGCATTTTAAGGGCTGAGTGCGGATGCACGGTGTTGTAATGCTCGAAGGCGGCTGGCAACTGCTGCATAACTGTCATGGCGTCGATACGATCCATTTGCCCGACGTAGTCGCGTTTAAATGTTTTCACAAAGCTCTCGGCCATGCCGTTGGATTGCGGGCTGTTGATCGCCGTCGTGCGCGGCACGAGATTGATCTGCTGGGCGAACGAGCGCGTGTGCTGCGCCACGTAGGGCGAGCCGTTGTCGGTCAGCCACTCGATCGGCGAGTCGGGAATGGCGTCGCCGAAGCGCGTTTCGACCGCCTCGACCATCAAGTCGCACACCAGATCGCCATCAATGCCGCCGGTGGTGGCCACCCAGCTCATCGCCTCGCGATCGCAGCAGTCAAGTGCGAAGGCCACGCGCACCCGTTCGGCATTGGCGCATCCGATCTCAAACCCATCGGAGCACCAGCGCCGATTGCTGGCTGTCACCGCGATCGTGCCGTCGTGAGCGCGGCTGTCCAATGGCCGTCCGGTATGACGTGCCAGCAGCCAGCCCGCTTCGCACATGACGCGATACACGCGTTTGTGATTGACCCCCGTGCGCTGCAGCTGGCAGCGCTGGCGGTTGACCAACGCCGCCGCCCGGCGATAACCATAAGTCGTATGCGGCGCGATGACGGCGTGCAGTTCAGCCTTCAGTGCGTGATCGTCGCGCGGATGTCGATTCTTGCGCCGGTCGACCCAATCGGCACCGCGATGCACCCGCATATGAACGTTGCTGCGCGCTGCACCCAGGACGTCGCACACCGTCTTCATCGATCGTCCGCGGGTAACAAGGGTGAGCGCGCAATCCACTTTCGCTCGCGCGCCACCTCGACCGCTTCTTTCAGGATCTCGGCTTCGAGCGTCTTCTTGCCCAGCAGCCGCTGCAACTCGCGGATGTGGCGCCGGGCACTGTCGAGCTCGGTGGCCGGCACGACGGCTTCGCCGGCTCCGACCGCAGTGAGCGCGCCGTCGCGCTCGAGCCGGCGCCACTGGAAGACTTGATTCGGGTTCACGCCGTGCTGGCGCGCCACCATCGACACCGACATGCCGACTTCGTACGTTTCGCGCACCATCGCCAGCTTCTCTGCAGCGGTCCAACGCCGTCGGCGTTGGACGGCTAGTACTTCAATCCGCTTATCGTTCTGATTGGTCATAGACATGGTCTTTCTCCTACCGCTAAAGATAAGTGAGAAACCGTGTCCGGTGAATCAGGGGGCTAGTTCAGTCACAACGCTTCTGTTATCCAACGCAACTGTAGTTGAGCCATTCCCAAGCTGAGCGATGCACGCATTCTAGGTACGCCAAAAGAATAGACTTGAATGCGCGACCGGACTAGCCTCGATAGAAATTCAGTCGCTTGAGGCATTGGAGAGCAGCGGTACAGGCGAATCTAACGCCGCCCAAGGCATCGACGAACAGACCGCTCTTGAGGAGCCCATCAAACAATTGCCCTGCTGTCTTTTCTCCACCTCAACTGGAACTGAATGATGAGCATTTTGAATCGCGTCGCCGTTGCGTCGATCTTCCTGACTGCGCTTGGTTGCGGAGGTAGCGAATCCGTACCCGATGTAGATCGAGTGAGTTCCCTCCGGCACGAGGTGCGGCCTAGCACCGGTGTTTCTCCTCGATTCACTCCAAGCAATCTAGAAGGATCCCCGTTTCCAACCGATTACCGCACTGTCGTGGATCCCAATCAGGCGACCGGCCTGCGGGTGAACTTGCCAATGCCCGACTGCGTACATGGGCCCTCTGACTGTGAAGACGTCAGCGTCCTAAACGCGCTCGATGGATTTAACCTCAACCCGCAACTGGCGATTCCTTTCAGCGGAAACATCGACGTCAACTCGGTCAATTCCAACAACGTCTTCCTCGTTGCGATACCGCCCAGGGCGGACAGAGATGATGCTGAAGACGACGTAAGCGATGATGAGGATCGGGATACCGATGCCGCTGACGGCGGCTCGCCGGTAGTCCGCAAGATTGGCATCAACCAGATCGTTTGGGACGTGCAGACTCAGACGCTCTACGTGGAATCCGACGAGACGCTTCAGCAAAGCACTCGCTACGCTCTC
>JANMUE010000260.1:0-3501 GCA_031391205.1 Lysobacterales bacterium | reverse complement strand
CTCAATTGTCGCCACAGTGTGGCGACAATCTTTTCGTCAGAAAATGCCTCAGCAAATTGCAGCATGCGCCGCAGATTTTTTTCTGCGAATCCCTGACCATACTCACGCACCAATTGTCGCGACACCGTGGCGACAATTTGCTCGCCATAATCGGCGCGCTGACAGGCGAGCACATCTTCACGAATGCGCTTGCCAACCCGCCAATACAACATGGTCAGACTGACATTGACCGCCACTGCAGCCGCGCGCTGCGCTTCGTGGATCAGACGACGCAAATCCTTCAGCAATACACCACGTCCGCCCCTTGCCGCCTTGGTGACGACATCAGCGGATCGGACCGCCCGAGTCTGCTTAGACGCTTTGGATTGCATCCGTCTCTTTTTGCTCGCTGTCTTTTTCTTGCGCGTGGCCATTGCTCACTCCTGCAGCTTCGGGTCCAGCGCGTCGCGCATAGCGTCGGTCAACAAACTGATGGCAGTCACCAGAATTGCCATGCTGCCGCCAGCCGCAACCAACTGCCACCACTTACCAATGACCAGTTCTTCCTGAGTCTCAGCGAGAATAGTGCCCCAGCTCACCATGTCCACCGGCACGCCCATGCCAAGGAACGAAAGGATAACTTCGGCTTTAATAAAGCCCACGACGTTCTGCGAGAACTGCACCAGGACGACGTGGCTTACATTCGGCAGAATGTGTTTGAACATGCGCGAGGCATGCGATGCACCCAATGCCTGAGCAGCGCGCACATAGGGTCGTTCGGTGTGCTTGAGATATTCGGCACGCACCAGACGATAGGTGCCGGTCCAGCCCGTCAAACCCAGAATTAAAATAATCGTGGTAAAGCCGCGACTGAACACTGCGGCCACCGCCAGAATCAGCAGGATGTAGGGCAGCGAGGTCAGCACGTTGTACAGCCACTCAAGCAGCGTATCGATCACACCGCCAAAGTAGCCGGCCAGTGCGCCCAGTGTGGTGCCGATCAGCACTGCCAGCAACGCAGCGACGATGCCGACGGTAATCGATACCTCAGAACCCTTGATGGTTTTGGCCAGCACATCATGGCCCCACTTGTCGGCACCGAACGGCAAACGCGTGGCCTGTTCGGCCTGCACTGCCGCGATTGCCGCGGTGCGTTCCTGCCACTCCTGATAACGCGGCGCGAGCGGATCGATGTCGGAGATATCCACCGGTGGTCCGGCCTCGGGACGCGGGATGCCCACCGGCGCGTTGGCATCGGTGGTGCTGGTCACCTTGTCGAAGGTCGGCGCCGCATAGGAGTTGGCCACCTCCACATTCCAGTTGCGCGCAATCAAGCCGGTGTAAGAGGCGAGCATGATGGCGATGAACAACAGAGTCACCGCGAGCGACCCCATGGCGATGCGATCCTGACGCAGCCGTCGCCACGCCAGTTGCCATGGGCTCGCGGAGTTCTGTGCCTGCGCCAGGTTGATCGCGGTGTTTTTCATTTGAACGTCACCCGTGGATCAACCCAGCGATACAACACATCCACCAGCAGATTAACCAGCATGGTGAGCATGGCCAGATACACGGTGATGGCCTTGATCACCGGGAAGTCGCTGCGGTTCACCGACTCCACCACTTCGCGACCCAGCCCCGGAATGGAGAAGAACACTTCCAGCAGGAACGAACCGACGAACAGGCCGGGCAAGGCGATCCCCAGATTGGTAAGGATGGGAATCGCCGCGTTGCGCAGCACATGCTTGAGCATCACTTTATTTTCAGACAGACCTTTGGCGCGCGCAGTGCGCACATAGTCGTGATTCATTTCATCGAGCACAAAGCTGCGATACAGCCGCACACTGGGCGCCAGTCCGACCAGCACCGCCAGCAGGATCGGCAGCGGTGCATAACGAGTGAGATTGGTGATGAAACTGTCCGACCAGCCCTGCACCGGAAACCAGCCCAGCTTGAAGCCGAACAGCCACTGACAGACGATGATGTACACCAGAAAGCTGATCGACATGGCCACGGTGCAACTGATCATCACCATGCGATCTGTCAGCGAACCACGCACGTAACCCACCAGCACCGCGAACAACACCGCCAGCACAGTTTCCAGCAGCAGCACCGGCACCATGATGGTCAGCGTCGGGCCCACACGCGAAAGCAGAATGTTGGACACGGCCTCTTCGGTGACCCAACTGCGACCGAAATCAAAGGTGAATACCTGCTGGGTAAACAGCCAGAACTGCATCCAGTAAGGCCGATCGATGCCGAGTTGCCGGCGGATGTTTTCGATTTCAGCAGGATCGGAAATTTTGCCGGCGAGAATGTAAGCCGGATCACCGCCCACCCAGTTGAACAGTACGAACACCATCAGCATCACCCCGAACAGCGTCGGAATCATGTGCAGCAAACGGCGCAACAGGAAGGTGGACAGATTCATGGTCGCGCCGCCTGCTGGGCCGGCAGATCAACATCGAGATACTTGAAGCTGAAGTGCTCCATGGGATGCTTCTTATAACCCTGCACCCAGGGTCGCATCACATGCACATAGGAACGACTGACGCCCAGTCGCCACGGCGCATACGCCAGTACGTAACGATTCATTTGTGCATAGATGGCATTGCGCTCGGGACTGTCCGGCAAGGCCGCGGCCTGACGATACAGATCGTTGTACTGCGGCAGATCGAAACGACCGTTGTTGGACACGCCCTTGTTGGGTCCATACAGCAATTGCAGAAAGTTCTCGGCATCTGGATAGTCCAGCAGCCACGCCGCACCGGTCATCTGGAATTTGCCGACCTTCTGGTCGCGAATGAGTTCGGCAAACTGTGTTGCCGTGGTGGTCATGCGAATGCCGATGGCGGTCATGGATTTGATCCAGAGATTATTCAGCTCGCGATAGGTCAGGCCACCGGAGTAACCTTTGTAGATGATGTGCAACGGGCTGCCATCGGGTTGTTCGCGAAAGCCATCGCCGTCGCGATCCACATAGCCGAACATATCCAGCAGCGCCATGGCCCGCGCCGGATCGTAATCCTGACCAGTGGCAGTAAAAGTAGGGTCGTAACCGACCACGCCCGGGGGTACGGGACTTTGCGCGGCGATGGCGGAGTTCTTGCGAATCACCACCAGCTCCTGATTGCGATTGTGACCCAGCACCATGGCGCGTCGCAGTGCCGTGCGTTGTGCGTCGTAACCGCCTACGACCGGATCTTCCATGTTGAACGTGTCGTAGGTGATACCGGGCTGTAATTCGCGAAAGGCGCGCACCCCCTGTGCCGCCAGTGTCGGCGCCAGCTTGCCGTTGGGCAGTACCTGCGCGTGATAGGTGGCGGGCACTTCCGGCGTCAGATCATGTTCGCCATTCATGAAGGCCAGAAACAGTGATTGCTCGGACTCGATCGGATACACCTCGACGCGATCCAGCAGCGGCAGGCGTTTGCTGCCGATCTCCTTGATAACCCGCTGATCCCACTCATCATTGGGATTGGCTTAGGCAGTGCTCAGATAATCTTCGCGATATTCGCTATTGCG
>JANMUE010000253.1:0-2126 GCA_031391205.1 Lysobacterales bacterium | reverse complement strand
AGTAAGTGGCTGACATTTTCATCAAAGACCTTTTTGCCATCATTAGTCCCATCTGAACCGTCCGAAGTGACGTAATGAAGATAGCAATTCGAATCCACTTCTCGACCGGTCCCGTGATGATAGTTGAACCAGGCTTGCGCGAAAGCAGCTTGTTCTTTCTTGGGAAGGTGCCTAATAAATTCCTCGGCGCTTGCACTGAGCACAGGAAAAACATTTCGAAGGCGCACGTTGATGTCGCTTGGCCATTGGGTGGGATAAGGATATAGCCCGAGAAGTTCTTTCATTACTGACTCCCGGAACTTCGTGGAAGCTGTGCGAAACGAGTTGAGCCGATGCACATGAAACAAAAACAGCCCACCCAAAAGGCAAGCAATCAACGAGGCTGCAGGTGCTGCACTCATGACTCTTAGCCCTAACGCCCCGCATAAGCCGAGAGCAAAAGCGCCTCGCTTTTGCGAGTCGGGCGACCAGCGGGAGCGAACTTGATGCGCTGGTTAGGGCTGCTCATACAGACCCAGCCCGCACTGAGAGCAACAACGCTTAAGCTGAAACTGCGGATTTTGCCTTGCAAGAAACGGCGCGCGGCAACGTGGACATGGAACCCTAACAGAATGCAGAGCAGCCACGCCCCAAAGTGAAACCCAGAGAACAGAAAGCGTGACGAGGACTAGAGATGAAGCGACACCCGCCCAGACCTTGAGGGCGATGGAAACGAAAACAACAACGGGAAAGCCAAGCAAACCGTAGCACGCTAGCAAGTGCCAACGCCGATATTCACGCCATTGCTCAGGGTATTTCATATTGCTTCTTAAGCCCTAACGCTGCCGCTCATGGGGAGCGAGTCTTCGAGCGATCACATGAAGCGGCTGGTTGGATGCTCTTACTTCTGCGACAACCATTGGCGAAGCTCCTTAATTCTGGCACGCGTGGCTTTTTCTTCAGTGTTCGCAAAGATCAATTGTCCTGCAGAACCATCACCTTCTTGGCCAAAGACAAAGGCTGCTTCCGCCTTTATGTAGCCTGCCCATGCTTGCTGTGAGGTTTGCAATGCCTTAGCTGATTCCGGAGTTAACTGACCCAACAATTGAGCCAACACGCCGTCTAGTTCCTTCCGCGCCAACTGTTGCGCCGATACTGCACATGTAATGTCTTCAAAAACCCCGTACGAATTACGCGTGCAGCCAGCCGACGCAAGTGTTGGCCATGTAAATACGAGAGCAAGGGCAAGTACTACGTGTTTCATATCCGTGTGTCTTACATCCAACGCCAACGCTAAACCGGAGCGCCGCTTCGGTGCGATCGGTTTGAGCGTTTTGTTGGGCAGGATTGCTGTGATTTATTTACCAACATTACTCAATGATGCTCCTGCGCTTCCAGACGTAAAGAAGGCACATGGTGACGAAGAGTACAAAAGGAAGCACAAACAGCAGACCTGTTTCGTTCCTGAATCTGAACCCTAAATAAACCGTAGCAGCCAAAACCATGGCGACCTTCAATTGCAGCCGACGAACACGAGTCTGCAGTGGCATTTCGAGGATAGCCGCCATGCTTCGCGACGCCCAATACGTTTGATAGTGCTCGTTCGCAGCGATGAAGAATGAATTGAGGAAGCTCATGTCACAACTATTCCTTTGATGCCCAACGCCCCGGATGTGCGGCGCGGGCACAACCTTGAAAGGATACCGCTTCACTTACCCGCGTCCGCACGAACCGATGGTTGGGCACCGAGCTTGAACGATAGCGCCGAACATGACACCGCGACAAGCTAACCGATGCTGGGGCAACGTTGCGATTGGCGGCGATGCGCAACGAACCGATGCACCTCTGAGGCAATGCCGACCGAAGCTGCAAGCAGCGCGGGCCTGGCTTAACGAGCGCCACCTTGCCGAGGTTGGGTGCAGTGATGAAGCGAAATACTTGCGACAACGATGGGCCACGCGATGTCTGACGGCTGACGAAGCTGCAACGCGAAGGGTTCGCGGCCCGCGATGTGCAGTGAAGTGGTTGCCGAGATTCGCCACTGTGATGAGCCATGATTCCTTTACTCCGCCGGGGCCCAACGCTCCGGATGTGCAGCGCGGGCACAACCTTGAAAGGATACCGCTTCACTTACCCGCGTCCGCACG
>JANMUE010000225.1:0-1365 GCA_031391205.1 Lysobacterales bacterium | reverse complement strand
CGAGAAGCGTCAGATGCAAGGCTTGCGCGAGATACCGACGCATGCCATTACCCAGGTGCCGGTGGGCGTGATGTTGGTGAATGCCTCCGGCAAGGCTGCCGACGCTGCATTAACAACCGTGGATACGCCAGTGAGTTATCTGGCGTTGACCGAATTGCTGGCGCGTTTCATGGCTGACAATCCCTTTGCTAAAACAAATCTGGCGCTCGCAGACTATGTGCAGGATCTGCCTGCAACCGATGCCATCGCGGAGAACGACGGCACGATAATAGTCACGCAGGGCAAACAAGCCATGATGCGCACGCCGGATGGAACATGGAATAGTTGGGGCGAGACGATCTAGTTAGCTCGTATTCCCGATAATGAGTCGCCTGCAACGTTGAGGAGCATTGGCTGTTGCAGCGTATGGTTGTCATTTCGACCGGAGGGAGAAATCCTTCCGGCATCAATAACACAATACTTGCCGAGCAAAAGAAAGATTTCTCCCTCCGGTCGAAATGACAGATCCGTAGCTTGCATCGCGAGTTGGATCGTCGTGATGTTTCAATCGTTATAAGGCCGCAAGGGTCTAGGCGGTGCAGACAATTCGGTGACACCGCCAAACGCATGGCGTAGATACAGCGATAGCTCGACGGGGTGATAGTAGTCGGAGCGATCTGTTGCAGCCTGTCCACCTAGTACGAAGTTTTGGCTTAGTCGATATTCCGCGCGCGCTGATGCGGCGAAACTGATGCCACTGCCTCGGCTTGTTTGGAAATAAGGTTCGTCATCGCCACGCAGTTGCGCCTGATTCAACGCTTGCTGTTGCAGTGCTGCATCTTTGGGGAAGTAGGCAGCGCGTTGCGTTTGGCTGGCGCTGTACGCCGTCGAGGCGCGCAGTTTATAACTCCACTGACCGCGTTGTCCCTGCCATTCAAGCGGCAGCGCCACGCTCACGTAAGAACGCGGGCTGTAATAACCGCCGCTGCCGAAGGTGTAGTTCTGCAAGTTGTGTTGATAGTTCCAGTAGGTCACCGCCAGACCCAGCCACGACTGATTGTGTGTGCCGGCCAGCCAGCGCCAATCGCCGGCCGCGCGCGCGCCGATGAATCGATTGCCAGGCACCTGTGTGCCGGTGAGCTGCGCAGCGCGTAATGAACCTGACAGGCTGTAATTCTGGCGATAGCGACCGGCTTGGAAATAAGCGCCGGTGGACACCACGCCGCCCCACTTCATGCCGGTGGTGGGGTCGCGCATGCCGGCATACGACAATACGCTGCTGGTGACCGCGCGGCGTTCTACGCCAACAGTGACATCCACAGTCTTCAATTGGGGTTGCCATGCAAAACCGCCGACGATGTTGGGCAACAAAAAGCCCAGCGGCGT
>JANMUE010000220.1:0-1565 GCA_031391205.1 Lysobacterales bacterium | reverse complement strand
AGAGAAGCTATGAAGAAGTTGTGGTTAGTTACGTTGATGTGCGCTGTCACGGCCGTTCCTGCCGTAGCTCAGGCAGTCGCCAGCAAGGGCAAAACTCTGGTTACCGCCGATGGCGCCCGCATAGGATCTGTGTACCGCGTTGGCGACGACGGCTCTGCACAGGTGATTGTCGAAGGGAAACTGGTGTCTATTCCTGCCGCTACGCTGTCGATGACGGATGGCAAACTGACGACCAGCCTCACCAAGCAAGAAGTTATGGCAGCCACGAGGTAATCAGAATAGCTACTACAACTCTGCAATCAACCCGCACACGCAGGTAATCGCCACTGCATGGGCTCGATTTATTGCATCTAGTTTCAGCATGGCATTGGACAGATGAAAGTCCACGGTCTCTGAGGAACGATGCAGAATCCGGCTAAGTTCATCGGTGGTTTTGTGGCGTGCGGCCCAATCACACGTTTCCGTTGTGTCCCTTTGCTCGATGGGGTTTCAAGGGGAGTGGCCCGCAGGCGCTGCGTTTCATCGTGGGCTTGCTTTAGTGACATCAATGGATATGACCCGATATCCACGTGCATGGCCCGCTCCTACTTGGCTTCCGCCCCGATCACCAGAAAGTCGGCGGCTGACGCATGAGGCTTAGGCGCCACGCAGGCGGGCGCGACGCAAGGACTGATCTTAAACAGTACGGTCATCTGGAAGCGATGCCCTACGTTGCCGCTGTCCTGCCAATCGTCCGGAACCGTAAACCGCACCTGCCTGATGGCCTTGATGGCAACCGCGTCGAATTCGCCCACTGGTTCCGCTTCCACGACCTCCAGTTCGTCGGCTCGACCGCGTTTGGTGATGCTGAAGGCCACCAGTACACGCCCCTGCAACCCCGCGCGCTGCGCTGCGCTGGGATATTGCAGGGAATTCAAATCAACGCTCAGTTGCGGCAGGACCGGCGTGGTCGCGGGCGGCGCCTGGGCAAGCGCTGCCGAGCTGCCTATTAACATTTGCAGCATCGCCGCAAGCGGCAGCAGCGTGATCAAACGAGCACACATTCGCGTAATCTCCGCTTTCATTGGGTAGCTGGGCTGTATCCAGAATGGCCGTGACGTACACATATTGAAGCAAAAACGTCTAAAAAACTGCGCACTCGGTCTATGTAGCAGCCTTAGGGTCTGTTAACACTTAGCGGATCGCTGCGTTGGAGTCCCAGAAAGCGCCAGGCAAGGCGCGAGGAGTGAGGTTTGGTCATTCCAAATAAACGACGAGTAACGCGGCATGGCGCTTTCTGGGGCCCAACCCGAAGGGACGGGGCCAGCAGGGTTCAGGACTTTGTTGCACCTCGCTTGAGTACGTTAAGTAAACAGCGCTCGGTGCGCCGCGTCCTGAACCCTGCTGACCTCCGTCGCAGCGATGGAATAGTTTGACGACAGGCCCTAGGCTAGCGCTGCGCATATAACCACAGGGGGCATTCATGAATAAGCTACTTATCTTGCGTTCATTGCTGGTAACACTGGCGCTGTTTGCCATAGGCAATGCGTATGCCGCTGATGACGCGCAAACCAAGGTGCTGGGCA
>JANMUE010000205.1:0-10203 GCA_031391205.1 Lysobacterales bacterium | reverse complement strand
TAACGCCACCACCCGTGGTTGTGACCCCGCCACCTGTCGTCATAACTCCGCCGCCTGTTGTCGTCACCCCGCCGCCTGTTGTCGTCACCCCGCCGCCTGTTGTTGTGACGCCACCTCCACCTCCACCTCCACCTCCACCTCCACCACCGCCTCCACCGCCGCCGCCGCCGCCGCCGCCGACAGGTGCTATTTCGCCGATGACGATCGGTATAAATCTTGCCGGCCTTGCTTATTACGGCAACCAGCGCAGCTATGCCAATCTGGTAGCGCCGGGTTATTGGCGCACGACCAATGGCTACGGCAATTTGCCCGCCGCGCAGATTGATCAGGACGGTGCGGTGAAATATCTCAATCCGGGCGAAATCGCGCTGATCAACATTCCGCCCATAGCGGGGCCGTTTGGTACGAAGACTATTCGATGCACTTATGAAGGGAAAGGCAAGCTCGGCAGTGACGGTGCAGTAAAAATAAAGGCCCAAGGGACAGGCTATGCAGATTTCAACGTTACTTGGTCAATCAAGCCGGAAGATGGCGGCTGGATAGACATAAGAGAAACAAATCCTGCCGATCCGGTACGGAAGATCGATTGTCGCGAGCCTGAAATTGCTCAATCGGAACTTTACGCACCTGCGTTTACTACGTCATTACAGGGCTTTAAGGTTGTCCGTTTTCTGGATTGGCAGTTGGTAAACATCAACAAGGGCGGCCAGTGGTCGAAACTTCAATCGGCGACGCATCAGTTCAGGACGAATGACGATGAAGGTGCCAATGTTGAGGACATGATTGCTCTGGCCAACGAGTTGGGTGCCGATCCCTGGTTCTGCATGCCCTATAACGCCGACGAAACCTTCATTCAAAACTTTGCTAAGATCGTTCGCGACAAGCTTGCACCGGGCCGCAAGGTCTATGTCGAACTGGGCAATGAATTGTGGAACTACCAGTTTTCTTCAACGCAGCAGGCCGCGCAAGAGGGCAAGGCACTCAAGTTGTCCAGTAACGATCATCAGGCTATGATTTTTCGCTACTCGCAGAAAAGTGCAGAAACGCTCAAAATATGGACCGAAGTTTTCGCTGGGCAAAGCGGTCGGCTGGTTCGGGTCGTAGGAGCGCAGAACGCTGGCGCGTGGTCGGTCGAACAGATTTTGAGTTTTCCAGGAACCGCACAATATGTCGATGCGGTCGCCACCGCACCTTACATCCAGTTTAGCACGGCTGGTTACTCCGCACAAAATCTTGATAAGGTATTTGCCGATCTCGATACCGCGATAGACGAAACGCTGAATCTGGCATTACAAGCCAAAACAGTGGCAAAATCTTTCAACAAGCGCTACATCGCCTATGAGGGCGGTCAGCATATCGTTACTTCAGATGTCCAGTTTGCGACGCAAATTCAACGCGACGCGCGAATGGAAACGGTTTATAAAAACTACCTGAACCGCTGGCAGAGCAAAATTGGTGACTTGATGGTTTTATATTCGCATACGGGCCCGATATCGCAACACGGAAGTTGGGGATTGCGTGAATATGCCGATCAGAATCCTTCGGAAGCACCGAAATGGCGTGCCGTACAAAGCTTTTTGAACAAGTAAGTGCTGTTCGTTTTCTATAATCTGGCTTACCTGCTTGCTGCAGCGGGAGTCGGCTTTGCGCTTCTCTACGGCGTTTTTCGCGAACATCGAAGACTGGTGATCTGCCTAACGTGCGCATTCGCAATACCTGTGACCATTGCGTTTCTTTCGCCAGGAATTGGTATCTCGAATGTCCTTATCGGGCTAATGATGCTTTTATTCTGGCGCGAGCGTGCGCATTTCGGAGCCATCTATGTCTTTGGCATGATTACATTGCCCTTGGTGCCGCAACCGATTGCTATCGGCAGCCTCTATCTGCTCGATTTCAGCTTCGGCAACGCCTTTACAATCGGCGCATTGATCGGATTGATAATTGGTGGCCACGCTAGACAAGCCAAGGCCAGTCCGGTCGATATTCCTGTATTCGTCATTTTCTCGATATTTATTCTAGCGGCTGTTCGCGATACTACGGCAACGAACGCGCTGCGTGAATTCCTGAATTATATTCTCTCCTATATTTTGCCTTATTATATCGTTTCGCGGAGTGTTCAGGGGCAAAAGCAGGCGCAGTCGGTCATGCTTGCGTTGGCCGGATCTGCTGTCGTTCTTTCGACTATCGCGATATTTGAAGTGTGGCGGACTTGGCCGCTGTACCGGGGAATATGGGCACATTACGGGATAGAGCTTGGTTCGGGCGCCAGCGTCAAGCTTCGCGGCGGATTGATGCGTGCCCCCGGTCCCTATTCGGAGCCGCTGTCACTGGCGTTTGCAATGACTATTGGCATCATTGCCTTGTTGTCGATCAGGCGACTGGTAAAGCAACGCTGGCATTACATGCTGCTCGGCCTTGTCGTGGTGACGGGCCTCATCGCTCCGCAGTCCCGCGGCGCTTGGATCGGAGCACTTGGCGCGCTGTTCGCACTCGACCTTTATCGCCGTCAGTTCCGCCGTGTCACTATCAAAGTGGCGCTGTTGGCAATTGCCGCCCTTGTGATGCTTGCCACGGCCGGCGTGAGCCATCGTGTTGCGACATTGCTGGGTCTGACCAGTGAGGGCAGAGGAACAATGGACTACCGCGAACAATTGCTGACTAGAGGAATTGAAGAATTCTGGAAAAACCCGCTGTTCGGCGATGCAATTGGCAATGTATTGAAAAATATGCGCGATCTGGTTCAAGGCGAGGGAATTGTCGATCTGGTAAATGGATATCTGCACATTGCACTGATCAGCGGCGCCGCAGGTTTGCTGGTAATTCTAGCATGTCTGATTGGTATCGGATTTCTATTCTGGCAGACTCATCATCGACACGATGCTCCTACGATCTTAAGGGACACCTCGGCGTTTGCCTTTGGATCGTTGATTGCTGTCGCCGTCATGCTTACCAGCATGTCCATTTTCGGGCGTCCAATGCTGATATTGTTCCTTGTTCTGGCCTGTGGCGCTGGCGCGTCGCGCGCTGCCTTATTCTCGAAACGAATGGTCCGCGTACAGGGTAGTGGACCGACCAAAATCGATAGTGAAGTTTTTGAAAGCTATGCCGATAATGTTACGCGTGCATAAGACTGTTGTGCGAAAGCAATATTCTATACGACCACAAACATGGGGGTTGTCATGACGGTACCAGGATTATGAGCGTGTTAAATCTTTCGCGAACCGGCGATATTGTTCATTTCGATCGCGCAAATTGTGTCGCCGAAGGAAAGCGACTGGCCTCGCAATACCAGACCGCAGCACCATTTCCTCACATCGTCGTTGATTGCCTGCTCGACCCCCAAATATTGCGGGAGGCATTGGCCGACTTTCCTGAAGCAGAAGGAAAGCAGTTTTTCGATCGCGATCAGGAGCGGCTGAAGTTTCAGTTTGCGCCGGAGGAAGTCAACGCGGGTCTGCTGCGCAATTTGTTGGTCGAGTTCAACAGCAATGCGTTTTTGGCTTTTCTCGAAGAAATGACGGGTATCGAAGGCCTGATTGCCGACCATCATTTCGCCGGCGGGGGACTTCACGAGACGCGCCGCAATGGTCACCTAAGCATTCACGCCGATTTCAATGTTCACGATGAGTTAAACCTGGAACGGCGTTTGAACCTTTTAGTGTATCTGAACGACGACTGGGACGACGCATATGGTGGTGCGCTGGAGTTGTGGGACAGGCAAATGACCAAATGTGAGGCAAAGGTTGCCCCTATCATGGCGCGTGCCGTAGTTTTCAACACATCGCTCGACAGCTATCACGGCCATCCCGACCCGCTGGTCTGTCCGGAAAATCGGACCCGGCGCTCGATGGCAACCTATTATTATACCGCGCCACTGGAAGGTGTTGCCTCATTACCCAAACGCACCACGGCATTTCAAACCCGTCCCGGCTCGGAAGACAAAACCGACGTAAAAATCAAGGTGGAACATTGGATCAAGGATTGGGTGCCACCGCGGCTGCAGCGAATAGCGTCACGCTTGAATCCCTTTTGAGATAGTTCGTGGCGGGGAAAAAGGGGTATATAGAAGCGCATAATGGCTTACGGGGAGTGGCAGCACTTCTGGTTGTCTTTTATCACTTGCAGTTCGGAACCGATTATTGGCTTGGCTTTGAAACAGCCACCCACTTTTTCGGGCAAAGCTACCTTATGGTGGACCTCTTCTTTATTCTCAGCGGATTTATAATCAGCTTCACCGCCATGCCCGATAACCGCCGCATGACACGAGCCGAATGCATCCGGTTTTTCCAAATGCGTGTCGCTCGGATATTTCCGCTGCACGTTTTTTGTCTGCTCTATCTGTCTGCCTTCTTCGCAGCTTTCGCTTTTTATGTGATGTGGCAAGGCCAGCCGATTGATCAGCTTCGTTGGAGTCCAGCAGGCGCGTTCAGCTTTTTGCGCGAATTGCTGTTGTTGCACGCGTGGGGCGGCGAGCATTCACCGACATGGAACGTTCCATCGTGGTCGATCAGCGCAGAATTTCTGGCTTATCTGTGCTTTCCGATTTTGGTTGCGCTGTTTTTGATAAAGCGCGTCGAGCTGATATTTGCGGCGATGGCCGTCGGGTTTTTCTGCTACATCGGTTCTACCACTGGCGATCTCGACATAATTGCCGGACTGTCGGGCTTACGGTGTTTGTCAGGCTTCGTGCTCGGGATGCTGGTGTTCAAATATCGCGGTCTGATGGAGGCGCTTTCGAACACCCAGCTGACGGTCATCCAAATCGTATCTGCAGTAGCGGCTTTTTACGTGCTGGCGGCCGATAAGAACGATGTCCTCGCCATTCCGGCCTTTACGCTTTTTGTCGCCGCGACATGGAGCGATCGGGGCGTGATAGCGAAATGGCTCGGAGCGCAAACTTTCCAGTTTCTCGGCAAGATTTCCTACTCGATTTATCTCAACCATTTTTGCCTTATCCAAATCTTGAGCTTTTTCTGGAGCAGGTTGGGCGAAAATTTGCCTTTGGATCCGTGGATCATCCGCACTTTGTGGTTGTCTCTGGTCGTCATGGTCACGCTAATATCTTCCGCAATGACATTCAGATGGGTCGAACAGCCCACGCGCCGCTATTTGATGAAGCGCCGCAAACAGATCCATATTTGAACTAGAGCACAAGAAAGAGATCGACAAATTTTGCCCGATAGTCACGTCAAACCCGATAGAGAAGGTGCAATTCGACGCGGTTTGGTTCGGTGATAGCCCTGCTTTGGACGAGGCGCGGCAACGGACGAGCGAACTCGGCCTTGATGGCTTTGTTAAATTCCCCGGATCGCTAACGGACAGAGAAGTGTTGATGTCAATTATCCGTGATGCCGACATCTTCATGTTTTGTCACAAGATACCTAAATCGCCACGCTGTTTGGTTGAGGCGCTGCTCTCAGGAACGCCTATCGTCGGCTACTATAACCTGTTTGCCGAAGATCTAATTGTAAAGCACCAAGGCGTTGAGCTGACTGAAGGCGAGCCGGAAATGCTGGCGGCAGCCATGCATGCACTGGCGATAAACCGAAACGCCCTATCGCAGCTGCAAGGAAACGCGGCAAAGGACGGCCATCCGTTCGTCGATACCGCTGCCTTTGCGCACCGTTCGGAACTGATTAAAGCGGTGTAGCTCTTACCGAAAAGACTGAATGCACCCCTCACGTCCCAATCAACTAAATTCGATATTTGCTCCAAAGTCGCCGGGGTCGGTCACGTCATTTGTAACCTTTTGAACCAGATACAGGTTTTGCATCGTAACCAGATTGTCCAGCAATCCCAGCGAAAGCGTTGAAGCCAGACTGTCCCTGGGGTCGGGGCCGAATGCGCGGCCGGTCGAAACCAGTTGCAATCCGGTACCGGTCATCATCGCTTCCGCTGAGCGGCGTGAAAAGAAACGGATATGCGTGCGGTCGAACAATCCGCTTTCCCGGTATCTCCAGCTACCCGTTATCGCCCTTATGGCAATCCGGTAGTTCTGCACATTGGGTATCGAGGCGAGGACATGTCCGCCCATCGGCATGAGGCCGTGCAATACAGATAACACTCGCCAGGGATCGACAAGATGTTCCAGCACATCGAGAAGGAGTACCAGATCGAACGGTCCGTGACGTTCAAAGAACTCAGCGAGTGCTTCTGAATCCTCGATATCCACCACTTTGGCGATGTCGATTGCCGGGCTGACATGACGTATCGCCTCTTGCGAGATGTCAATAATGGCGCAGAACTCGGCTCCACAACGCGCTCGTATGACCTCGTCGTAAGCCCCGTCGCCTCCGCCTACGTCCAATACGCGACGAGCTGATTTCGGCAAAAGATCGACAATATTCCGCTGTACAGAATCAGTAAAATACTGATATCCTTCAGTTTTATTGACCATTTTAAATCCAGACTTGTGGTGCAGCAATAGCCATAAGTCGACGGACAAAATACTTCGCTGTATCTTTTCGACCGCCATATTGCGATCCATCATGCCCCCTGGTGCCGTACAGTCGAGGCGGACGCCGAAATCTTTTTACGATCGCGACATCGGAAAACTCGCCTGCATCGATACTCTGCCGCAAAATCTTTTCTCCATCGATAGTGCCCTTATATCGGTCGATTGTCTTACCGATATGACATTCGAAAGTGTCGCAGCGGAACCCCAGAAAATAGAAATCCACGACCGGATACGGTTTGTTTCGGCAGTTAATCCAAAGGTCGGCCCCGTCTGGCCAATCGCGAACGATTTCAGCGCAATTCTGCACGATGTATCGCCCCGTAACCTTCCAGACGAGGCCTTCGCGATCGTTCAGAAGTTGCGACGTTCGCATTGCATAGTCGATCAGCTTGATTTCAAGAAAATACCTTGAGTTGTCGGGAGATACGGTCGATTTGTACGAAATGAACTCGACCCGATCTCGAACGTCCAGGCGCTCTGCAACTGCAACCAAATCGTCCAACGGATACCCAGAGTTGTCAGTATAAACGATGCGGTCGAAAACGCCGCTCAAGAGAGTCTTGCAATAAAATTCGAAAGCCTCAAGATACTGAGCAAGCCGTTGTTTATAATCAATAACTTTCAAGCAATGCACCCCTGAATCAGGGGAAATCGTTGAGGTTATTAATAATGTCGTTTTCTGTCGGGTCCTGGGCAACAGCATGCCCCTCTCAATCATAAAAACTAGCGTTGTAGTTCAGCCAAGCACAAGCGGCCCGAGTCTATATGCAATGCCTAATCAGTTCTAATTATGCAGAGAATTTGAAAAGTGCAAGCATCTATGTAAGATGTCTGCCCGTGTAACAATATGTTAGGCTCGCTATTTCGAGTTCAGCGTTTGTCCAATTGATATGAAATCGCCAATGAATTTGAGCTAAAGATTGACAAGTTTTTTATACAACTCATTCCAAGAATTTAGCAAATCTTTCCAGGCGAAGCCTGCCGCTTCGGCAGCCGCCCGTGCGTTGGAGGACAAGCGCTCCGCCTCTTGAGAATTGGAACCCAACATGATCATTGCGGCCGACAGTTCTTTAATAACATGATCTTCGCTCACCGGATCGATCAGGATACCTGTATTGGCGTTTAGCAGTGCCGCCGGGCCGCCCCAGTTCAGCGCGACCACGGGCAAGCCTGTCATCATCGCCTCTTGAACGACGATGCCATTTGCTTCGGCCAATGACGGAAAAACAAATGCACGCGCCTGCGCCAATATCGTGCGCATCGGCTCGCCGGGCGCAACCCAGCCGTGGAAATGCACGCGGTCGACAACGCCCTCCGACCGGGCCAGCGATTCAAGTGCGATGCGTTCATCTCCGTCGCCGATGATATCGAGTTGCGCCTGTGGTGCGTTGCGCAGGGCGCGGATCAGGAGATCGACGCCTTTGAGGTGGATTAGCCGCCCTGCAAAAACAAACCGGTGGTTTTCCCCCGCATGGGTCTGACGAGGCATGCGCACGAATTCAGCATCGACGCCGGAATCTAGCGTATGTACCATCTGTTCATCCGTGCAGCCGGCCAGCTTCAACGCGCGCACCGTTCTCTCGCCTCCCGATATTATCAGCGTGGCATGTCGCTTGCCTCGAAACAAGCCGCCGACGATCATTTGAAATGGAGCGATGATGGCCGCGCCGAGCTTTTTCTTGCGGCTTTCGCGGTGAATGAACGCTGGTGGGTGCAACAGATTGCCGTTCAGCGGTCCGATAACCACGGGCACCCCCTCCATCCGGAAATAGGGTACGGTCGGTGATATCGGAGAAGTAAAGTGGACAATGTCAATTTGCTCGGCGCTCACGATCTTTCTTGCCGCGCGGTGGAGCAGCCATGAGCTCCATGCGGAAAAAAGCCAACCCAGCTTCAAACGGTGCAACGCGACAAGTATGGGTTCGTCGTCGATATACCGCACATCGATATTGGGGCGGGATTTCAATAATTCATTGCGCACCCGGATGTGGGTCAGCTGGATCACATCCAGTCCCAAAGCATCCAAACCGCTCATCGTATGGAACGCCTTGATCGCCTCACCACCCATATGCGTGGATACATTAGGTGCGACCAGCAATATACGGATCGGCCTGTGTGACGTAGCGCTGTCCGTCATTGAAAAGCAGCCATTACGGCAACAACCCGATTGGACTGATCTCCACAAACATCGTCACGCCGCGATACGCCAACCAGCCTGTCAGAACACCGAGCAATGACGCGAGCACAGTCGGCATTAATTTGGTTATCGAAAAAATGCCCTTCCGCCAAAGCCACCAGTTGAGGAAAATGCCTGCCGGTAGTTCGCTGAGCGCAACGGCCGCCAACATGACATTGATGCTTTCCATCCAGTAAGAAAATGCCATCGTCGGCACCAGCCACGCCAAACGTATCAGGTTTGCAAAATAGGTTACTCTCACATCGCCTATAGCAAACAGGCATTCGGTCGCCGCAATGTTGATCATGCCAAACATGACAGGAATACACAGGATCGACAGATAACGCGCCGCATCTCCGTAACGGTCCTCGTACATCATCGCTATTACCACAGGCGCAAATGCCAGCAGTCCGCCAACCAGAAACCCGTAAACAGGCCCGGTAAACTGGGTCATCCTGTGAAACTCGGTCGGCAACTGCTCGGGTGCTTCGCGGAAAGTTTGCGCATATGCCGGCAAAAGTACCCTCATCCCCATATTGTCCGAGAAAATCTTGGGCATCATGGCAATACTTACAGCCAGCATATAGAGTCCGAACTGTGCCAGCGACATTGTGCCCCCCAAAACAACTTTATCGACCTGCGCGATAGCAAGGGTCAACACGCTCGAAGGAAAGGCATAGCGGGCGAACGCCCAAAGATCATTGGCTACATCGCGGTCGAAAGAAAGCCGGTGGCCGGAGTCGGCATACCAGACAAAACTGACAATTGTTCTCAGGAAGCCGGCGGCAATCAGCGATATCAAAACTGCCCAATAATTTTGCACAACGGTCACCAACGCAACCGTTAATATTAACGTCAAAATGGAAATACCGATATCGATCGCGCTTATTTTAATGATGCGCCGCTGCCTAACCGCAAGCGTCATGCTGAGCGATTGCGGGGCGGCTGCGACAAATGACAACGACGAAATCATGATAACCCATGTCAGTTCAGGTTTGCCAAAAAACACTGCAAGCGGCCAAGCGGCAACACACAGCACCAACGCGATAGCCAGTAAGCGAATGAATTTTATCGTCCAGATAACGTCAAGCGCATGCTTGTCGGTTTCCAGCTTCTTGCGGACAATGTAGGAATCAACGCCGAGGTCGGACAACATTATGATCGAATGCTGCACGACGGCAATGATGCCGAGTACACCATAGTCCTCCGGGCTCAGCAATCGTGTCAGAATCAATGTGCTGACTACACGTATAAGGTTCAAGGCAATTTGCGTGCCCAAGACGACACCTGTATCGCTTGTAGACGCGCGTTTCAGCGCTGCTGGCGACAGTCGTGCTGCAAAATTAGCCATCATGGACACCATTTCAGGCTTGCCGCTTCGGGATCGGCGTAGACATGCAGCTAGCGCGCGGTGCCGAAGAAAATCATTTTGGCTTGAGCATTGAGAGCGCCCGCCATTTGCGTTGCAAAATTTGTCAATGTTGCGCTGGCCTCGACAGGATCATTGGAGATGATCGAAAAACGAATAAGCGCACCGTCTGGCAACTTTCCTGAAAGATTCGACTGCATC
>JANMUE010000185.1:0-4692 GCA_031391205.1 Lysobacterales bacterium | reverse complement strand
AAGAGCTGCTTCATGGTCACTTCGGCCATTCGGGGCTCCTCATCTCTTTTGGGTGATCGCTACGACTAGCAGAAACGCCGGTCCTACGGCAATAACGCCGGAGGGGAGAAAAGCCTACGTTACGGCAAGATGGAGAACTTCATCCTGGAATCAAAAGTAATTTTCGCCGACGGCAACGAATACACGGTCAAACCACTTTCGAAAACTGCGTCACCGTCGCCGGTGTGCGCAGGTAGCGATCGAAGACCATCGCGACGATGCGCATCAGCAGACGGCCGCGGCGGGCGATGGTGATGCACTGCGGAGTGAGCTCGACCAGGCCGGCATCGGTCAGTTCGCGCAGCTTGAGCATCTCGATGCCGAAGTACTGATGGAAGATCAGGCCATGGCGATGCTCGAACGCTGCAATATCCAGCGTGCAATCGCACATCAGTCGCTGGATGACGTCGCGACGGATGATGTCGTCGGCGTCCAGCTCGATGCCGCGTGCAATCGGCAGATGATGTTGTTCAAGTGCGTGCACATAGGCCGGCAGGTCGCGCTCGTTCTGGTGATGGAAATCACCGATCTTGCCGATTGAACTCATGCCCAGGCCGATCAGGTCACAGTTTGCATGCGTTGAGTAACCTTGGAAATTGCGCTGCAGTTTGCCGCCGGTCTGGGCGCGCACCAGTTCGTCTTCGGGCAGGGCGAAATGGTCCATGCCGATGTAGTGATAGCCGGCTGCGCCGAGTTTGACCACGCAGAGTTCCAGCAATCTCAGCTTGGTAGCCGCGTCGGGCAGGTCCTCGGCATGGATGCGGCGCTGGGCGCGGAAGCGCTCGGGCAAATGCGCGTAGCTATATACGGCGACCCGATCCGGCCGTGCATCGGCGACGATATCCAGCGTTGCCGAAAATCCGGCAGGTGTCTGCTTGGGAAGTCCATAGATCAGATCGATGCTGACGGAGCGCATGCCGACGCGACGCGCATCGTGAATGATGGCGAGCGTCTCCTCGACGCTCTGAATGCGATTCACAGCACGCTGCACGTCGCCGTTGAAATCCTGCACCCCCAGACTGATGCGATTGAATCCGGCGGCATGCAGTCCATCAATCAGCCCGGGCTCGGTTGTGCGTGGATCCAGTTCGATCGAAAATTCGCGTTGTTCACTGCTGTCCAGCTCGAAGTGCCGCCCGATATTGGCCGTCAATTCGATCAGTTGTTGCGTGCTCAGGAAATTGGGCGTGCCGCCGCCGTAGTGCAATTGCGTGAGGGTGCGGTCCTTGTCGAACAACTCGGCCTGCATACGCAGTTCGGCATCCAGATATTTGAGATAGGCGCCGCCCTTGAGCGGGTCGCGCGAGATCAGCCGATTGCAGCCGCAGTAGAAGCATGGACTGAAGCAATACGGAATATGCACATACATCGACAGCGCGCGCGGTATCGGGTCCTCGTTGGACGCAAGTGCGGCAGCGCGGTAGCTGGCCGCGTCATGTTTGCTGCTGAATTGCGGCGCCGTCGGATATGACGTATAGCGCGGCGCTGAGATGTCGAAGCGGCGCAGCAGTTCGGGATCGAAGATCGGTTCGGCATGCATGTTCGTGTCTCCAGCGTGGACACGACGTTAGTTCAAGGCACGAAATAGCTACTTGATCCTGGTCAAGCGACCCATTCGTCCAGGCAAAGCGGCTGACATCGCCCTTTCGGCATTGGTCAAGGAAGGCAGCGGGTCTGGCGTCGGTGCCGCTCAATTTCAAAGAAATGTGACAAAAACGCCGTTTTTCGCCGCAGTGCAGCAAGACTTTCAGCCTGCGTTCACCTATACATCACGCCGCTGCAGGAAAGTCATACTTAAGACGGATTGACATTAGGCCCATGGGTCGATCCGGTTATAGGGCTGGATTGGCTGGTATGTGCGGTGCGATGTGCGTTCTGTTTGATCAGCTTGAGCTGGCTGCAGTGGTCGTCGATTACGGCACCGGTCCAGATTCAGCATTTTCCGAATTGAGTTCGCGATACGGCGCAGGGGCCGGGTCGCTTGTTACGCGTCGGTCCGACGGGAGCGGCGACGCGATGAGACCGCGCGCGATCAGGGAGTAAATCTGATCGAAAGCCGGCATTGGAAGGCGCGGGGAGCGTCGACCAGCTTCCGAAAGGGTGTCAGTGCGTGAGCATTGACGCGGGGAGAAACCATCAGTGGAAAACACAACCAATGAGCAAGCACAATCGCAGTAAGGCGGTCGGACTGAGTCTGGCCGTCGCTTTGATTTGTTCGGGTATCGCGCAGGCGCAGTCGCGTCCGCCAGTTGTCACGTTCACAATCGACCAATCGCGCGGCACCGACGCTCGTGTCGCATATGCGGAACTCAACAAGTACGGCCCCTGGGATGATCGCAACTATCTGCTGACCAAGGCAGACATCGACCTGCTTTCGCCGAACGAAGGCGACGCGATCATCGCGATTCCGGCCTTCTATCGTGTCGAGATGCGTAAGGCCAACGCCAACCTGCTGCGCGTCGGACCGGCGCAGTATCCGCGCAGCGCTTTGAACGGTTATCTGGCCAAGTATCAGGGCTTCAAGATCGACGGCGTCGTCTACGGTTCCGTACGTGCCCGTGATGGTGGCGGTTATGAAATCACCAAGGGCGGTGGCGAAGGCAAATCGGTCAACGACTTTCTGCCGAACTTCCTGAGCGGCACCGAAAAGCGCATGACCTCGCCAGCTGGCGCAGCCGAATCGGCAGTTGCCATCAACCCGGTCAACACCAATATCGTGATTTCCGGCACCAATGGTCCGGGCAGCGGACAGAAAATGTGGCAGTCCACTGATGGTGGCGTGACCTGGGGTTCGGCGATCTCGCTCGCCAATACCTGTTGCGATCCGACCGTTGCCTGGTCGCCCGATGGCACCATCGGTTATGCCGGTGCGCTATCGACGGTCGTCGGCTCCGGTACCAATGTGCTGTTCTATCGTTCGACAAATAACGGCGCCTCGTGGACGCTGGCCAAGACGCTGTCGACTGGCAATGTTTCCGACAAGGAATATATGCATGTCGACTCGTTTACGACGTCGCCCAACAAGAACAATATCTACATGGCCTGGCATGAGAACAACGTTCAGAAGTTCTCGCGCTCAACCGATACCGGCCTGAACTGGAGCACCAATCTGACGCTCGACAGCGCCAGCCGCGGTATCGGCAGCGATCTGATGTCCGACAAGACCGGCAATGTCTACTTCGTGTTCCCGACCACTTCGGGTGGCAGCAATGCCAAGCAGATCCGGGTGCTGAAATCGACCAATGGCGGTACTTCATTCGCCGCCGCAGTCAATGCACAGAACCTCAATGCCGATTTCGACTTCCCGATCCCGGCCATGGAAACGCGTCGCGCCTTCGTCTACGTCTCGGCACAGGCCGATACGACCGGCGGCCCGTTCGCCAACCGCCTGTACATCGCCTACAACGACACCAACACCACCGAGAACAACACCACCGCTACGGCCAACCACTCGGTGATCAAAGTGCTGCGTTCCAGCGATGGTGGTGCCACCTGGACCAGCAGCCTGGCGCACTCGTCGGCAGACATCAGCACGGTGGATCGTTTCAATCCGTGGATGTCGGTGGACCAGAACGGCCGCGTGTTCGTCATGTTCTATGACACACGCCACAGCAGCGGTCGCAGCGGCGTCGACCTGTACTACTCGATGTCCACTGATGGCGGCGTCACCTTTGGTACGGCGGTACGCCTGACCTCGCAGACTTCGGTCAACATTACAGATTCCTTCGAGTGGGGTGACTACAACGGCATGGATATGGTCATGAACGACATCATGGCGATCTATACCGACAACCGTGACGAAAGCGGTGGCAGCGCGCAGTCGGTTGACGTCTATGTGAAGGGCGGCTTCGCTCCCACCGGCGGCAACGTGGCGCCGACAGCCAACTACAGCTTCACTACCAGTGGCCTGACCGCCAACTTCACCGACAGCTCCACCGACAGCGATGGCACCATTGCATCACGCAGTTGGAACTTCGGCGACAGCACCACCTCGACGGCGACCAACCCGAGCAAGACCTATGCTGCGGCCGGCACCTACAGCGTGGTGTTGACGGTCACCGACAACGGTGGCGCGACCAACAGCATCACCCGCGCGGTAACGGTGAGCTCTGGAGTCAACGTTCCCCCGGTTGCCAACTACACGTTCGCCACCAGTGGTCTGACGGCAACCTTCACCGACAGCTCCAGCGACAGCGATGGCAGCATTGCATCGCGTAGCTGGAACTTCGGCGACAGCACCACCTCGACGGCGACCAACCCGAGCAAGACCTATAGCGCGGCTGGCACTTTCAGCGTGGTGTTGACGGTGACTGACAATGGCGGCGCAACACACAACGTCACCAAGTCGGTGACGGTCACCGCTCCACCGGTGGATACCGTGCTGACCAATGGCGTCGCCAAGACGGGTCTTGCCGCTGCAACCGGCGCTTCGCTGAACTACACGATGGTGGTGCCGGCTGGTGCGACCGGGCTCAATTTCGTGATTGCCGGCGGTACCGGTGATGCGGACATGTACGTGAAGTTCGGCAGCGCGCCGACCGACACTGTGTACGACTGCCGTCCCTTCCTCGGCGGCAATGCCGAGACCTGCAACATCGCGACCGCCCAGGCGGGCACCTACCATGTGCGGCTGAAGGCTTTCTCGACGTTCGC
>JANMUE010000179.1:0-2583 GCA_031391205.1 Lysobacterales bacterium | reverse complement strand
CTCTTGTAGAGCGGGGCTTGCTCAGCTGCTCTTGATCTGATCTGAACGTTGGCGAAAAGATCAAAAGCAGCGGAGCAAGCCCCGCTCTACAAAATCAAGCGAGTAGAGCAAGGGCTTCGCGGCTCACGCCGCTCCTACATCGCCACATTGCCTACTTGCTTGCTCGTGCCAATTGCGTCAGCCTCCGCTGGCTGCCCTGGGATGGAGCCGCCGGTGAATAGCACTCACGAACCACATAGCTTCCGCGAGGAACTCTGGAGTGCGCTGACCCATGGCCTCGGCGCCGTCGCCAGCCTCTGTGCCGGCGCGGTTTTGATCACGCTCGCCGCCATCTGGGGCGATGGCTGGCAACTCGGCAGTGCCATCGTCTTTGGCGTGTCATTGATGTTGCTGTACGTTGCGTCAACCTTGTATCACGCGATTCCACATCCGCCGGTCAAGGCCAGGCTCAAGGTGTTCGATCACTGTGCGATCTTCGTGCTGATCGCCGGCACCTATACGCCATTCACCCTGATCAGTCTGCGCGAGCACGGCGGCTGGTGGCTGTTCGCGGCGATCTGGACAATCGCCTTCATCGGCGTCGTGTTCAAGTTGTTCTTCACCGGCCGTTTCAAAGGCCTTTCGACGCTGATCTACATCGGTATGGGTTGGATCGCGATGTTCGCCATCAAGCCTATGCTGCAGCAGATCGACACCGTCACCCTGGTCTGGCTGTTCAGCGGCGGCATCGCCTATACAGCCGGCACGCTGTTCTATATGAGCCGGCGCATTCCCTACGCGCACGCGATCTGGCATGTGTTCGTGCTGATCGGCAGCGTCTGCCACTTCGTGGCAGTGTCGATGCAGGTGCTGGATGCCAATGTAGGAGCGGCGTAATGTGGTAGCGGCGTCCCGCCGCGAATGCTCGGAACCCGACACATTCGCTCTCTGTGGGTTCGACCTGCGGTCGGACGCTCTTGCATTCAATCATCAACACAGCGTCCGACCACAGGTCGGACCCACATGACCATCGTACTTACGCCGGCAATACCCGACAAATAAACCCCTTCAAATAATCGGTCTCGGGGATCGCCGGATGCACCGGATGATCGGCGCTCTGCTGTAGCTGCGCCAGCACCTGCACACTGCGATCCAGATGGCGGGCACCCTGATTGATGGTGTCGAGCAAGGTGCTGCGCGGCATGTGGTGCGAGCAAGAACACGCGATCAGGATGCCGTCGCGATTGAGCAGCTGCATCGCGGCTTCGAAGATGCGTTTATAGGCCAACCGACCTTCAGCGAAATCCTTCTTGCGCTTGACGAAGGCCGGTGGATCGACGATGACCACGTCGAATTTCTCGCGCTGCTGGCGCAGCAGCTTGAGCGCATCGAAGGCATCCGCTTCCATGGTGCGCACGCGATCGCTCAGTCCATTGCGTGCTGCCGCATCGGTCACGGCTTTCAACGCCGTTGCCGAGCTGTCGACGCAGATCACTTCGCTGGCCCCTGCGGCGGCGCTGCGAATTCCCCAGGCACCGACATAGCTGAAAACATCCAGCACGCGTTTGCCCGGCACCAGACGCGCCAGACGATCGCGGTTGTCGCGCTGATCGTAGAACCAGCCGGTCTTCTGGCCATGCTCGATATCGACGGCAAACTCCAGGCCCGCCTCGACCACACGCGTCAGCGGGTCCAGTGTGCCCACAGGTACTTCGAAATACTCGGGCAGATCTTCGAGCTTTCGCACCGAACCATTGTTCTTCCAAGCAAAAACGCGCGGCTTCAACACCTTGACCACAGCCTCAACCACGGCTTCGCGCAGTTTTTCCATGCCAAGCGTGCCGATCTGACCGACGATCACGTCATCGAAGCGATCCAGCACCAGCCCAGGCAGACCATCGGCCTCGCCGAACACCAGTCGATAGAACGGCTCGGCGTACAGTTGCTTGCGCAGCTCCAGCGCCACGTTGAGTCTATGCACGATCAGCGATTTATCGATCGGATGGCGCACGCCACGCTCGACCAGACGCGCGCAGATCAATGCCTGCGGGTTGATATAGCCCAGACCAAAAGCACGTCCGGTGGCGTCACAAATCGCCACGATCTCACCGGGCTCGAACTCCGCCAGCGGTGAGCGCTGCGTGTCGACTTCGTTACTGAATACCCACTGGTGTCCCTGGCGCAGGCGCGCGTCCTCGCCCTTTTTCAGAAACAGCGCAGCGTATTCGACTTCGACTTCGGTCGATTCGGTTTGATCGTGGGGTTCGGTGTGCATGGCGGCAGACTCGCTGGAAGGCGCGCAGTCTGACAGATCAACACTCGACCGCCGTTGTGGGAGCAACTGTCTTTTTTGACCTATCCGGATGCGCTGATTTTCGCTGTTTCTTTCCGCTGCCGATCCAGTCCCCTGGAGTCTCAGGGGACGGTCGCCGCGCAGCGGCGAGGATGGGGCGTGGCAACCACGCTTGATCGCGTACCGGATCGATCAGAATGCGATTTCGCAAGAGATTCCGAGCGCTTATCGAAGTCAAAGCACGCCAACGCGATCGAGGGAGCGGCCTCCGGCCGCGAATGGACTAGCGCATCTTCCAATCGCGGCCGGAG
>JANMUE010000121.1:0-6984 GCA_031391205.1 Lysobacterales bacterium | reverse complement strand
CTTTTGCTCTTTCTTTCAAGAGTAGAGCAGGAGCATCGCGGCGGGACGCCGCTCCCACGACGCTGCTCCCACGCACAGGTTCACTCCGGACGTCGATCAAAGATGCCGCGGATGAACGGAACCGTAATGCGGCGGCGCTGGGCCAGGCTTTCGCCATCGAGCTGATCGATGAGTTCAAGCATGGCGCCCAGATTGCGCGGGAAACGCCGGAACAGGAATTCCAGCACATCGTCTGCCAATTCGAAGCCGCGCTGCTGCGCGCGACCCATCAGTACCTCGCGGGCTGCGGTGTCGTCCAGCGGTTTGAGCGAGAGTTGCACCAAGCTCGACAGACGCGACACCAAATCCGGCAAGGCGATGTCCAGGCGCGCAGGGGCATGGCGTGCAGCGAACAGCATGCGGCCACGATGCTCGCGCACACGGTTGAACAAATCGAACAACATGATCTCCAGCGAACGCTGTCCGGCAATGGCATCGACTTCGTCGATGCAGATCAAAGGCGCCTGGACTACCGCCATGACCATAGCCTCGGCCTGCGCACCCAGTTGCCTCAGCGGCAAATAAACCGCGCCACGCGCTTCGGCCGCGGCCGCACTTAGCAGATGGGTTTTGCCGCTGCTCTCCGGCCCGGAAAGAAACAGGCTGTCGGCATCCGGCACCTGTGCCAGGAGCGTCACCGCGGCCAGCGCGGTTGCATTCTCTCCCGCAACGAAAGCGTCGAAACGTCTCGGCGACGGGAAGCGCAGTCGCAATGGCAGCTGCCCTGTTGGAGTTTCATTCACGCAATCGGATCCTGGCTCGGCGCAGCAGTTGCGGTGGGCACAGCAGCATCCTTCCCCGCTTCGCCCGGTTCGACACCCTGAGCATCGGCAACCACCGCGACGACAACCGGCGCACCATACATCGAACTGGCCAGATAACGTTGATGCGCGTGACGCAGCACGACCATCACTACGGCCGCCACCGGCAATGCCAGCAACACACCGAAGAACCCAAACAGTTGCCCGCCCGCCATCACCGCAAAAATCACCGCGACCGGATGCAGACCGATCTTGTCGCCCACCAGCCAGGGCGTCAGGAAAAAACTCTCGATAAGCTGGCCAATGACAAACACGGTCGCCACGAGCGCGACATTGATCCAGGGGTCGCCGGGACTGACCAACGCTGAAATCACACCGGCACCGATCCCGATCGCCGGTCCCAGATAGGGAACAAAACTGAGCAGACCGGCGATGAATCCGATCAGCAGACCAAACTGGATGCCGGCAGCGGTCAATCCGATCGCATACAGTGAGCCGAGCACCACCATCACCGAGAGCTGCCCGCGCAGAAAGCTGCCAAGCACCTGATCGGATTCGCGCGCCAGAAGGGTAACGGTCGGCTCGATCGGTCGCGGCAGCAGGTGCTGCACGCGCAGCAGCAGCACATCCCAGTCGCGCAGGAAGTAGAACGTGATCACTGGAATAAGCAGCAGATTGGCAACCACCCCCAGTACCGCGGCACTGGACTTGCCGACACCGGCAAAAACGCTGGGCAGCACCTTACCGATATCCTGCAAATGCGCACGTGCAGTATCGAGCAGGGAGCCCACATCGAGCCGGCTGAGGTCAAGGTCGAGTTCGCGCTTTGCCCATGGCGTGAGCACGGCGTTGAACCAGCCGCCGAGTTTCTGCAACTGTTCCGGGAATCCGCCGGCCTGGCGAATGATCTCAGGGATCAGCAGCGCCAGAATACCGGCGACCGCCAGCGTCATCGTCGAAAACACGATGACTACGGACGTGGTACGCGAGAAGCGTCGCTCCAGACGGTCGACAACAGGGTCGCCGAGATAGGCGAACAAAGCGGCCAGCGCAAAAGGCGTGAGCACCGGCGCCAGCAGGTACAACAGCACGGCGAGCAGCACCGTTGCCGCCAGCCACTGCCATCTACGATCCTGAATCATCCTGTGAGCCTCTGAATAGTTCACGACTTCGTCTTCGCCGTACCGCTTAGTGCCTACCACGCTCCGGTTTTCAACAGCGATACGGGTCGCTGTCAACAGCGGAGCGATTCAACCTGGGCCATTCCCCTCAATCAGGGGGCTATGGTGGCTCTGGGGCCAGCGACACCTCACGGGCGCATGCCGGTGCGACGACGCGCGCGGCCGGCCCAGACAATGATGTAGTGGATACCACTGAGACTGGTCAACCCAACTGCCAACCAGAACGTGATTATTTCAAGCTCCGCCAGCTGCCACCGCCAGGCACTGTTGGCGAGAATCAACAACGCCATCGATATCTGGGCTACTGTGCTTGCCTTGCCCAACCACGACGGTTCGGGACGGAGCTTTTCGATCAGGCGATTGTAGAACCAGGCACCGACCACGATGATCAGATCGCGGGCCAATGCCAGGATCAGCCACCAAAGCGGCAGCCGATCGATCAGCACCAACGCCGAAAATATACCGAACAGCAGCAGCTTGTCGGCAAGCGCATCAAGTCCTGCGCCAATTCGGCCCTGCCAACCGTAACGCTTGGCCAACCAGCCATCGAGCAGATCCGAAAGCCCGGCAAACAACGCCACCCAGAACGCCCACCGCCAGTGCTCTTCGATAATCAGCCAGAGCACCGGCAAGGTGGCCAACCCACGCGCCACCGAGATGGCATTGGGCAGGTATCGCCACATCAGTGGATCAGGCGCAGTGCAAAGGCCTGCGCATCCGTTGCAGTCGCCGCCGGCTCGACTACCAGCACGCGGTCCATCGCAAACAACTGACGCAGACGCTGTGCGCCGACGCTTACCTGCATCGATACCAGAATCCGACCGCCTTCGGCAGCTTCGGCGGAGACCTCGCTCACCGCGGCAAATCGCGTCAAGTAGCCCAGCGCCGCAGCGAAATCAGCAGCAGAACGCACATCCTCTATCCATAGCTGCACGACGCCCAGCGGCGGCCCGCTGTGATCGGTGGCATGACGCCGGGCGATGCGGTCCACGCTGCCGTTGATGGCCTGTGACAGCACACCGGCAGCCAACGCATCACTCGCCTCCCAAGTCGAGAACTCCCGCCCTTCGATCAGCGTGTAACGCGCGGTCCAGCTTGAAGCCAGTTTCTGCAGACGCGCTACCAGAATCACATTCGCGTTGTAACGCTCGCTGGCGGCAATCACCGTCGCCGGCGGCGCATCCCAGAGCGTCACAGGATTGATGCGATTGAGATCGGCGCCGTCCATGCGCGGCAGTTGTAGCGGTAAGCCGCGCTGCGCAGCAGTCGACAGCAATGCGCCGAGCGCCGATTGCTGAAACGCATTGGCGATTTGCTTACTGCCATTGCTGTCGATCACCAGCCACACCAGAACCGTCGGTCGCTCGCGCGCCCATAGCGGACGCCCCAGGTCGCGTAGCGCTGCCTCCACACCCAGTGGGTCGAACTCCGCTTCGATCCGCAAACGCAATTGGCTGCTGCCATCGGCCGCTGTCTGAACCGACTCGCGAAAGGTGTAATGACGCACCAGGCTGCCAGCACGGCCCAGCACACTGGCAAGTGCCGGCTCCTGGGTGAGACGGGCGTCTCCGGATGCCTTGATCAGCACCGAACGTAGCGCAGCACGCAGCCCGGATTCTCGGTCGACATCGCTTTGCGAAGCGATTTCGGCCGATCCGGAGTAGATGGCTACATCGGCGGCGTGCGCCGGGATGCAGCAGGCCAGCAGTAGGGTAAAAACGACGAAGATCCAGTGCATGCCTTGGGTTCCGCATTCAGCAAGTAGGCATGATAGCGGCGGTGCGGTCGGTCATGTAGGAGCGGCGGTCGTCCAGGCCACAACATGGTCGGACAACAGCAGCGCCGCGTTCCCCAGTTCAAAAAGGAAAATCAACGCGTAGCTGCGGTCCAACACCGGCTGATCAATCAACCACACCAGAATGCGCGAAGCAGCGCCACCCAGCCAGAGAAACCCCAGCGCCGCGAACGCCATCGGATGCTGCGCCCAAAGCACAAAGGCCGCCAATCCAATCATGAAGCCGCCGAATCCGATGCGCAGCTCCGCACGCCCGCGGGCACCGCGCAGCTCGAACGACACGGCATTGGCGATGCGCCGCGGCCGCCACAGCGCCAGCAGCCCGAAAAGCAGGCTGATCACCGCGGCTGCATTCTGTGCCAGCAGGGTCAGCGAAACGCTCATCGCTGCGGTTTCCACGCTGGTGTTGGAGTGCAATCCCCAGCCTTCCACGCTCCGACAATGCGCCCGATGGCGCCCAATGGCAGGAATCTTGGCACGATCGTCCCTCCTCGGCGGGACTGCGAGCTTATCCCTGCAATCCCGCTACTGCTATCCGCAAACGTCATTCTGTGACGCAACGCACTGACGTGCCGCCGCTGCCATCCCGGCTTTGCCCCAAAGCCCCTGTGGTGTCACTGCTATCCTGCGCGCCCCTCAATTCGTCTCACGCCCATGACCTCGAACACGACCGCCCCGGCCGGACTGACCTATCGCGACGCCGGCGTCGATATCGATGCCGGCGAGGCGGTGGTCGATCGCATCAAGCCTCTGGTCGCTCGCACGTTTCGCAAGGAAGTGATGGGTGGGCTGGGAGGATTTGGTGCGCTTTTCGAACTGGCTGGCCGTTATCGTGAGCCGGTGCTGGTTTCGGGTACTGATGGCGTCGGCACCAAGCTCAAGCTCGCGCAGACTCTGGGCCGCCACGACAGCATCGGCATCGACCTGGTCGGCATGTGCGTCAACGACGTGCTGGTACAGGGCGCTGAGCCTCTGTTCTTCCTCGATTATTTCGCCACTGGCAAGCTTGATGTCGACACCACGGTGGCGGTGATTGGCGGCATAGCGCGCGGCTGCGAACTCGCGGGCTGCTCGCTGATCGGCGGCGAAACCGCGGAAATGCCGGATATGTACGCCCCCGGCGAATACGACCTGGCTGGCTTCACCGTCGGTGCCGTCGAAAAATCGAAATTGCTGGATGGCAGCAAGGTGCGCGCCGGTGACGTCGTCCTGGGTGTCGCCTCCAGCGGCCCGCATTCGAACGGCTATTCGCTGATCCGCAAAGTGATCAAGGTCACTGGCGCCGACCTCGGCGCGAAGCTCGGAGAAGTCACCCTCGCTGATGCTTTGATGGAGCCAACGACCATTTACGTCAAGGCCATGCTGGATCTGTTGGCACGCTTCGATATCCATGCCATGGCGCATATCACCGGTGGCGGGCTAAAGGAAAACATCATCCGCGTCGTCCCGGAGGGCCTGGGCCTGGCGATCGACGCCAGCGCCATCAAGCTGCCTGCGGTGTTCGATTGGCTGCAGCGCTCCGGCAACATCGCCGACAGCGAAATGTGGCGCACGTTCAACTGCGGTATCGGTTTCACACTGTTGATCGATCGCAGCGACGTGACCACGATCCGCAACGCGTTGGCGGCGCATGGTCTGGCGAGCGTCGAAATCGGACAGGTGGAAGTCGCTGATGGCGATGATCGGGTGCGCATCGGCTGAGCCGCGGATGCATCCCCTTGTCCCGACGCGATCACGCATTCCATGACCCGGGCACCGCTTCGGCTGGTAGTGCTCGCCTCGGGGCGGGGCTCCAATCTTTCGGCAATACTGGCGGCCTGCGCAGCCGGTTCACTTGCCGCGGAAGTCGTTGCAGTATTCAGTGACAAGGCCAAAGCCGGCGCCCAGGCGATTGCGCACGACGCCAATATCCCGGCGTGTATTCTAAGTCCGGCCGGATTCGCTTCGCGCCTGGACTACGACCGGGCGTTGTTCGACGAAGTGGATCGCTATCGGCCGGATCTGATCGTATGCGCCGGATTCATGCGGGTGCTATCTGCCGAAGTGGTGGCGTCGCGAACCCAGAAGCTGATCAATATCCATCCCTCTCTGCTGCCTAAATACGCCGGTCTACATACCCACCAGCGCGTACTGGATTCCGGCGATACCGAACATGGCGCCAGCGTCCATTTTGTCATACCCGCGTTGGATGCCGGCCCAGTGATCGCGCAAACACGCATTCCGGTGCTGCCCGCCGACACGTCCGAAACGCTGGCCGCGCGCCTGCTGCCTGCCGAGCATCGATTGTTGGTCGACACGATCACACTCTACGCCGCGCGCCGCGTCGAGCACGAGCACGGCCAGGTATTGATAGACCGGATCGCGCAAAAGGTTCCGCAAACCTTCTGAGCTGGTTTGGTAAATACTCAGTTTCGCCCCGTTAAGCTCCAATGCAATCGACCTGCGATGGAAAATCCATGATCACGCGCCTGATTGTCAGTCTGGTTTTCTCGATGCTTGCTGGAGTGGCTGCTGCGGAGCCGGCAGCGTTCTCGCTCGACTACGCGGTAAGCCGCAACGGCAAAGCCCTGGGCGAAGCAACGCTGAGCCTGGAGCGCATCAACGCCGAGACCTGGATGTTCCGAACGCATACCGTCGGCACTGAAGGCCTGGCCAGCTTCGCCGGCGTAGAGATCGACGAACGCTCGGAATTCCGCTGGTCCGATGGCAGGCCGGAAACCCTGCGCTATTCGTTCGATCAGCAGATGCGCTTCAAGTCCAAAAAGCGCTCGCTGTCGGTGATGCCCAATGCCAGCCGCGTCAGTGGGCGCGACGACGATGGCGAGTTCAACCTCGAATACGAACCCGGGCTGCTCGATCGCAATCTGGTGGTGTTGGCACTGGCGGGTGACGTCGCACGCGATGAACAGGGTCTGCAATACCGCGTCGCCGACAAACGCAAAATCGACACCAATGAATACCAGGTTATGGGCACCGAACAGCTCGACACCCCGCGCGGCAAGCTCGATGCAGTTCGCGTCGAACGTCTGCGTCGCGACTCGGGACGCAAGACCACGATCTGGATCGCGCCCGCGCTCGACCACCTGCCGATACGCATTCTGCAGGTGGAGCCGGACGGGGAAACGCTGGATATGAAACTGCGCTGACCACCGCCAACGCCATCGCGCCAAATGAGCGGTTGTAGAACGTGGGGAGCGCATAAAGCGCA
>JANMUE010000004.1:0-1731 GCA_031391205.1 Lysobacterales bacterium | reverse complement strand
ACTTTCATCAAAGAACGGCGTGTCAATATCCGCTTATCTTCGCCGGACCTTATGGATATCCAGGCACGCGCCCTTGAAGAAGGTCTTCCTTATCAGACATTCATTGCCAGCGTTCTGCATAAGTATGTTTCCGGAAAGCTCGCTGAGCGCCCCACAGGTCTAACAACGCGTTCAAGCGGACGCGCCACAAAGCGACGCGCCTCTTAACGCTGGCGTTGAGACTGTAGGAAAAGTCCTTTTGAAAAAACGCTTCCAGCAAGAAGCGATTTGGGGCACGATCATTTTGAAGAAAGCATTTCTCTCCAATCGTATCGAGAAAATTTGTTTCAGTTCGCGAGCGTGGCGCAGGAACGATCTTAAATATGAACCGGGAAATTCTCGAAAAAATTAATCGGATTCAAAAGCCTACTTATTTTCGACTTTTCTACAGTCTCGTTAGGCCCCAAGAGATATGACTACGCTAGTTCCAACTCTTGAATTCTTGGCTACGCTCGCGGGCGCCCTCTTTGCCGGCGCTGCCCTATACATTAATGTCGCCGAGCATCCCGCCCGGATGGGCCTGGAAACAAAAATAGCCGCGCTCCAATGGGCACCGAGTTACCAGCGCGCAACCTGGCTCCAGGCACCCCTCGCTCTGTTGAGCTTGGCTTGTGGAATTACGGCATGGCTTCTCGGTGCCGGGGTCAGTTGGCTCATCGGCGCCTTGCTCGTTGGGGCGGTTGTGCCTTTTACCTTTGCCGTGATCATGCCCACCAACAACAAGCTCCTTGCATCGGGTCGAGACATCAGCACCCCAGAGACACGTGCGCTTCTCGTACATTGGGGTAGGCTGCACGCTGTGAGGACGATACTCAGCTTGGTCGGAGTTACCGTCTACCTATTGTCACTCCTTGAGGCCTAACAAATCGTCGGAGCGCACGCGTGAGAGGTAAAGCGCCAAGTTCACACAACAGCCCGCGCGGCGCTCAGCTCAACCGTTAGGCGTCACTACGTCTGTCCCGAACCACCACTTCGACACGCATGCAACTCAGTTCGCAGATCGCCGGTCTCATCAGCATTGTCCTAGGGTTAGGTTCCGGGACCTACCTACTCTGGACACTGATCCGTCAGCACGCGTCAAATCGCTGGTCCACGACGACAGGAGAGATTCTGGAAAGCAACCTTGAAGAAGACTCCGATGGTTGGGGTCCCCATGTCCGCTATTTGTATGCCGTGGAGGGAAAGCGCTACGCGAACGACCGGCTCTACGTCTACCTCAGCAACAGAAGCACCGAGCAAGACGCCAAGAGGCACCTTTCTCCCTATCCCGTTGGCAAGACGGTCACCATCTACTACAACCCAGCGAAGCCAGAGGAGGCTGTACTCGACAGACGCGTGCCTCTATGGCGGCCACTCTTTTGGCTCTTCTTTACCTCGTTCTTGCTAGTAGTAGGAGCGGAGATCCTGAATCCATGAATCCTCTGCTTGGCGGATCGTTGGGACATTTCAGCGCGACGCCTAACCCTTCCTATATGGACTCCCCCTGCAAGTAGCAGTGATGATCTTGTTTCTGGGTTCGAGGAACACTTGCAGTCGCCATATTGATAGATGTGGCCGGCATCTGAAGTGGGAGCGCTGTGTCCCGTGCCGACATGGAATCTGCAACACCCGAGTGCCAATCGTTACGAACGGCAGGCAAGCTGCCGGAAGGGTTACCGACATCGTCGGGTGTGGTGGTGAAAGACGGTTATG
>JANMUE010000610.1:0-2824 GCA_031391205.1 Lysobacterales bacterium | reverse complement strand
AATGAAGATGACGATTACGACACCGACGAAGGCTTCGACATCAACGCGGTGAGTTTCAGTGCGAGTTATCGATTCTGAGCCAATCGACCGGCAGGCCACTGGAGAGTGGCCTGCCGCATATGATGACTAGCTTCACGGTTCGATCTTTCACAGTGCCAGGTCTGTGTCGAGGATGGTGAAACTTACGCGACCTTTGTTTCCAGAAACTCAATGGCAGAAGTCAGTTCGCGGCTCAGATCGTGCGTCAGTTCCTGCAACTGAACGTTGTCGCCGCCTCTCACGGCCGACTCCAGTCGTTCTGCTGCCGCAGTAGTGGGGTAAGCCCGTAGATTCGCACTCGCGCCTTTGATTGCGTGAGCGCGCTCGCCCACTGCGCCGATGTCGCCGCGTTGCAGTGCCTCGACTATGGATTGCAGACTGCTGCGTCCGGAATCGGCAAATAGCACGGTAAGCTCGCGTGCGAGCTCGACATCCCCATCGAGGCTCGCGAGCAGGGCAAGCCAGTCAACCGGCAGCGCGACCTCGGCGCCGCGGTCACTGTGCGTTGCTATGCTCGCGGTAGTCGTTGTCTCTGGATCTCGCGCCATGTGACGTTCGATGCACGCTTCAAGCTTGTCTCGGTCAATAGGCTTGGTGAGATAGTCGTCCATGCCTGCCTCGGCACACTCCTGATCAGCGCCCTTGATGGCATGCGCGGTCAACGCGACAATCGGAATTCGCGCGGCGCCATTTTCAAGGCGCCGGATCTCGCGCGTGGCCTCGTAGCCATCGAGCAGCGGCATCTGGCAGTCCATCAGGATGAGGTCATAGCCCCCTGATTGCCAGGCACTGACGGCCGCCTGACCATCGCCGACGATATCCACTCGATAGTCGAGTTTTTCGAGCAGTCGTGCCGCGACTTTTTGATTTACCGGGTTGTCCTCGGCGAGCAAAATCCGGTCGCGGGTTCGTGCTCGCTGAGCACGCAATGCATGACGCGTAATAATCGGTTGCGATCGCATGTGCCAAGCCTCCGCACTCTTCGCCAGAACCAGTTTCAGGCAGTCCGTCAGGTCGCGCTGCGTCACGGGCTTCAATAAGTAACCCGCAAAGCCTATCTCCGCGAACAATTGCCCATCGCCGCGTTGACCCGAAGACGTGAGCAGCACCAGGCGCGTGGACTTCAGGGCGGCATCGTCGACGATGATGCGACCCAGTTGTGCGCCGTCGCAGCCGGGCATCTGGTGATCGAGCAGCGCGGCCTCGAAAGGGCGGCCCGCCTCCTGACTGAAACGCAGGATCGAGAGCGCCTCGCTCGCAGAACTGGCCGAGACAGGCTCCACCCCACAACGCGCTAGCTGTCCCATCAGTACTTTGCGGTTGGTGGCGTTGTCATCCACCACTAGTACGCGTCGGCCGCGGATGGAAGCGGGCGGCACGTATGCGGGCGCGCGCACGTTCGTGACGGTGGCAAATCGCGCGGTAAACCAGAAAGTTGACCCGACGCCGACCTGACTGGTGACCCCGGCGGTTCCGCCCATGAGTTCTACCAACCGCCGCGTGATCGAAAGACCCAGGCCGGTGCCGCCGAACTGGCGCGTCGTGGAGCTGTCCACCTGCGTGAACGGGGTAAACAATGCATCCAGTCGATCTGCGGGAATGCCAATGCCGGTGTCACGTACTTCGCAGCGAATCTGCACGCTGCGCTCATCCTGCTCCAGTACTTTGACCTCCAGCGAGACTTCCCCCTGCTTGGTGAACTTGACGGCATTGCCCGCCAGATTCAGCAGAATCTGACGTATACGGCCCGCATCGCCCTTGACGAAGTCGGGTAGCGCGGAATCGACCTGCGCGGTGACTTCGAGCCCCTTCGTATGCGCCTGCGTCGCGAGTAGTCGCGCGACGTCCTCCACTGTGTCACGCAGATCGATGTCGATCTGTTCAAGTTCTAGCTTGCCAGCTTCGACTTTGGAGAAATCCAGAATATCGTTGATCACCGTGAGCAGTGCCTGCGCACTATCGCGCACCGTCTCGCCGTAGTCGCGCTGCATTGCGTTCAGGGAAGTATCCAGCAACAGCTCTGTCATTCCGATCACACCGTTCATGGGCGTGCGAATCTCGTGGCTCATGTTGGCGAGGAACTCGCTCTTGGCGCGCGTGGCACGCTCCGCAGCGTTGCGTGCGAGTTCGAGTTCGCGATTGCTAGCCAGCAACGCATTCTCTCGTTCTCGCTGGGAACTCAGGAAGGCCCAGATCACCACCGATAGCGTCAGCGGGACGGCACACAGCACGCTCAGTGCGAAGCTATCGCGATCCATCTGCGGCGGCATCACATACGGCAACGTGACGCGCCACTCGATGAGGTAGAGCCCGACGAAGGTTACGACGAAGCCGACCGCGCAGATCACCACGGCACGCATACCTAACATGAAGCCCGCAGTCGCAATGACAAGCAGACATTGAGCAGCGATTGGCGAGTGCAGGCCACCGGTATAGAACATACCGATGGAGTTCGTGATGAAGAAGGTGCTGATGTGCACCACGGCAACGCGTTGCGGGTTCACGCCCCGGCGCAATGCCATCAGAACCCAGAGTGCAACCGCGGCATTCAGCGCGTAGCTCAGGCCATAGAGCCCGAAATGCTGCGACAGGAGTATCGCAGCGGCCGCAGGGATCGTCAGCAGTTGCAGCAGCGAGAAGCCATTCAACAGTTGCACGCGACGCAGCTTCGAATGATCGTTCAAACGTGGATCATTCGGATCGATGCCGCTGTTTAGCAGGCCGAGTAAAAACTTTTTCAGGTGCGAAAACATGAAACTCCGGTGAATTCCGTCTGAGATTCTCT